>DATCLF010000225.1:0-3173 GCA_036564055.1 Spirillospora sp.
GTGTGGAGACCATCGTTCCGCTCGTCCTCGACGCCATGAGCCGGGGCGTCCTCGATCCCAGGCAGGTGGCGCGGGTGCTGTCGGAGAACACCGCCGACCTGTACGGGATCGCCCACCGCAAGGGCAGGATCCAGGTGGGCCACGACGCCGACCTCACGCTCGTGGACCCGGAACGTCCCTTCACCATCGACGAGGCCGCGCTGCACACGCTGCACCGGCGCAGCGTCTTCCACGGCCACCAGGGCCGAGGCGTCGCCGTCGCGTCGATCCTGCGCGGCCGGCCGCTGATGAGGGACGGTGAACTGGTACCCGGGCGGCACAGCGGCTCCCTCATCCGCAGCCGGCGCGCAGACGCGCGGGACGAATCGCGGCAGACCGCGGGGGTGAGAGCATGACCGAGCGCCGCACGATCGCCGTCTTCGCCACCGGAGGCACGATCTCCGCGGTCGCCGACGCTCGCCGTCGCCACGGCGGCGGGCTTTCGGGCACCGACCTCACGGCCTTCTACCGCGACCTGGACGACTCGGTCGAGCTGCGTCCCATCGAGGTCGACCGCATCCCGGGACGGGCCATGACACCGGGCAACATGCTCACCCTCGCCACACGGATCACCGAGGAGGTGTCCCGGGGCTGCGACGGCGTCGTCGTCCTCCACGGCACCGACACCCTGGAAGAGACGGCCTACTTCCTCGCCCTGACGCTGTCGGTGCCCGTGCCGGTCGTGGTGACCGGGGCGATGCGGCTGCCCGCCCAGCCCGGAGCCGACGGCGCGGCCAACATCCGGGCCGCGGTCGTCGCGGCCTGCGACGACCGGCTGCGCGACCTCGGCCCGGTCGTCGCCTTCGCGGACGAACTGCACCTCGCGCGCCGCGTCGCCAAGGTCCACACCACGAGGGTCGACGCCTTCGCCTCGCCCGGGCACGGCCCCGTCGGCCTGGTGAGCGAGGGCAAGGCGATCCTGTACAGTACCGGCCGCCCGGGGACGGACCATCTCGGGATGCCCCCGGCCGCGGAGCTGGAACGCACCCGCGTCCCCCTCCTCTGGGTGACGGCCGGGGACGACGGATCATTGTGCGAAGCGGCGGCGGCGACGAGTTCGGGCCTGGTCGTCGCCGGGACCGGCGGCGGCCACACCCCGCCCCCCTTCGCCGGCCGTCTCGCGTCCGTGATCAAAACTGGGGTACCGGTGGTCCTGGCCAGCCGCTGCCCGGCCGGGCCGCTGCTGACGGACACCTACGGGGGGCCCGGCGGAGAGGGAGAACTCGCGGCCATGGGGGTGGTGCCGGTCGGTGATCTGCCCGCGGTGAAGGCCAGGCTGAGACTGCAGGTCGCATTGGCACTCGGCATGGCGCCTCGGGACGCCTTCCCCATCTGGTGACGAGAATGGCGCCGAGACGAAAGGCCGGTTGAGATGTACGACAAGCTCGCCCAGCGGAAGAAGAACAGGTCCGGACAGGAGATCTACGAAGAACTGCGCCTGGCCATCCTGAGCAACCAGATCTCCGCGGGCACGGTTCTGAACCAGGCGGCGATCGGGGAACATTTCGGCGTGTCCCGGATGCCGGTGCGCGACGCGCTCCGCAAGCTCGAACACGACGGTCTGCTCGAACGCGTCCCCCAGGGCCTGCAGGTGCGCAAACGGAGCCGCAGGGAGATCATTCAGGTCTACGACGCCTGGGCGCTGCTCGAAGGGGAGGCGGCCGCCCAGGCGGCCGGCCTCCGCTACGAGCCGGACCTGGCGGTGCTCGACGAGCTCGTGGAACAGCACAAGCAGGCGATCGACGAGGGCCGCTCCCGTCCCAACGTCCGGCTCAGCTTCCACGAGGCGGTGTGGGCCGCGGCGCACAACGACGTCCTGACCGACCTGCTGCAACGCCTCAACCCCCAGCTCGTTCACACGGCGACCTCGACCCTCGTCCAGGCCAAGAGCTGGGAACTGGCACTGGGCGAACACCAGAAGCTGGTCGACGCGATCCGCGAGGGCCGCGCAGACGACGCCGCCCGCCTCGCACGCGAACACATCCACAACTCCAGAGACGCCCGTCTGGAAATGTGGCGTGAAGAAGGCTCGTGAAACAGTTCACGGCATGAACCAGCGAAGGCACCTGTGGTGCCGGCGGCCGGATCACTTCGCCGACAGAAGCCGTGGGTCTGCGCGCCCCTTGCGCCGATGCTTCCGCACGCTGACTTCGGCCTGCGTGACGGGTCGGCCGTCGCAAGAAGCTGATCACCGGGGGCGGCTTCGACATCCATCCCGCCGACGTCGAGAACTCCATCCGAGCCTGCCCAGGGGTGCCGGACGGCGCCGTCGCCGGCACGTGCACGTCCGAGGATGTCCAGCGGTACCGCCGGAAGAGAAGACGGCCGCACCCGAACGCCCCGACGAGGTGGTCATCGTGGATCAGATCCCCCTCACCAACGTCGGCAAGCCCGACCGTGACGCGCAGGTCGCCGCCCAGACCGGCGGAGGCGCCGCGTCATGAGGCCGTCCCATGCAACCCCGCCCCCCGCCGCGGAAGAACTGCGCGGCGGACGGCGACGCCTGGTCCGTGGTCTGCGGGGAGGCATGACCCCGTCCCGGCGCGGACCACTCGGGCCGATCCGCGCCGGGACCGCCTGTCGGGAAGGCAGGACGAACGAACGACCCGTGCACGGGGCGCGCGGCCATCGTCACCGGACGACGACGCCGACCACGGCCACCCGGCCTCCCACGCCGCACTCGCCGCGTCGGCCCGCGCCCGCGGCATCGCCGGCGACCGCCACGTGCCGCCGCCTCGCCGAGGTCCACCGGGCCGAAAGGCTCGCCGAGCCGCCGCATCCGCCCCCCGGCCGACCGCGGCGTCGTCTCCGAGATCGTCGGGCCCGCCGCGCTGGCCCGGGAGCCGGACGACCCGGACGGGGAACGGCTCGCCGCCGCCGTCCTCGACGCCCCGTCCGCCCGCATCGCCGGGGCACCGACGAGATCCAGAAGCAGATCATCGGCGACCGGGCGCTCGGCCTGCCCCGCGGACCCTCACCTGATCGTGACGTCCCCTTCTCGGAGCTGCGCGCATGGACCCCCGGCGCCGACCGCAGATGCCTCGACATGACCGCGGACTACGCCCGGACCCGCACACGCCCCGTCGGCTCCTTCCCGGCGTCAAGCACGCGCTCGCCGGCCTCTACGTGGACTG
>DATCLF010000226.1:0-14457 GCA_036564055.1 Spirillospora sp.
TGCCCGCGCTCCGGACGTCCTCACGGCGGGTCCGGACCGCGGGAGGGATCTCGACCATCACCGTCTCGATCTTCTACCTGATCGCGCAGATGGTCGGCGCGGGCGCGCTGGTGTCCCTGCTGTTCGGCTTCACGAGCGAGAACGCGCGGGCGGCCACGATCGTGCTGGTCGGCATCCTGATGGTCGTCTACGTGGCCGGCGGCGGGATGAAGGGCACCACGTGGGTGCAGATCGTCAAGGCCGCCCTGCTGACGGCGGGGACCACGTTACTCGCCCTGCTCGTGCTGACCTGGTTCGGGTTCGACTTCTCGCAGATGCTGCGCGAGGCCGCCGACCAGAGCGGCAAGGGCGACGCCTTCCTCGAACCGGGGCTGCGCTACGCCACCGAGGAGGAGGGCATCGTCGGCAAGCTCGACCTGATCAGCCTGGGGCTGGCGCTGGTCCTCGGCACCGCCGGCCTGCCGCACGTCCTGATCCGCTTCTACACGGTGCCGTCGGCGGGCGAGGCGCGCGGGTCGGTGCTGTGGGCCATCGGGATCATCGGCCTGTTCTACCTGCTCACCCTGGTCCTCGGGTTCGGCGCCGCGGCCCTGGTGGGATCGGACGAGATCGCCCGGACGAACTCCGCGGGCAACACCGCCGTGCCGCAGCTCGCGGAGAAGGTGGGAGAGCTGTTCTTCGGGGACATCGGCGGCATCGTGCTGCTGGCGGTCATCTCGTCCGTCGCGATCGCCACCATCCTCGCCGTGGTCGCCGGGCTCACGCTCGCCGCCGCGTCGTCCGCGGCCCACGACCTGTACGCCCACTCCGGCCGCCGCGGACAGGTCAACGAGCGCGACGAGGTGCGCTTCGCCCGCGCCGTCGCCCTCGTCATCGGCATCGCCGCCGTCGTGCTCGGCATCCTCGCGCAGCGGCTCAACGTGGCCTTCCTCGTCGCCCTCGCGTTCGCCATGGCGGCGTCGGGCAACCTGCCGTCCATCCTGTTCAGTCTCTTCTGGAGGCGGTTCAACGCCGCCGGGGCGCTCGCCTCCGTCTACGGCGGGCTCGGCTCGGCCGTCCTGCTCACCGCGCTGTCCCCGGTGGTGTCGGGCTCGCCCCAGTCGTTGTTCACCGGCGTCGACTTCTCCTACTTCCCGCTGAACAACCCGGGCCTCGTGTCGATCCCGTTCGGGTTCCTCTGCGGGATCGTCGCGACGCTGCTCAGCGGGGACGGCGACGAGGCGAAGTTCGCGGAGATGGAGGTCCGCAGCCTGACCGGGGTGGGCGCCGAGCGGAGCGCGCCCCGGATCCCGCTCCCGCGCCACGGGCGGCGCGCCCGCGGCAGGCGGGCCCGCCGGGACGACGGCTACTCAGGGCCGGTCTACCGCTTCGGGCACGGGGACGACGGGGCGTGGTGAGAACCGCACGGTGCCGGCCGCGACGCCCGCGATGATCAGCACCGCGCCGGTGAGGCGCGTCGCGTCCACCCGCTCGCCGAGCAGCAGGGCCGCCGACAGCAGCCCGAACGGGGGGACGAGCAGCGAGTACATGGCGACCGTGCTGGCCTCATAGCGGCGGATGAGCCATCCCCACACCCCGAACCCGCCGAGCGTCGCGGCGTAGGCGACGAACGCCAGCGAGGCGACACCGGCCACCGTCGCGTCGCGCGCCGCGGCGGGGAGGGCCCCCGGCCCCTCGAAGATCAGTGAGAGGGCGTACAGCGGGATCGGCGGCACCAGCGACATCCACACCATGAACCCGAACGTGTCGACCGGCCCGTGCGCCGCCCGGTTCATCCTCCGCATCGCCACGTTCGCCAGTCCCCAGCTCGCGGCGGCCCCCAGGCACACGAGGAAGGCCGCGACCGGGCTGCCGCCCTCGGCCTGCGCCACGCCGATGATCGTGACACCGCCGAACGCGACGACCATGCCCGCGATCTGGCGCGGGCCCAGGTGCTCGCGCAGCAGCAGGGCCGCGAACAGCGCCGTGAAGATCGCCTGGACCTGCAGGACGACCGACGCCAGGCCCGCCGGCATGCCCATGTACATGCCGAGGAAGAGCAGGCCGAACTGTCCCACGCCGAGCGGCACGCCGACGAGCACGAGCCAGCGCGCCGGGACCGGAGGCCGCCGCACGAGGAACACGGCCGGCACGGCCGCGGCCGCGAAGCGCAGCGCCCCCATCAGCAGCGGCGGAAAGTCGTCGAGCGCCACTCTGATGGGGACGAAATTGAAACCCCACATCGCGGCGACCAGGGTGGCGAGAAGAACGTGGCGCGGCCTCATGGATTCGATCGTCGTGACCCACTCGCTTTAGGGCAAGCGAGAATTTCTTCAGGATTCGTTTTAGTATCACTTCATGCTTGATCTCGAACGGCTGCGTGCGCTGCACTCCGTCGCCACCTACGGTTCGGTCAGTGCCGCCGCGGACGTCCTGCACGTGACGACCTCCGCCGTCTCCCAGCAGCTCGCCAAGCTGGAGCGGGAGACCGGCACGAAGCTGCTGGAGCGCAACGGGCGCGGTGTGCGGCTCACCGACGCCGCCGAGCTGCTCGTCGCGCACGCCGAGAAGATCCTGTCGCTCGTCGAGCAGGCGCAGGCGGACCTGGAGGCGCACCGCGGCTCCGCCGTCGGGCAGCTGACCGTCGCCGCGTTCCCCACCGCGGTGCGGGGCCTCATGCCGGCCGCGCTGCGGATCCTGCGCGCCGAGCACCCCGAGCTGCGCGTCATGGTCCGGGAGGAGGACCCGCTGCAGAGCATGCCGCTCGTGTCGCGCGGCGACCTCGACATGGCGGTCGTCCAGGACTGGAACAACGAGCCGCTTCCCGTGCCGGAAGGCCTGGACAAGGGCGTGATCTGCGAGGACGTCGCCGACGTCGCCCTGCCGGCGGACCACCCCCTCGCGGGGCGCGACGCGATCGACCTCAAGGAGCTGGCCGGCGACCCGTGGATCAGCTCCTCGCCGGACAGCATCTGCTGCGACTGGCTGCTGCGGACCCTCCGCGCCGTCGACAGCGAGCCCCGCATCGAGCACATGATCTACGAGTTCGCCTCGCAGCTGTCGCTCGTCGCGGCGGGGTTCGGCAACGCGATCCTGCCGCGGCTCGGCCGCTGCGACGTGCCGCCCGGGGTGGCGATCGTTCCGCTGGCCCACCCGCTGATGCGCCGCGTCTACGCGCTGTGGCGGGAGGAGGCCGCCCGCCGCCCGGCGATCCGCGCCGCCGTCACCGCGCTGCGCGCCGCCGTCCCGGTCGGCGTGCCCGACCGCACGGCGGCACCGGTCTGACGGCCCGTCCGGCCGCCCGTCGGACCGGCCGGTCCGACGGGCCGGTCAGATGGGTCGGTCAGATGGGCAGGGCCCGGAGGGGCGGGCGGACGCGTGCCGGGTGGAAGGTCCCAACAAAACGCGCCGTCATCGCGTCTCCTTCGATGGATTCGGCGATCGCGAGCGGACGGGAGGACGGCAGGTGGCCGACGAAGGCGGGACGCGGTGGCGGGTCGAGGGCTACACGGAGATGCGCACCCTCGGCGAGGGCTCCCAGGGCAGGGTCGTGCTCGCCCGTGACGACCGGTCGGGCGCCCCGGTCGCGATCAAGTATCTGACCGCGGCGGCGGACGAGGCGGAACGCGAACGCCTGAGGCACGAGGCCACGATGCTCCGGCGGGTGGACAGCCCGCACGTGGCCCGCCTTCTCGCGCTCGTCGAGGGACCGGAGACCGCCGCCCTCGTCATGGAGGCCGTCGACGGCGTCTCCCTGCGCGAGATCCTGAAGCGGTACGGGGCGCTCGGCCCCGAGGCGGCCCTGTCGGTCCTCAAGGGGTCGCTGCTGGGCCTCGCCGCCGCGCACGCGGTCGGGATCGTCCACCGCGACTACAAGCCCGCCAACGTCGTCGTCCCGGCGGACGGGCGCAGCCGGCTCGTCGACTTCGGCATCGCCATTCCCGCCGGGCGGGAGGCGACCGGCGCGGGCACCCCCAACTACATGGCGCCGGAGCAGTGGAGCGAGCACGTCGCCACTCCCGCGTCGGACGTGTACGCGGCCACCTGCGTGTTCGTGGAGTGCGTCAGCGGACGGCGGCCCTACACGGAGAAGGGGGTCGCGCTCATGCAGGCCCACCTGACCGCCCCCGTTCCCGTCGAGGCCGTGCCGAAGCCGCTGCGGCCGCTGGTGGCCCGTGGGATGGCCAAGAGGCCGGAGGAACGTCCGCCGGGCGCCGACGCGTTCGTCGAGGAACTCGAGCGCATCGCACGGAAGGCCTATGGCGCGGACTGGGAGGCGCGCGGCGTGCGGACGCTGTCCGGGGCCGCCGCGGCCCTCGCCTCGCTCTTCCCGCTCGCCGCGTGGCTGATGCCCGGCGGCGCCGCGACCGCGTCCGGGGTCGCGGGCGGTCAGGCGGCCGGCCTCGCCGCGGGCCAGGCGGCGGGCCAGGCGGCCGGGCAGGTCGCGGGCCAGGCCGCGGGTCAGGCGGCGGGCCAGGCGGCCGGCCAGATCGCAGGTCAGGCGGCCGGGCAGGTCGCGGGTCAGGCGGCCGGGCAGGCCGCGGGGCACGCCGCCGGACATGCGGCCGCGATCGGCAAGGTCGCCGGCGCCTCGGGCGTGAAGGCGCTGCTCGGCGGCGGCGCCGGGCTGACGGCCGCCGCCGTCGGGACGGCCCTGGTCATCGGCGGCGTGGTCGTGACCACCCGTGTGACCGGGGAGGACCCGGAGCCGAGACCCGCATCCACGGCGACGTCGACGCCGGTCGCCGCCACCGTCGCGGACGTCCGCCCGTGCGGGATCCAGGGACCCGGCGGCGAGGAGATCACCCCGACCGGGCCCGCGCGGGTGACCCTGCCGTCCCAGGTCGACCTGCCGGACAACGCGATCGTGTACCGCACCGAGCAGGGCCTGCTGGTCGCGCCCCGCGGAACGCCCTGCTCGGGGTCGATCGGCGCCAACGCCGGGATCAACAGCGCCGGGAGCTACCGGACGGCGCACGTCACCGCGCCGTGGCAGGCGTCGATCGCCGGGACGACCCTTCAGCTCTGCTCGTACTTCCCCGACTCTCCGGAGGCGCGGCGGCAGGGCGGGGGCCGGTTCGGCGAGTGCGAGTCCCCGTTCGAGAACCGCGAGGACCTCCCCACGGGGACGCCGAAACGCCGGGCGATGCTCGCACCCGAGGTGGAGGACGACGAGCGTCCCCCCTCGCCCTACGTGGCGGCCACGCTCGCCGTCCTCGACGACAGAGGGCTCGTGTCGCCCATCAACTGCACCGCGACGGTCTCCTACGAGAAGATCTGCACCGCCGCGCTGACATACTGGTACCTCCAGGCGCTGAAGGGCGTGCAGGTCCCCAAGGCCGAGCTCGACCGTGCCGCCGCGCGGATCGCGGCCTTCGTCACCTCGACCCGCCGCGGCTGAGCCCCGCCCGGAGGCGGACCGATGCTCCGCGACGGGAGCGGCACGGGTACCCTGACGTCGCGATGACTGACAAGACGATCGTTCACCTGCTGCGGCACGGTGAGGTGCACAACCCCGAGGGCGTCCTGTACGGGCGCCTGCCCGGCTACCGCCTCAGCGAGGACGGAGTCCTCATGGCGAAGGCCGCCGCCAAGTGGTTCGCCGACCGGGACGTCGCCGCCCTGTTCTCCTCACCGCTGGAACGGGCCCTGGAGACGGCCGAGCCGATCGCCGAGGCGTTCGACCTGCCCGTGACCGTGGACGATCGTCTCGTCGAGGCGGACAACCACTTCGAGGGTCTGACGTTCGGGGTGGGGGCTGGGTCGCTGCGCCGCCCCGAGCACTGGTGGCACCTGCGCAACCCGTTCCGCCCGTCGTGGGGCGAGCCGTACAAGGACCTCGCCGCCCGGATGCGCGCCGCCGTGATCCGGGCGCGGGAGGCGGCGCGCGGACGCGAGGCCGTCTGCGTCAGCCACCAGCTCCCGATCTGGGTCCTGCGGCTGCACGCCGAGCGCCGCCGCCTCTGGCACCTGCCGAACCGGCGCCAGTGCGCCCTGGCCAGCGTCACCAGCCTGACGTTCACCGGCGAGCGGCTCGTGGAGGTCTCCTACCACGAGCCCGCGGCGGGGATCGCGAAGACCCCCGGTGTCGCGGGCGCCTGACGGCACCGGTACGTTGTGTACTACGTCTTGTAGTAGTAGGAGGGTCCGTTGAGCCCCCGAATCTCCCCACTGCGCGTTCCCCTGCGCGTCGCCGCCGCCGCGGTGCTCTGCGGGCTGCTGGCCGGCTGCGCCGGGACCGGTGCGGCGGAGAACGGGCCGGGCGGCGACGACAACCGGTTCATCTCGGGCGACGGCAACGTCACCGAGTACAAGCCCGCCGAGCGCAGAAGCGTCCAAGGCGTCTCCGGGAAGCTCCTTGACGGCAAGACGTTCCGGCTCTCCGAGCTCAGGGGCAAGGTGGTGGTCGTCAACTTCTGGGCGTCCTGGTGCGCGCCCTGCCGCGGCGAGGCGCCGTCGCTGCAGCACGTCTACACCGAGCACAAGGACGAGGGCGTCGAGTTCCTCGGCGTCGCGTTCAAGGACTCCAAGCCCAACGCCGAGGCGTTCGAGCGCAAGTTCAAGATCAGCTACCCGAGTCTGTTCGACGACGACGGCCGGGTCACGCTGGCCTTCCGCGAGGTGCCGCCGAGCGCGATCCCGAGCACCCTCGTCCTCGACCGGCGGGGCCGCGTCGCCGCCCGCATCATCGGCGCGACGACGGTCTCCAAGCTCGAACCCCTGGTCGCGAAGGTCTCCGCCGAACGATGAGCACGGCGCAGCGGTGAGCTCCCTCAACGAGACGGTCGTCAGCGGGTCGCTGGTGGCGGCGGCGCCACTGGCGGCCCTCGCCGGGCTCGTCTCGTTCGCCTCGCCGTGCGTGCTGCCGCTGGTCCCCGGCTACCTGTCGTACGTGACGGGGATGACCGGCGCGGACCTCGCCGACCGGCGCCGGGGACGGCTCCTCGCGGGCGTCCTGCTGTTCGTCGCCGGGTTCAGCGCGGTGTTCGTGAGCTATGGCGTGATCTTCGGGGGGCTGGGCCGCCTGCTGCTGGAGTACCAGGAGCCGATCACCCGCGTCCTCGGCGTCGTCACGATCGTGTTCGGCCTGGCGTTCATGGGGTTCGTCCCGGGGCTGCAGCGGACGATGAAGCCGGGCCTGCCGCCGGCCGCGGGCCTCGCGGGCGCGCCGCTGCTCGGCGTGCTGTTCGGGCTTGGCTGGACGCCGTGCATCGGACCGACGCTCGGGGCCGTGCAAAGCCTCGCCGTCACGGAGGCGAGCGCCGGGCGGGGCGCGCTGCTGTCGCTCGCGTACTGCGCCGGCCTCGGGCTCCCGTTCGTGGTCGCCGCCCTCGCCTACCGCCGGGCGCTCGGCGCGTTCGGCGCGGTGAAGCGCCACTACCCCCTGGTCATGAAGGCGGGCGGGGGCATGCTCGTCCTCATCGGGGTGCTGCTGGTGAGCGGCCTGTGGGGCGCACTGAACATCGAGCTGAAGTCGTGGATCAGCGGCTTCCAACCGGTGATTTGAGATGACTGACTTCCAGGGCACGGACACCGACACCCGGGCGACGACCGCGGTCACCGGCACGGGCGAGGCCGGCGGCGCCGGCGGCGACGCGGCCCGGGAGTCCGACGCGCCCGCCTTCGCCGCTCGGCGGTCCGCCGAGCCCTCCGAGGAGGTGCCGCGCCCCGCCGGGCTCGGCCCGATCGGCTGGCTGCGGTGGGCCTGGCGGCAGCTCACCACGATGCGCACCGCGCTGATCCTGCTGTTCCTGGTCGCGCTCGGCGCGGTGCCCGGGTCGATGCTGCCGCAGCGGGGCCAGGCGCCGGAGAAGGTCGAGGCCTACCTGAGGGAGCACGAGACCCTCGGGCCGTGGCTGGACCGGCTGTCGATGTTCGACGTGTTCGCCGCTCCCTGGTTCGCGGCGATCTACATCCTGCTGTTCATCTCGCTCGCCGGATGCGTCGTCCCCCGGGCGGTGCAGCACTATCGCTCGATGCGGGCCCGGCCCCCGGCGGCGCCCCGCAACCTCGGGCGCCTGCCGCAGTCCGCGAGGTTCGAGACCGACGCGTCCCCCGAGGACGTCCTCGCCGAGGCGCGCCGGGTGCTGCGCGGACGGCGGTTCCGCGTGGACGTCTCGGGCGACGCCGCGTCCGCCGAGAAGGGCTACCTCGGAGAGACCGGCAACCTGCTGTTCCACCTGTCGCTGCTCGCGCTGCTGTTCGCGCTCGGCGTCGGCAACCTGTTCGGCTACCAGGGCAACGTCCTGCTGACCGAGGGCAAGACGTTCGCCAACTCCCTAGGCCTGTACGACGAGTTCACGCCGGGACGATCCTTCGACGACGCCGACCTCGCCCCGTTCACCCTGACCCTCGAAGACTTTAAGGCCGAGTACGAGACCAAGGGGGACAAGCGCGGCCAGGCCACGGCGTTCAGCGCCGACGTCCGCTACCGCCCCGGCCCGGACGCCCCGGAGCGGAGCCACGACCTCAGGATCAACCATCCGCTGAGCGTGGGCGGGGCGAAGGTGTACCTGCTCGGCCACGGGTACGCGCCGGTCTTCACCGTCCGGGACGGCAACGGCGACGTCGCGTTCCGGGACGCGGTCCCGTTCCTGCCGATGGAGGAGCGGAACCTGACGTCCGAGGGCGTGATCAAAGTGCCCGACGCGCAGCCCGACCAGCTCGCCTTCTACGCGATCCTGTGGCCGACCGCGATGGCGAGCGAGGACGGCCGGCGGATCGTCTCGGCGTTCCCCGCGCCGCTGCGTCCCGTCGTCACGATCACCTCGTTCAAGGGCGACATCGGCCTGGACTCCGGGACCCCCCAGTCGGTCTACAAGCTGGAGGGCGTCGGCAAGACCCTCCGCCCCGTCGAGGACGGGCAGAAGCTGCTGGAGCCCGGGGAGACGTTCAAGCTGCCCGGCGGTGGCTCGATCACGTTCGACGGGCTGGAGGAGTACGTCACCCTGTCGGTCCACCGGGACCCGGGACGCATGCCGGCCCTGGTCGCCGCGATCCTCGCGGTGCTGGGCGTCGTCGCGTCCTTCATGGTGAGGCGGCGCAGGGTGTGGGTCCGTGCGAGCCCCGCGGAGGGCGGGCGTACCGTGGTCGAGGTCGGGGGCCTCACGCTGGGAAACCCGACGCCGGAGTTCGACGAGATCGTGGCCGCGCTCGGCGGTCCGCGCGGCGGATCCGGCGGAGACGACGGGTCGGAGCACCGATCCGGCGACGAGCGGTCCGCGGACGAACCCGGGGACGAACCCGCCGACGAGGGGCCCTCCGCGTCCGATGACGACGGGTCCGCGGGCGACGGGCCCGACGCCGGCCGGGAGCCCGGCCCGGCGACCGATGCGAAGGAGTGACGAGGTGACCGACGCCGACCTCGCGAACCTGAGCGACAAGCTCATGCTGACCACCGTCGTGTTGTACGTGGTCGCGCTGGCCGCCTACGCCGTCGACCTCGGCTTCGGCCGCCGGCGCACGGCGGCCGAGCGGGCACGGACACAAGAGGCGGGGGCAGAGAAGGCGGAGGCGAAGGTCCTGGTGGCCGCGGCCGCCGGAACCGCCGACGAAGAAGCGGACACAGCGGCCGAGGCGGCGTTCGACGATGGGGCCGACGATGGGGCCGGCGCGGCGGTCGCGGAGTCGTCCGAGGCCGACGAGGACGCCGGCGAGAACGAGCGCCCGCAGATCGACTGGGTCCGCCTCGCGGTCCTCATGAGCCTTCTCGGCTGGGCGGCCCACCTCGGCGTCATGGTGACGCGCGGTCTGGCCGCGACCCGCTGGCCGTGGGGCAACATGTACGAGTTCCTCACCGCCATCGCGTTCGCCGCCGTCACCGCGTTCCTGATCGTGATGTACCGGTACGGGGCGCGGTTCCTCGGCGCGTTCGTCATGCTGGCCGCCGTCGTCGCGCTGGGCGTGGCGAACATCTGGCTGTACGACTCGGTCGGCCCGGTCACCCCGGCGCTGAACTCGTACTGGATCGCCATCCACGTCACCGCGGCGATCATCGCGACGGGCGCGTTCACCGTCGCGGGCGCCGCCACGATCCTCTACCTGCTGAAGTCCCGCGCCGAGTCCAGGGGCGGCGCCGGGGACGGCGGCGTGCTGGCGCGCGTCCCGTCGGCCGAGAGCCTGGACCGTCTCGCGATGCGGGTCACGATGTTCGGGTTCCCGATCTGGACGGCCGCGATCGTCATGGGCGCCGTCTGGGCCGACCAGGCGTGGGGCCGCTACTGGGGCTGGGACCCGAAGGAGGTGTGGTCCTTCGTCACCTGGATCATCTACGCCGCCTACCTGCACGCCCGCGCGACGGCGGGGTGGAGGGGCCGCAAGGCCGCGGTGCTGTCACTGATCGCGTTCGCGGCGCTGCTGTTCAACTTCTTCGGCGTGAACTACATGTTCTCGGGCCTGCACTCCTACGCCTGAGCCGCGAGCCGTGCCAGGACGCCCCTCAGGCGTCCTCCCCGCGGATGCGGCGCTCCAGGTCGGCCAGGAACTCGGGGTCGTCCTCCGGGCCCCGGGGCCTGTTCTCCTGCGAACGCCGCCCCGCCGGCATCGCTGTCTGGGAGACGGCGATGCGGTTGCGGTCGCGTCCCTCCAGGAGCCATAGCACCGAACCGATGAGGAAACCGAAGAAGGTGACCGCGAACCAGCCGCGCTTCGATAGGTGCCGCATCTCGGAGGCGTCGGTGCGGAGCACGTCGAGGACGCAGTAGAGCCAGACTCCCACCAGAAGCAGCGTTACCAGCACGTGTACCACGACAAAAGGGTATCCGTGACTCGTAGGGATGACGCCAAGTCGGGTTCGGGCTTACCCTTCCTGCGGGGCCCGTCCGTCAAAGGACTGAAGCAGGCGTCGCCTGTGAATCCCGTGGGCCCGTTGACAGAGGAGCCCGATGCGCTTCAAAGGCGTCCACCGCAAGCCCCGGGAGCTGAGGAGCCGGGAGCCGCTGCGCGGCCTGCGGGGCCGCGTGACCGATTCCGCGTACTCCTCCTCGCCGCCGGACTCGGGGCAGGTGCGGCCGCGCAGCAACCAGCCGCGCGACAGGTTCGGGCGGTTCCGCAAGGCGGGCCGCGACGACGACTACGCGCTCGGCGCCGACACCGGGGACCGCGGCGGCGACGGCGCGGCCGGCCTCGCCGGCGGGTTCGGGCGGCGCAGGCGCACGCGGCCGCGTTCCGGCGACTACTCGTGGAGCGACTTCGAGCTGGAGGACGACCGGCCGCGCGTCGAACCGCACCCGCCCGGCGCGCCGTACGCCGCCGACGGACGCCGCCACTGCGGCGTCCTGGAGAACGTCCTCCACCGGCAGTGGGACGTCCGGGAGGGGCCTCCGCCGCCCGAGGTGGTCCGGGCGGTGGACAGTCTCGCGTCCCTGCCCGACGCCCTGAAGGAGAAGCTCGCGAACGGGCTCGACGGGATCTACGTGGGCCCCGGCGGGGTGCCCCAGCTCGACGACATGGGGCACCTGCGCGACCGTCCGCTTCCCTCGGGCCGCGCCACCTGGGACGTCTGCGCCGGCGCCTACGGCGACCGGAAGATCATCGTCGGCGACAGGCCGTCCCCGACCCCGGACGTCATGCTCCACGAGGTCGGGCACGCGCTCGACGACATCGACGGCGACGACGGCGAGTGGACGTCCGACAGCCCCGCCTTCCGCAGGCTGTATGAGGAGTGCCTGCCGCATCTGGCGAGCGACTTCCACCGCCAGCCGGGCGCGCTCGGCCGTCGCGAGTTCTTCGCGGACGCCTTCGCCGCGATCTCCTCGCGGCAGCGCCCGGCCCTCGTCGATATGCTCGGCGGCAATATCCGGACCGCCCTGGAGGTCATGCTCTTCTTCAACCGCAGGTTCGGAATCTAGGAGGCTGATCGAGGATGTACGTGATCCGGCTCCCCGACGGCACGCTCCGGGTTCCGACCAGCGTCCTGACCGACCCCGGCGAGTCCGGCCCCGGAGCGGGCGAGGGCCGGATCATCGCCGACGCCTACGTCGAGATCGGGCCGGACGACCCCGACTACGAACGGCTCCTGCGCGAGTCGCTCACCGAGGAGGAACTGCAGGACAGGCGGCGCCGCTGGCGGGACGAGGACGCGGACCTGCTCCGCAGGTTCGAGGAGTGGAAGGCGGGTGACGCCGGAGACCAGACGTAGCCGGGCGACGGCATCCCAGGACGTCGATGCCGGCCCCGGCCGCCCGGGCTTGGAGGTCCCGGGGAAGACCACCCCGGGGAAGACCACCAGGGCGCGGCGATCCGGGCGGCTGAGGCCGGGCGGGCCGGGACGGGAGTCAGCGCGCCGAATGCTCGGCGACGGGCTCCTCGCCGCGCAGCAGCGCGTGCACCTCGGACTCCCGGAAGCGCCGGTGGCCTCCCGGAGTGCGGATGCTGCTGATCCGGCCCGCAGCGGCCCACCGGGTGACCGTCTTCGGGTCGACCCGGAAGAGGGCGGCGACCTCTCCTGGGGTCAGCAGGCGCTCGCTCGTGCTCTCCACGTTTTCTCTCCCCCTTTGTCCCGCTCTCGGCGCGGGTGGACTGTTTAACAGTGTGGCGGGTCAAGACCGATTTCTCCCTTGTTTTCGGAAAAGATCACGGTCTGTAGTACGTCGAGCAGGAGCGATGACGCTCGGTACCCGCGACATCGGCAACGCTTTGCACGTTGACCCCGTTTGACCTGCCATGTCACGTCCAGAACGGGCCGCGGGCCGCTCCTTCCCGCCGTGCGAAGTAGTCTCCCAGAACATGTCCGATCTCGTGTCGCTGCCGGAGATAGAGCGGGCCGCCGAACGCATTGCGGGCGTGGCGGTCCGGACGCCGCTGGTGCCCTTTCCCCGCGATCCGGCGCCGGCGACGGCCGCCGGGCCGTCGCTCCTGCTGAAAACGGAGTCGCTGCAGCCGGTCGGCGCTTTCAAACTGCGCGGCGCCTACAACGCGATCGCGTCGCTGCCGGAGGCCGAGCGGGAACGCGGCGTCGTGACCCATTCCAGCGGCAACCACGCGCGGGCCGTCGCCTATGCCGCCCGCGCTCTCGGGATCAAGGCCGTTCTCGTCATGCCGCACACGACGCCGGGCGTGAAGGTCGAGGCGTGCATGGCGCTCGGCGCCGAGATCGTCTACGTCGAGCCTTCCGTGCAGGCCCGTGCCGAGACCGCCGCCAAGCTCGCCGACGCCCACGGTTTCGCGCTGATCCCGCCCTACGACGACGCCCGCGTCATCGCAGGCCAGGGCACCATCGGGCTGGAGATCGTCCAGGACCGCCCGGACGTGGACGTCATTCTCGTCCCGGTTTCCGGAGGCGGTTTGATCGCGGGGGTCGCCGCCGCCGTCAAGGCGCTGCGCCCCGAGGCCAGGATCATCGGCGTGGAGCCGGAGCTCGCCGCCGACGCCCGCGACTCGATGGCCGCGGGACGCCCCGTCGCCTGGGACGCGGAGAAGACGGGCCGCACCGTCGCCGACGCCCTGCGCGTCGAGCAGGTCGGCGACCTGCCCTTCGCCCACATGCGCGCCCACGTCGACGCCGTGATCACGGTCTCCGAGGAAGAGATCACGACGACGGTCCGCCGCCTGGCCCGCGAGGCCCGCCTGGTCGCTGAGCCCGGCGGCGCGGTGGCGACCGCCGCCTACCTCTACCACCTGGACGAGCTGCCCAGGGCCGACACCTACGCCGCGATCCTCTCCGGCGGAAACGCCTGAGAAAGACCCGGGAAGCATCCACATATCGCCAGCCTCGAACCCACAAAATCGCAGGTCAGAACAGACACAACGGGGTTTCCAGGAGGTCGCTCCCTCGGACCAGGATGCTCCAGGAAGTGAATGGGCAGCGCGACAGAACGAACGCGGGCGAGCCCGAACGATGCTTCTTGGACAGGACCTCAGCCGACGGACAAGACCTCAGCCCGCTCCGCGGTTCGGGCGGCCGCAGGGCGCCCAGCGCCCGAGGCCGCCCGAACCGCCCGCGCGCAACGGGGGTTCCAGGGGGTGCCCCCTGGGGGAAGGGGTACTCTTCAAGCGTCATGCGTTCCGTGATTGTCTACACCGTCGCGCGGGTCGCGATTTTCGCGGCGACCGCGGGGGTGCTGGCGTTGCTCGGGGCCCGTGGGTTCCTGCTGGTGATGCTGGCGGTGCTGATCAGCGGTGTCGTCAGTTACGTGGTGCTGGCCGCGCAGCGGGACCGGATGTCGGCGGCGGTCGTGTCCGGGATGAAGGCGCAGCGCGAACGTTTCCACAGGGCGGTCACCAAGGAGGACGCCTGACCCTCGCGGACGGCCGACGTCCGCGGAGGTCCCGGCCGGTGAAGGGGCCCGCCGGGCGGTTGCGAAGGGGTGTCGTGTTCTCCTCGCCCCAGGGCCGCTCACTTAGCCGAAGGGCCCGTTGTCGTGAGGAATGTCGCGCCTTCTAGGGTGGGGGCATGACCCGCGCCTCTCTCGAGAAGAATCCGGCCGACGTCGCGGCGATGTTCGACGGCACCGCCGAGCGGTACGACCTGCTGAACAC
>DATCLF010000227.1:0-8831 GCA_036564055.1 Spirillospora sp.
GAGCGGACGGCTCCTGCTCACGGCCGCGGCCTCGTCGCCGATGGCGTGGCCGGTCGAGGCGATGGCGGTGGCCGGCATCGGCATGGATCCCCCGGGCGGTCCGGAGCACGAGCTGCTGACCCGCTACGACGGTTCGCTGGAGGGGCTGCGCCCGATCATGTCGGTGTTGTTCGCCGATCCGGCGTTCCGGGACGACGAGGCGTACCTGCGCAGGCGTCACGAGTTCTGCGTCCTTCCCGGCGCCTGGGAGTTCGGCGCCGCCGCCGGCGTCCGGCTGCGACGGCCCGATCCCGGCGGCGCGCCGGCGAAGCGGACCGAACGCCGGGCCCCCTCCTACGACGGTGTCCGGGTGCCGTCGCTGTTCCTGCTGGGCTCGCACGACCGGCTGGTGCCGCGCGAGTCCTGGGAGCGGCTGGTCGCCGCGGTCCCCGGCGCGCGAGGCCGGGTGATCGACGGCGCGGGCCACTACCCGCAGATCGAGCGCGCGAAGGAGTTCACCGCGGTTCTTCTCGACTTCTTCCTCGGCGAGGGGGGTGACCGGAACGATGCCTGAGGTCGACTGGCCGTCGGTCTGGGCGAAGACCGGCGGCGGACGGGACGGCGGACAGGACGGAGAGCCGGACGGGGAGCGGAGTCCCCACCTGGTGTTCCTGCACGGTTCCGGCGCCTGCGCGACCGTCTGGGACGACGTGCTTCCCCACCTTCCCCCGCACGTCGGCTGGACCGTGGTGGATCTGCCGGGACACGGGCGTTCGGGACGGCTGCCGAGCTACGCCACGGGTGTCGTCGCCGCCGCGCTCGCCGCCCGCACGGTGCCCCGCGAGCCGGTCGTCCTCGTCGGTCACTCGCTGGGCGGCCTGATCGCCGTCGCGCTCGCGAACCCGATCTTCGGTCTGGACGTGCGCGCGGTGCTGGCGTTCTCCGTCAAGGTCGAGTGGACCGAGGAGGAGCTGGCGCAGCGGTCGGCGCGGGCGGCCCGTCCGCCCAGGACCTGGACGGATCGTGACGAGGCCCTGGCCCGCTTCGCCCGCGTGTCCGGGCTCGCCGAGGCGCCGGGCCCGGTCCCGCCGGAACGGCTGGCCCCCGGCGTCCGCGAGGCGCCCGAGGGGTTCGTCCTGGCCCACGACCCGGCCACGGCGCTGGTCCCGCCCCTGGCGCCGGAGCAGATCGCGGACCAGGTCGCGCACGCCGGTGTTCCCGTGTCCCTGGCCTGCGGCGACCGGGACCGCATGGCGACGCCGTCGTCCATGGGCATTTTGGGCAAGGTCGAAATACTTGAGGGTGTCGGCCACAACGCACACGTGACCCATCCGGACCTGGTGGCGGAGCTGGTCCGGCGGGTCCTGGCCCAGGAGACGCCCGGCGCGTCCGGTCCGGAAGCCGGGGCGAGGAGGTAGCACGATGCGCATCGAGTCCCTGCTGCGCCGCAACGCCGTCCAGTTCGCCGACCGGCCGGCGCTGATCGAGGACCACCGCCGGCTCACCTGGTCGGAGCTGGACGCGGAGGTGAACAGGCTCGCCAACGCGCTGCGCGCCCGGGGCTACCGCGAGCAGGAGCGGGTCGCGGTCGTGCTGACCAACGGCTGCGACATCCCGATCACCTACTTCGCGCTCTGGAAGTGCAACCTCGTCAGCGTCGCGATCAACCCCAAGCTCACCGTCCACGAGATCCGCAGGATCCTGCAGCACTCCGGCGCGAGCGCGGTGATCTGCGAGAGCGGCCCCGCGGTGGAGGCCGCGGCCGACGCTCCCACCGTGCGCGAGGTCTTCCACGTGGGAGACGGCCTGCCGGGGGCGCAGCCACTGCACGAGCTGACGAAGGGAAGCAGCACCGAGGACCCGCCCGTGGTCGGGACGGGCGACGACCTGCGCTCGCTGCGCTACACCAGCGGGACCACGGGGCTGCCCAAGGGCTGCATGGCGACCCACCGGCAGCAGCTCGCCAGCGTGAGCAACTTCCTGATCGAGGTGGAGGTGCCGCGCACCGGTCCGACGTTCCTGTCGGTCCCCATGACGCTCGGCGTCGGCGCCTTCTACCTCACCGCCGCCACCTACCTCGCCGTGCCCCTGCTCATCCGCCGCCGCTTCGACGCGGCCGCCTTCCGCGCCGACGTCGAGGCGCACGGCGTGACGCACGCCTTCCTGGTCCCGACCATGCTCGTCGACCTCGCCAAGGAGCTCGAGGAACACGGTCCCTGGGACGCCTCGCCGCTCCAGCTCATCGGATACGGCGGCGCCACGATCTCGTGGGACGTGGTGCGGGCCGTCCGCGACGGCGTCGGCTGCCGGATGTACCAGGGGCTGGGCGCCACCGAGGCCGGGGGCTACGCCACCCTCCTGACCCCCGACGACCACGACTTCCTGCTGTCCCGCGAGAACCCGTCGCCGGTCGTGTCGGTGGGCCGCCCGGCGGCGTACGCGCGGGTGCGCATCGTCGACGAGAACGGTGAGGAGGTCCCGCGCGGCGAGACGGGCGAGCTGCAGCTGTCCAGCGCCAGCACCTTCTCCGGCTACTGGAGCCAGCCGGAGGAGACCCGGGCCGCCATCCGCGACGGCTGGCTCTCCCTGGGCGACCTCGCCTGGCAGGACGAACGCGGCTACGTCTACCTCGTCGACCGCAAACAGGGCGTCATCCGGTCCGGGTCGCAGAACGTGTACGCGGCCGAGGTGGAGGCCGTCGTGCAGTCCTGCCCCGGCGTCAACCGGGCGGGCGTCGTGGGCGTGCCCGACCCGCGGTACGGCGAGATCGTCAAGGCCCTGGTGGAGAAGGCCGACGGCGCCGACCTGACCGCCGAGGAGCTGATCGACTTCTGCGCCGAGCGGCTCGCGAGCCACAAGCGTCCCCGCATCGTCGAGTTCGTCCCCGCCATCCCCGTCGACGACGGCGGCAAGGTCCGTCGTGCGGAACTGAAGAAGCTGAGCGAGGCCCGGCCGGTCTCGCCCGGCGCCACCCGACAGGAGCCCCAGTGATGTCCGTGCCTTCGCCGGCTTCGATCAAGAGCAAGGTCATGACGCCCGACGAGGCGGTCGCCGTCGTCGAGGACGGCGCCACCGTCGCGGTGGGCGGCGCGCACTCCCACAACAACCCGATGGCGCTCGTGTACGCCCTCGTGCGCAAGGGCGTCCGCGACCTGACGGTCATCCCGACGCCGAGCGCGGGACCGGCCATCGACGTCCTCGTCGCGGCCGGGTGCGTGTCCCGGCTGCACGTGAGCTACGTGGGCCTGGAGTTCCTCGGCTTCGCGCCCAACTTCCGCAGGGCCGGGGAGCGCAAGGAGATCGAGATCATCGAGGGCGACGAGGCGTGGATCGTGTTCGGCCTGCGCGGCGGCGCGGCGCGGTTGCCGTTCGTGGCGCTGCCCCCGCTCTACGAGGGAACCGACCTGCCCAAGGTGAACCCGCTCATCAGGTCCACCACCGACCCCTATACCGGCGAGACCGTGACGACGATCCCGTCGCTGCGCGCCGACGTGTGCCTCGTCCACGCCCAGGTGGGCGACCGGCGCGGCAACGTGCAGATCTTCGGCCAGCGGCGGTTCGAGGACCTCATGGCCAAGGCGTCCGACCACGTGATCGTCAGCGTCGACGACGTCCTCGACCCGTCGGCTCCGTCGCCGGACCCGCGCCACGTGTCCATCCCGGGCGCCCTCGTCGACGCCGTCGCGCACGCCCCGTACGGCGCGCACCCGACGTCCTCTCCCGGGCACTACGACTACGACCGTGAGGCGCTCGTGGAGTACCGCGACCTGGCCGCGCAGGGGCAGACCGACAGGTTCCTGGACGACTACGTCCGCGGGGTCGACGGACACCGGGGCTATCTGGAGAAGGTCGGCCTGAACCGGCTGCTCGACCTCAAACAGACCATGTGGTGAGCCGGAGAGGAGGCCCCCGGGGCCTGCGCCCGCCTCACCAGGCGTAGGCCTCGGGGGCCGGACCGGGCCCGGGGAAGATCTCGTCGAGCCGGGCCAGCACGTCGTCGTCGAGGCGGAGCGTCAGCCCGCCAAGCGCGCCGGTGAGCTGGTCGAGGTTGCGCGGGCCCACGATCGCGCCGTCGACGCCCGGCTGGCCGAGCACCCAGCTCAGGGCGACGTGGGCGGGGTCGGCCCCGATGTCGCGGCACAGCTTCTCGTACTCCTCGATCGCGGACCGGTGCCGTTCGAGTTTCGCGAGCCGCGCCTGGCGGTGGGGGGCGATCCGCGCGCCCTTGAGCGGGACGCCGAGCTGGTTGCGGCGCTCCTTCTCCAGGACGCCGCCCAGCAGCCCGGCGCTCAGCGGCGCCCAGGCCAGCACCCCGACGCCGTACTCGATGCAGGCCGGGAGCACCTCCAGCTCGATCGTCCGGTCGAGGAGGCTGTAGATCGACTGCTCGCTGACGAGTCCCGGGTTGTGGCGGCGGCGCGCCTCCTCCTGCAGCCGGACGACGTGCCATCCCGCGTGGTTGGACGAACCGACATAGACGATCTTGCCCTGGGCGCGCAGCACCTCCATGGCCGACCAGATCTCCTCGACCGGCGTGTCCCGGTCGACGTGGTGCATCTGGTAGATGTCGATGTAGTCGGTCTGGAGCCGCCGCAGTGACGCGTCGCAGGCCCTGCGGATGTGCAGCGCCGACAGGCGGCCGTTGTTGGGCCAGTCGGCCATCTCCCCGTACAGCTTGGTGGCGAGGACCGTCTTCTCCCGCCGTCCGCCGCCTTTGCTCAGCCAGCGGCCGATGATTTGCTCGGTGTAGCCCTCTCCGAACCGCCATCCGTAGGCGTCGGAGGTGTCGACCATGTTGATTCCGTGGTCGAGCGCGGCGTCCAGGATGCGGTGGGAGTCTTCCTCGGTGGTCTGGGTCCCGAAGTTGTCGGTGCCGAGACAGATCCGGCTGACGCGCAGGCCGCTCCTGCCGAGACGGGTGTAGTCCATCCTGATCTTCCGTTTATCGGACAGTTGATCCTATATTTGTTATCTGGGTACGCTACTCCTGCATCGTGGCCTTCCGCCACCCTCGGCGGGCCACAGGGCGGCACCCGAGCCGCATGAACGGGAGGCGCAGTGACCGCGACGACCCTCTCCGCCGACCTGGCCGCCAGAATCTCCACGGCCCGGCTGCCCGCACGGCACACGTTCCTCGACGGACGGCTGGTGGACGGCACCGGCGACCCCATGACGACCCTGTACCCCGGCGACGGCTCGACGCTGGCGCAGGTCAGCGCCACCGCGCCGTCCCTGATCGAGGAGGCGGTCGGCGGCGCGGTCCGCGCCCAGCCCGCCTGGGCCGCCACCCCGCCCCTCGAACGGGCCGCGGTCCTGCGCCGGGCCGCCGACCTGCTGGAAGCCTCCGTCGACCGGCTGGCGCACCTCGTCGTGCTCGACAACGGCAAGACCTGGGCGGAGGGCCGCGCCGACGTCATGGTGGCCGCCGCCCTGCTCCGCAGCTCCGCGTCGTGGGCGACCAACCTGGAGGGAAGCACCCTCCCCCTGGACGGCACCGCCTGGAAGATGACGTTCCGCGAGCCGGTCGGCGTGGTGGCCGCCATCATCCCCTTCAACGCGCCCCTCATGTTCTCGGCCCAGAAGGCCGGGCCCGCCCTGGCGGCGGGCAACGCGATCGTGCTGAAGGCCCCCGAGCAGAGCCCCCTGGCCCCGCCGGTCTTCGCGGAGCTCATGACGGAGGCGGGCCTGCCGGCGGGAGCGCTGCAGGTGGTGCAGGGCGAGGCCCCGGCCGGGCAGGCCCTCCTGCAGGACCGGCGCGTCGACCTGATCTCGTTCACCGGCAGCTCGGCGGTGGGACGGCAGGTGATGGCGGCCGCCGCCGCGGGCCCCACCCGGCTGCTGCTGGAACTCGGCGGCAAGTCCGCGAACATCGTGTTCGCCGACGCCGACCTCGAAGCCGCCCTGGACGGCTCCCTCGCCGGGATCTTCCGCAACGCCGGCCAGCGCTGCTTCTCCGGCTCGCGCCTCCTGGTCCAGGACGCGGTGGCCGACGAGTTCATCGCGGAGCTGGCCTCCCGGGCCGCCCGCATCCCGGTCGGAGACCCCTTCGACCAGCGCAACCGCGTCGGCGCGCTGATCTCCCGGCAGGAGGTGACGCGGGTCCGCGGCATGGTCGACCAGGCGACGCGCACGGGCGCACGGCTCGTCACGGGAGGCGACCGTCCGCCCGGCGTGCACCCCGGCGGGGCCTTCCTCCAGCCGACGATCGTCGAGGTCCCGGCCGACCGGGCGGCGGACGTCGACCTGGTGTGCGAGGAGGTGTTCGGCCCGGTCCTCGCGGTGCAGCGGTTCGGCGACGACGCGGAGGCCGTGCGGCTCGCGAACGACTCCAGCTACGGCCTCGCCGGCGGCTGCTGGACCCGCGACATCGCCCGCGCCGTCGAGACCGCGAGGGCCATCCGCACCGGCTACTTCTGGATCAACTCCTACGGCGCGCTGGCGCTCGACGCACCCGTCGGCGGCTACAAGTCCTCCGGGTTCGGACGCGAGCTCGGACGGGCCGGCCACGAGGAGTACACCGAGCTCAAGACCGTGATCCTGGAGAGCGCTCCCGAGAGGCGGCCGCCGTGGCTTCCGGCCGACGCGACGCGGGACGGAGGCAGCCGATGACGTCCGGGTACCGCGCGGCGGTGGCGCTGGAGGCCGGCCACCGCGTCTCGCTCGAACGCGTCGCCGGGCGCGGGCCCGGCCCGAACGAGGTGCTCCTCGACGTCACCGCCTGCGGGCTGTGCCACAGTGACGTGCACTTCATGGAGGGCACCTCGGGGACCGCCTTCCCCTACCTGCTCGGCCACGAGGTGACGGGTGTGGTCCGCGAGGCCGGGGACGAGGTGACCGGCGTCGTCCCGGGCGACACCGTCGTCGTGGCCCCCATGGTGCCGTGCGGCGAGTGCAAGCAGTGCCGCGCCGGACGCGCGCCGGCGTGCCCGCGCAAGCTCGCCCAGAACCCGCCGGTCCAGCTCGCCGACGGCCGTCCCGCCAACCGGGTGCTGGGCGTCGGGGGTCTCGCGGAACAGGTGGTCATCCCGGAACGCCAGGTCGTCAAGATCGACCCGAGGGTTCCGCCCGAGGTGGCGGCGCTGCTCGGCTGCGCCGTCCCGAGCGGCTTCGGCGCGGCGGTCAACACCGCGGCGACGGGCCCGGCGGACGACGTGGTCGTCGTGGGATGCGGCGGTGTCGGTCTCGCGGCCGTCGCGGGCGCCAGGTTCGCCGGCGCGCGCCGCATCGTCGCGCTGGACGCCAACCCGGCCAAGCTGCCCATGGCCCGGCGTTTCGGCGCCACCGACGTTGTCGACGTGACCGCGGTCGACGACGTCGCCGCGGCGGTCCGCGACCTCACGGGCGGCAACGGCGGCGACGTCGTCATCGACGCCGTGGGCGGCCGCAGGACGTTCGAGCAGTGCCTCACGCTGCGCGCCCCCGGCGGCCGCATGGTGATGGTGGGCGCCCCGGCCATGACGGACGTGGCGGAGGTCCCGCTGCGGCCGCTGTTCCTCACCGGCGGCTCCGTTCACATCTCGATCTGGGGCGACTGCCGCGCGTCCCGCGACCTTCCCCGGCTCGCCGGCCTGTACCTGTCCGGGGACCTGCCGCTCGGGGAGTACGTCCAGGAGACCTACGGGCTCGACGACGCACAGACCGGGTACGAGCGGCTGCTCTCGGGCGAGGTGCTCCGTCCCGTCGTGCTGCCGTGACGCCCGTGTCGCGGCGTCGTTGACCACTACGCGGCCGTTGGGACGGACATCGCAGAGCTGATCATCGCCGGGCCGGACGCTCCGGTGACCGCCGCCGAACGCGAGGCATGGCGCACACTCGGGTGCGCAAGGCGGTCCGCACCCCGTTGATCAAGCGTGAGCTCACGACCGTCGCCCGGAACCTCCGACGGTCGCGGCGAGGAACCTCACGGGTCGCCGGGAGACGCGAGGCGCCGGGCGGCCTCCACGACGGCGGCGCGGCGGGCGGCGAGGTCCGCGGGGTTCGCGGGGTCGGTGCCCGTCGTCATGCGGGCGACGTGCGGGGCGGCGTGCCACCAGGCGGCGAGGGCCATGATCGAGAACAGCAGGGCTCCCGGATCGAGGTCGTCGCGTATGACGCCGTCGCGCTGCGCCTTGGCGAACATCTCCGTCTTGGCGCGGTAGTGGGCGAAGCGGCTTTCCGCGATGTCGCTCGGCGCCGTCAGGCCCTCCCACAGGAGCAGGCGGAGCAGTTCGGGGTGCTCGACGTGGTAGTCGAAAATTCGTCCGGCGTAGTCACCGATCGGGTCGTCGGCGGAGAAGTCCAGCACCACGGACCCGGCGATGCGCTCGCTCTCGTGGGCCAGGACCTTCTTGAACAGGGCCTGCTTGTTGCCGAAGTAGTTGTAGATGCGCTCCTTGTTGACGCCGGCCCGGGCGGCGATCCGGTCGACGGTGGTGCCGGTGGGGCCGTGCTCGGCGAACTCCTCGACCGCCGCGTCGAGGATCTTCCGCCTGGTCGCCGCCGTGTCCCACGCCATGCGACGAGTGTAGCCATGGCCAACTGCAACGTTGGAATGCCGTGCGGGCGTGCGCCGTGCAGCGGTTCGCGCCGTCCTCACCCGGATGAGGACGGCGCGAACTCGTCGTCGAGGAGAGCCTCGGCCTCTGTCAGCCGATGGAGCAGGTGTTGACGACGTCACCGGTGGTCTGACGGGGGATGGTGGCGCTGGGCGGGGGAGCCTGGCCGCCGTGCGGGGCCGTCCAGCGTTCCAGGGCTTCGAACGCGGTCCGCATGCACGGCAGCAGCGGCCGCATCCGGTCCGGGAACATGTCGTACTCCAGGTCGAGGTGCGAGGCGCCTTCGATCCGGTAGTACCGGTGCAGCTTGCCGCGGCC
>DATCLF010000228.1:0-14790 GCA_036564055.1 Spirillospora sp.
TGGACACCGAGGTCGCGATGGCGTTGGCCGCGTCGTGGAACCCGTTGGTGTAGTCGAAGACCAGGGCGATGACGACGACGAGGACGAGGACTGCGGTCTGTGCGTCCTGCCGCAGTCCGAGCGCCCCGGAGAGGACCACCGCCAGGATCCCGACGAGCAGGACCGGCCAGAATCTCGCCGGTCCCCTGCGGACCTGTTCGGCGATGGTCGGTTCGGTTTCGGCCGGTTCCTCCTTGGTGGCGATCGCCCCGTCCGTGCCGCCGGTGGGGCTGACGGGGCCGCTCGGTCCGGGCGGGTCGTCCCTGACGCTCATGATTCCTTGACCGCGATGGTCTCGACCGTGTTCGCGACGTGCTCGAACGCGTCGGCGGCGTCTTCGAGCCGGTCGATGATCTGCTTCAGCTTCAGGACGGTGAGGGTGTCGTAGTCGCCGTTGAACAGCTGCGCGAGCAGCTTGCGGTAGACCTGGTCGCCCTGGTTCTCGAGCCGGTTGATCTCGATCCAGTACTCGTTGAGCTCTTTCATGGAGCGCAGCCGCGGCATCGCCTCGGCGGTCAGCTCGGCGGCGCGCTCCAGGACCTCGACCATCGCGACGATGCCCTTGGGGAACTGGTCGATCTTGTAGAGGACGACGAGGTCCGCGGCCTCCTCCATCTCGTCCATCACGTCGTCGATCGTCGAGGCCAGCCGGTAGATGTCCTCGCGGTCGAAGGGGGTGATGAAGCTTTCGTTGAGCCGCCGCATGATCGCGTGAGTGCACTCGTCGCCCGCGTGTTCGCAGGCGCGCATCTTCTCCGCGATCGCCACGCGGTCCGTGCCGTCGCTGATGAGCTCCACGAGCAGTCTGGCGCCGGTGACCAGGTTGTTCGCCGAGTCGGCGAACATGTCGTAGAAGCTGTCCTCACGCGGCGTGAGACGCAAGCGCACGTCGTTCTCCTGAAGTGCCGGAACAGTCCGGAGAGGATCGTAGGCGCAACCAGCCGTAAAAAGAACCTTTGCCCTCCCTTTGACTGGTCTCCCCCATCCTCTCACCCCCATGAATGCCCTGAACCAGCACGTACCTACCCAGTGTGAAGGCCCCTATCTGCGGTGATTCGGGCCTTCGCGGGGGTGCGGCGGCGCCGACCTGACCTCTGAGCAAGCCGATAAGTGAGATTCGTAACAGCAACAAACCCGTACGGACACCTGCCGCGGCGGGCCCGAAAAGGCCGAACCGGGGACGCCGATTCGGCGTCCCCGGTGTCGTGCGGTTGCGACTCAGCGGGTCGGGGCGTGTGCTTCCCCGGACCCGTCTACTCCTGGCGCGTCAGCTCGCGACCGGCGTCGTCGGACCGGACTCCGAGCACCGTGTCGATCTCAGCGACGGTGAGGGGCCGCTTCGCCTCCGCCACCGCACTGAGCATCTCGGCATAGAGTTCGATCTCGTCCAGCGCAACGCGGTCGTGGACGCGCGAGTCGTGGTCGTGGCGCACCGCGTCCACCTCCGTTCATTCCCCACGCCCACATTGAGGCTACGCGCCCGGCCTCCCCGGGCACATGACCCATGCGGACCATTTGAGGGCCACCTCGACCCTGTCAATACGGGCGACCCACACAGTCCCCCCGAACCATTGGTCACCGGACGGGACTCCCCCCGAGCCGCCCGGTGGCCGCTCTGACAGCCTTCCCCGCCGACGCCCGTCCGATACCTCCGCCCGGCGCCTCGTCTATCGGACACCGGTCTGCCGACACCGGCGCTCGGCGCCCGGCCGCCGTGAACCGGTTCAGCGGCCGGGTCGGAAGTCGCCGAGCATCTGCTCCAGCGGCGACTCGGGCAGGTCCCTGACCGTCAGCCGCGCCACGGTCGCGGCGTTGACGTCGGCGCCCGCCAGGCGGGCCGCCTGCCGCGCCACCGTCTGTTCGAACAGCGCCCGGACGGTGCGCGCGTAGGCGAACTGCGGGTCGTCGCGCAGGCGCTCGAACCGGCTGAGCAGCTCGACCCGCAGCTCCTCGTCCAGCATGTAGAGGTCGCGTTCGGCGTAGCTCTGGAAGAGCTGGACCATGTCCCGCTCGCTCATCCCGGTGAACTCCAGGACGCGGCCGAACTCGGCGCGGAACGCGGGGTTGCCCGCGAGGAAGCCCTCCATCTCGGCCGCCGGGCTGGTGCAGACGACGAGGAACCTCGTGCTGCTCTGCTTCATCCGGCGCAGCAGCTCCTCCACCACGGCGGGGCTCCGGTCGAGCCGGTACGCCTCCTGGATGAGCAGGACCCCGCCGAGCGCCTGTTCGACCATGCTCGCCACCCTGCGCTCGGTGTCGAGCCGGTCGCGTCCCGCAAGATGGACGGGACGGCAGGCGACGACGTGCCCCGAGCCCAGCAGCCCGAGCGCCGCGTAGATGCCGCCGACGAGGCCCGCCACGGTCGTCTTGCCGGTTCCCGGCGGCCCCGTGAAGATCAGGTGCCGCGGCGCGCCGGTGCCGACCCCGTACCGGGCCCGGTCCGCCGCGAGCCCCGCCTCCTCGACGAGCTCGCGCACGGCGGCCTTGACGTCCTCCAGCCCGATGAGCTGGTCGAGCTGGTGCAGGTAGCCGTCGATGTCGCCGGGGGGCCGCAGCGCCGGCTCGATGCCCTCGGCGACGCCCGCGAGGTCGTCGGGCGTCAGCACCAGCCGGTCGTGGGACGCTCCGGCGCGCTCCATGTTCCGCTGCGCCGCCTGGTCGAGGTAGGTCTCGACGAGACGCGCGTTGACCAGGTCGCCCGGCCCGCGGAGCCGGTTCAGGTCCTCCCGGGCGACCTCGAGCGCCGACGCCCCGATGGTGACGCGGCGTTCCTCGGCCAGCAGGTGCAGCAGCGTCATCCGGTTCTCGAGGTCGCTGAAGTCGGGCAGCCGGTGGACGCGGAACGACTGGACGAGCTTCGGATGCTCCGCCAGCAGGCGCTTGTAGGCGTGCGGCTCGCACGTCGCGATCACGGGCGCGGTGTTGCTCGGGTCGAGACGGGCGCGGCGGATCGCGCCGACGACCGCGGCCGGGTCGGGAGCGTCGTTGATCGCCACGTCCAGCCGCTCGAACAGGATCACCGGACCGGGCTGGGCGAAGATCTGCAGGATGCGGTCGGCGGGCGCGTCGCGGACGTCGTCGGCGTCGTGGGCGCGGATCGACCCGTCGCCGAGGCCCGCGTTCGCCAGCGTCAGCGCGATCATCCTGGCCAGCCTGCGCTGACCGGAGTGCGGCGCGCCGACCAGCAGCGCGCCGGGCACCCCCGACCCGATGGAGCTGGGCGTGCCGTCCACCCGCGTCTGCTCGACGGACGGGTCCGCGGTCGCGTTCCACGCCTCCGCCTGGGCGCGCAGGTCGGCCAGGAAGGGGGCGACGTCGTGATCGCCGTAGACGAACCCGAACCCGAACCGCTCCAGGACCCGCCGCGTGCTGCGGTCGCGCGGCGGCGGGATCTCGTGGACGGGCTGCTCCGGGGAGGGCGTGTCGTCCAGGAAGTCGAACTCGCTGACCATCGTCTGGGACATGACCCTCGTCCCGGGCGGAGCGTCCCCGGAGGTCGGCTGCTGCGCGGCCGCCCCCTGGCCGGGGACGTCGTCGTCGAGGTCGCCCGGTTCCAGCACGCGCGTGCCCGGCGGCCCCTGCTGCCCGGGAGGCTGCGGCGGCCGTCCGCCCGGCGGGCCCGCCGGGCCCCGGGAGGCCGCCGAGTCGTCCTCCAGGCGCGTGGCATTCGGGTCGAACGCGGCCGGTTGCTGCGCCTGCTGCGCCTGTTGGGGCTGCTGTGCTTGCTGAGGCTGGTGCGCCTGTTGGGGCTGCTGCGCCTGTTGGGGTTGGGCTGGGTGCGCGGACTGAGCCGGTTGCGCCGGTTGCCGAACCTGCTGCTGGGCAGGCGGCTCGGGCGACCCCTGCTGCGGGAAGGCGCTCTGAGGCGGCCCCTGCTGAGCAGGGGCGGCGCCCGACGGCTGGTAGCCGAGCTGCGTGTACGGCGGCATGACGTTCTCGTCCGCGCGCTTCTCCTCCGCAGGGGAGTACGCGCCGCCCTGCGCGGACGGTGCGGGCTCCTGCGCACGGGGCTGCGGCGGAGCCGGGCTCTGCGCGGGCGCCGGGCCCCGCGCCTGGCCGGGACGCTGGAAGCCCAGCTCGGTGTAGGGCGGTGCGATGTTCTCGCCGCCCTTGTCGTCCTCGGCGGACGCCGGGGATCCCGACGACGGCGGAGACGACGAAGACCCCGAAGACGGCGGAGACGGCGGAGACGGCGGGGACGGCGGCGGCGCGGCGAACGCGGCCTGCTGCCCCTGCCCGGATGACGGCGGGGACGGCGGCTCCTGCGGGGATGCGGCCGGTTTGGACGCCTCCCGTCCCGCCTGCGCCGGCGGCTGCACGAACGGGCGGTCCGGCTCGGAGGACGGCCCCTGGGCCTGGGGGGAGGCTCCCGGAGCGAGCCCGGGCTGGCCCTGCGGCGGGACCGGCGGCGGCTGCGACGCCGGCGGCGCCGACGCAGCCGAGGACGAGGTGACGGCCGTCTTGCGGGCGCGGTCGCGGCCGATGATCCCCGCGATGATCGCGGTCGGGACCGGGAAGCCGCGCGGGCGGGCGGGCATGCCGCCGAGCCGGCACCAGGCGAGGTCGACCTCGTACATCGCGGCCAGCAGCGACTCGGCGCCCTTGCCGGAGCCGGCCGCCGAGCGCAGCGGCTCGGGAAGGCGCAGGTCCTGCGGCCACAGGCGGCGGAGCGGGTGGCCCTTCTGCTCCGACACCGCCTGCACGGTGTAACGGATCTCCGGGTCCAGCCAGGGGACGATGTTGCCCACCATGTCCTTGCGGACCACGTTCAGGTCGGCGGCGAGCAACGCCGCGGCGACCAGGCGCGGCTCGATGTACGCGGGGTCGGCGGGGTCGCCGGACAGTTCGGCCACCAGCTCGGCGAGCGTGTAGAACGCGTGCCGGAAGTTGTCCCCCGGCGAGCTCTCGTTCCTCAGCGCGGGAACCAGGTTCGGCGGGCAGCGGGTCAGCCACTGCTGGACGATCGCCTGATCCCCGTACGGCAGCGCCCCGTAGTCGACGGTGGGGTTGGCGAGGGTGGTGCTGAGGATCGCGAGCAGCGCGTCCGCCCGGGCCTGGAACCTGACGTCCTCGCGCAGCGCGCTGGCGATGGCCCACATCGTCCGGAGGATGACGACCGCCGCGTCGACCCGGCTCGCCCGCAGGCGTTCGGCGTAGAGCGCGACCAGCGACTCAAGGGCGGGCGGGGTCAGCCAGCGGGGGCCGTCCACGTCCGGGAGGGGCTTGGCCCGGTACGGCTTCCACAGGTCGAGCATCTGCGGGTCGAGCCGCGAGTCGAACGCCGGAGCGGCCGCGCACCACAGCATCACGCCCCAGGCCGCGACGACGGTGGACGGCGTGCCGCTGGAGAACTCCGGCCACCAGTGGGGGTAGTCCTGCGCGGGCAGCGCCGCCGCGGACTCGACCGTCGAGCGGACGCGGGAGGTCACGTCGCTCGCGAAACCGTGCCCGACGAAGGGCAGGCTCGCGGGCGGGTCGTAGGAGAAGTCGGGCCCGGCCGGGATCACGTGCGGCGGCAGCGGCGGCACCTGCCCTCCGTCCCGCTGCGCCGGACGGGCCGCCATCCGCACGGCGGGCGTGCGGGGCGGCGGGCACAGGTACCACTGCCCGTCGGACGGATGCAGCCGGTACCACCGCGCCCACGCCCCGAACAGCCACCACGTACCGTCGGGGAGCGTGAGCATGCGCCCCCCGATCGCATGATGGCGCTGCTGCGGAGGCGCCGACGGCCACCACGAGGCGGCCACCATCGCTCTCGTGTCCCGCTCGGCCTCCGCGAAAGGGTCCTGCCCCATCTGGGAGCTGGGCGGCGGAGCACTGCCATAGCCCGGTCCCCACACCACGATCGTCATCGTAGTCAGCAGAAAAGGACCGGGGCGCCCCTCACCGGCCCATTCGCCGCATAATCGCAGGTCAGACCGGCCCGAAACCGCTCAGTACCACTCGGTACCGCTCAGTACGGCTCAGTACGGAGCTCGCCCGCGCGCTCGGCCGTTCACCGCGCCGTTCATCGCCGTGGTTCACTCCCAGACGGCGTCGCGGTGCCGCCGCGCCTTCTTCACGTACACCTCGGGCGTGTGCTCGAGGATCAGCCGGTCGTCGTCGGTGAGCTCCCGGACGATCTTGCCCGGCGTTCCGGCGACGAGCACACCGGAGGGGATCTTCTTGCCGGGCGGCACCAGCGCGCCCGCCGCGATCAGCGTCCCGGAGCCGATCCGGGCGCCGTTCAGGACGATCGCGCCGATCCCGATGAGCGAGCCGGTCTCGACGTGGGCGCCGTGCACCATCGCCTTGTGGCCGAGGCTGACGCGATCCTCCAGGACGGCGGGTATGCCGGGGTCGGAGTGCAGGCAGCTGAGGTCCTGGATGTTGCACTCGTCCCCGACGATGACCTCCTCGTCGTCGGCGCGCAGCACCGAGCCGTACCAGACGCTGGACGCACGGCCGATCGTGACGCGGCCGACGACGACCGCGCCGGGCGCGACCCACGCCTCGGGGTCGATTTTCGGCCGGTCCTCGCCCAATGATCCCAGGTAGCTCATGGCGCCGATGCTAGCCACGGGCGTCGGAGGCGACCGGAGCCGCCCCTTGCCGACCAGGTGGGAGGGCAGGATTCGAGCGTCCTGTCCGCTTCCTAGGTGAAGGCGGCACGGTGCTTGTCGACGAACGCCCGAAGTGAGGTCGGTGGGCGGCCGGTCAACCGTTCGACCGTGTCGAACGTCTCGGAGGTCTCCGTGATCGATCCGTCCCGGGTGCGTTCGAAGACGTTGCGCACGCACGCCATGTAGGCCGGGTCGGCGCCGGCGGCGACGGCCGTCCGGTAGAAGTCCTCGGGTTCCCTCGGCTCGTCGCGCCACGGCCGGCCGGTCACCTCGGTGAGCAGGGCGGCGATCTCGCTCATGGACGCGACCTCGGTGCCCAGCCCGTAGACGCCGCCCTCGTGCGGATCGGGATCGCGCAGTACGACGGCCGCGACGTCGGCGATGTCGTCGGTGTCGATCCAGCTCGGCCGGCCGTCCCCGATGTAGTGCGTGAGAACGCCGGAGGCCGCGGTGCCGGGCGCCAGCAGGTTCTGCATGAACGTCGTGGGGTGGAGATGAACGTAGGCCAGCCCGGATCGTTCGATGTAGTTCTCGATCAGTTGATGCCAGCCGAAGTGGACGACGGTGGTGTCCTCCGCGGCGTGGACGCCGAGATGCACGATGTGGGAGACCCCCGCCGCCAAGGCCGCGTCGATCACCGCCTTCGACTGCGCCAGCATCCTCACGTCGTATCCATTGAGGAGGAAGATCCGGTCTGCGCCGGCGACGGCCTCGATCACCGGCTGCAGACCGTGCCGCTCCGCGACGTCGGCGTTCTGCAGGTCGCGCACGAGCTGTTCTACCGGCATGGCGTGCGGGCCGTCGGCATCGACAAGGTGGCGGCGGAGGCCGGTGTGGCGCCCACCACGCTCTACCGCCTGTTCGCCTCCAAGGACGACCTCGTCGGGGAGTACGTGCGCCGAGCCGACCGGCTCAACCGCCTCTGGTTCGCCTCGGTGACCGAGGCGGACGACCTCGATCCGCGCGAGAAGATCCTGGCGCTGATCGACGGGGTCTTCGGCCGGCCCCGCGGGCGGGACCAGTGCCGAGGATGCATCTTCCTCATGGCGCTCACCGAGTTCCCCGACCCCGAACTGCCTGCGCACAAGGCCGCCGTCGAGATGAAGAGGTGGCTGCGCGGCGAGCTCCGCAAGCTCACCGGCCGGCTCGCGGAGACGGCGCCGGTCGACGACCCGGCGGCGCTCGCCGACCAGATCATCCTGGTCATCGAGGGGACGATGGCCTCGGCCCAGGCCCTCGGCCCCGACGGTCCCGCGCGGCAGGCACGGGCGGTGGCCGAGAAGCTGCTCCCCGAGCCGCGGTCCTAGGCCACCCCTTCCGGGGTCGGGTGCCGTTCCGGACGCGCCCTCCGCAGGCCGCCGGGCAGGAGACCGGCCACGACAAGTCAGAAGGCCGTTCGCCGACACGACACCGCAAAACGCGCGAAGTTTGTGCTGATTGGATAGTTTGTCGGGCCTACCCGCATGAAGAAGCGGCAGCGAGAAGTGCGTTCCGGTTGCGCGAAAGGGGTGGAGCGGACGAGAGTCGTCCTGACGTTCTGCATGTGGACCCGCTGACCGGCGGGCGAGGATGTTACCGCGACCGACCCTGACGGGGTGATGGCCCCGCCAACGACCCCCCAAGGCACCATGAGCAACGAAGCCGAAATCCTGCCGAACCTCCTCCAAGACGAGTCGTTCGAAATCGTCATGCGCGGCTACAACCGCCGCCAGGTCGACGACTACATTGCGCGGGCCCAGCAAAAGCATCGCGAACTGGAGGCGCGGCTCGCCCGCGCCCAGGACGACGTCGAACGCATCCGCCGCGAGATGGCCGAGCTCCGGGAGTCCCGCAAGCCGACCGGTGACGACCTGAGCGAACGACTCCGGCAGATCATCAACCTCGCCGAGGACGAGGCGCAGGACAAGATCGCCCAGGCCGAGGCGAAGGGCGAGGAGATCCGCAAGAACGCCGAGCAGGAGTCCAAGCGGATCATCGACGAGGCCCGCGCGAACGCCGAGAAGAACCTCAACCAGGCGCAGGAGAAGGCCGACAACCTGCTCGCCTCCGCCAAGAAGGAGTCGGACAACATCCTGTCGTCGGCCAAGCAGGAGGCCGAGCAGACGGTGACCAGCGCCCGGCTGGAGGCCGAGCGCACCCTCACCGCGGCCGAGCGCCGCGCCAGCGTGATCAACGAGGGCGCGACGCAGCGGCTCACGGCGCTCACCAAGAACCACACCCAGGCCCTGCAGCGCCTCACCGAGATCAGCGAGACGCTGCACCGGCTGCTGACCGCCGAGAACGAGGCCGGCCCGCTGGAGAAGATGGTCGAGGACGCCGTCCGCCAGCACACGCCGCGCAAGCAGTCCGCACAGGGCAAGACGCCGCAGGGGGCCAAGCCCGCACAGGCATCGGGGCAGACGTCGGCGCAGTCCTCCTCGCCCGCGCAGGCACCGTCCTCGGCGAGCACGTCGGGGGGCGGTTCGAAGCCGATGACCACCGCGCCCAAGCCGTCGGCGACGTCCGCGCAGGCCATGCCGTCCGCACCGGCGGCGTCCCCGCAGGGGGCGGCGAAGAAGCCCGAACCGGCGACGCCCGCTTCCGACTCTCCCGCGCCGCACGCCAAGTCACCCTTCCGCCCGGCCGACGACCCCGTCCCGCCCCAGCAGTCGACCCGCGGCCCCATCGAGCTGTGAACGAGCGGTAACCGCCGGCTTCGCACACCGGCGTTTCACGCGGTGCGCCCCGCCCCGACCGGCCGGGCGCACCGCGTCGGCGGCGCATACGGTGCGCGCCGTCTGTTTTGCGAGGTCTCGTCGCCGTCTCTCTAGGATGTCCGGGTGAGCAAGAGGACCCGCACCCGCCGTGGAACCGTCCGCCCGATCCGGCTCCTCGGAGATCCGGTCCTGCGCACCGAGTGCGACCCCGTCCGGACCTTCGACGGCGCGCTCGAACGTCTCGTGGACGACATGTTCGCCACGATGTACGAGGAGAACGGCGCGGGCCTGGCGGCCAACCAGATCGGGGTCGGTCTGCGGCTGTTCGTGTACGACTGCGAGGACGACCGGGGCAGGCGTCACGTCGGGCACGTCGTCAACCCGAGGCTCACGGCCGCCGACGGGGACACGCTGGTCGAACCGGAGGGATGCCTGTCCGTTCCCGGCATGAGGTTCGACACGCCGCGTTACGCGCACGCCGTCGTCGAAGGCGTCGACGTGAAGGGCAAGCCCGTCCGCGTCGAGGGCACCGGCTACTTCGCCCGCTGCCTCCAGCACGAGTGCGGGCACCTGGACGGCCGCGTCTACATCGACGTCCTGTCCGGCGACGCACGGCGCGCGGCCATGCGGGCGATCCGAGACCTGAACCGCTAGGCGCGCCGAACCCGTGCCACAGGCCCCGACGTCCGCCGTGCCCTTTTGGCCCTCTTTTAGACCCTCCCGTTACACGGAATTCGGAGACGGGCACTCATGGGATCCTCTGCGAACGTTCAGGAGGCTTTCAGGTTCGGATGCAAGCCTCTGCGGTGATGTGGAGGGGGACTTGTGGCATCGGTTGATCGAACGGCGAACGGCACCGGCAGGACGCCGGAGGCGACGCTGCTGGTCGTCGAGGACGAACCGAACATCCTCGAACTGCTGGCCGGCAGCCTGCGTTTCTCGGGGTTCGACGTCATCACCGCCACCAACGGGGCCGACGCCGTCCAGTCGGCGCGGCGGCACCGGCCGGACCTCATCGTCCTGGACGTCATGCTGCCCGACATCGACGGTTTCGACGTGGCGCGGCGGCTGCGGTCCGGCGGCGACCACACTCCCGTGCTGTTCCTGACCGCCCGGGACGCCGTCCAGGACCGGGTCAAGGGCCTGACGATCGGCGGGGACGACTACGTCACCAAGCCGTTCAGCCTGGAGGAGGTCATCGCCCGGATCCGGGCGGTCCTGCGGCGGTTCCGCGGCGGGGCGGACGAGCCGTCGTCCCGCATGGTGTTCGCCGACGTCGAGCTCGACGAGGACAGCCACGAGGTGTGGCGGGGCGGCCGCCCGATCCAGCTGTCGCCGACCGAGTTCAAGCTGCTGCGTTACTTCATGGCCAACGCGGGACGCGTCGTGTCGAAGGCGCAGATCCTCGATCACGTGTGGAACTACGACTTCCGCGGCGACGCGGGGATCGTCGAGTCGTACGTGTCGGCGCTGCGCCGCAAGGTCGACAACGCCGAGCCCCGGCTCATCCACACGCTGCGCGGGGTGGGCTACGTGCTGCGCGAGCCCACGCGGCCGGGCTGATGGGCGCGCGGGGCATCGCGCCGGCCGACGGCACCGCGCCGCCGCACGCCCCGGACGGCCCGTCGCCGGACGGCCCGTCGCAGACCCCGCACGGCAGGGGCGGCGACCACGTCCCCTGGCCGCGTCGCGGGCTCGTGCGTCTGTGGGACCGCACGTCGCTGCGCGTCAAGCTCGTCGCCGGGATGCTCGTCATCGCCACCGTCGGGATGACCGTGATGGCCGCGGCGAGCGCGTCGGTGCTGCGGCAGTACCTGATCGGACGGGCCGACGACCAGCTTCGCGGTTCGGTCGGCAGGACGATGGCGCAGGTCGCCGAGCATCTGCCGGAGCTGGAGGAGGGGCAGACCCGGTTCACCTACCGGATCCCGAGCGAGGTGTACGGGCAGATCCGCGTCAACGACGGCCGCATGGTCGCCCACAACCCGGCGTGGAGCGAGTCCGGGCATCCGCGTCTGCCGGACGACCTGTCCGGCAAGCTCGACCGGCCGTTCACGGTGTCGGGGACCGGCGGTTCGGGGTCGTCCTGGCGGATCCTCGCCGAGCCGATCCCGGAGGGCGACGGAGCGATCCTCGTTCTGGCGTTCAGCCTGGAGGAGGCCGACCGGACCGTCCGCCGCCTCGTGGTGATCGACGCGATCGTGGGGCTGGTGGTGCTGATCGGCCTGGTCGGCCTCGGCGTGGGGGTGGTGCGGGCCAGCCTGCGTCCCCTCGCCGAGATCGAGGAGACCGCGGGCGCGATCGCCGCCGGGGACCTGTCCCGCCGCGTGCCGCGCGCCGATCCGCGCACCGAGATGGGACGGCTCGCCCGGTCGCTGAACGCGATGCTCGCGCAAATCGAGGCGGCGTTCCGCGCCCGCGCCGAGTCGGAGGCGGCGGCGCGGCGCTCGGAGCGCACGGCGCTGCGGTCGCAGGAACGGATGCGGCGGTTCGTCGCCGACGCCAGCCACGAGCTGCGCACGCCGCTGACGGCGATCCGCGGGTTCGCCGAGTTCTACCGGCAGGGCGCGGCCCGCACCCCGGCCGAGCTGGACCGGCTGATCGGCCGCATCGAGCAGACCGCGGCCCGGATGGGCCTGCTCGTGGAGGACCTGCTGTTGCTCGCCCGGCTCGACCAGCAGCGCCCGATCGAGCGGCGCCCGGTGGACCTGCTCGCCGTCGCCGCCGACTCCGTGCAGGAGGCGCGGGTCCTCGCTCCGGACCGGACGATCGACCTTTCGGTTGAGGGCGGCCTCGCGTACCAGGTGCTCGGGGACGAGCTGCGGCTGCGCCAGGTCCTCGGGAACCTGCTCACCAACGCCGTCGTGCACACCCCGCCGGGCACGCCGGTCGAGGTGCGTCTCACGCCGGGCACGCTGCGCGACGCGCCCGCGGCGGTCCTGGAGGTCGCCGACGAGGGTCCCGGGCTGTCCCCCGAGCAGGCGGAGCGGGTCTTCGAACGCTTCTACCGCGCGGACGAGGCGCGGTCGCGGGAGGGCGGCGGAGCGGGTCTCGGTCTCGCCATCGTCGCCGCGCTGGTCGCCGCCCACGACGGCCACGTGGAGGCCGACTCCGCGCCGGGCGAGGGCGCGAGGTTCAGGGTGGTGCTGCCCCTGGACGGCGACTGACTGCGACGGCGGCTGAACGTTCAGGACACTTTCAGCTTCTCTGGAGGCGCGGTCCAGCCTGGCCGAGCACTCTCGATGACGAGTCGGCGACTCACTTCCGGTCTGGGACGCCGTCCGGCCGGGCTCTGGGGGGAGCGGGCGGACGGGCGGCGCCGGACCGGAGGTCCCTTCCGGCCGGGCCGGGCGGGGAGGGACCGGAGCACGGTGAGCGGCCGCGTGGCGTGCTCCCCGTGGGTCACGCGGCCGCCCGCCCCCGTGCCGTGCCGCCCCGGAATCAACGCGGACGACAAGATCGCTGCGACCTGCGACAATGGGGACATGCCCGGTCACATCCGCGTCAGAGGCTCGGTCACCATTCCGGAGTCCGAGCTGAGCTGGCGTTTCTCCCGTTCCTCGGGGCCGGGCGGGCAGCACGTCAACACCAGCGCCACCGCCGCGGAGCTGTCCTTCGACGTGGCGAACTCCCCGTCCCTGCCCGAGCATCTGCGGGCCCGTGCCCTCGACCGTCTCGCGGGCCGGCTCGTGCGCGGCGTCCTGACGATCCGCGCCGAGGAGCACCGTTCCCAGCGGCGCAACCGCGAGGCCGCCCGCAACCGGCTGAGCGCTCTGCTCGCCGAGGCGACGGCCCCGCCTCCGAAGAAGCGCATTCCGAGAAAGGTGCCGCGCGCCGTCAACGAGCGGCGGCTGGAGAACAAGAGGCGCCGTTCGGCCCTGAAGCGTGAACGCTCGGCCCGCTGGTACTGACTCCCCGGGGACGGCGCACCGTCCACCTCCACCGGTGGCCGCCCGGTCGGGGCGGCCACCGTGTCACGTGATCCGTCCGCGGGGACTCCCCGCCGCTCAGCCGTATCAGGTGGGCCAGGCGAAGGCTTTGGCCGAGCCCGAGGTGATGCGGGCGTTCTCGGTGCCGTAGTGGATGACCTGGAAGCGGACCCTGTACCCGTCGGCGACGGTGTCCGCGGCGAGGTTGTAGTGGACGAACGTCGAGCCGTTGGTGGCGACGTACTCGGCGATCGGGCCGGTCTCGACCTCACCGCCCGACTCGGGGTGTTCGATCACCCTGGCCTGGAGCTCGGTGCCGGGGGCGAGCCCGTCGATGCGGACGTTGGCGGTGACGCCGTAGCGCGCGGGGCCGACGACGAACGAGGGCCCGCCCTTGTCCCAGTGGTGGTGCTCGCGGTCGGAGTACTCACGGCCCCAGTTGACGGTGACCCACGTGTTCGGCGGGAAATCCTGCGGCGCGTCCATCCCGACGGAGACGTAGTCCGGCATGTCGTCCTCCTCGATGTCCGCGGGCATCCCGGCCCGCACCCAGGCGTACAGCTCGTCGCCGGGGCACCGCGTCGCGTAGACGTCCCGGTGCCCGAGCTTCTTCAGGGTCCGGCCCTTGCGGCGGACCGCCTCGTCGTACAGCCACCGGATGGACCGCTTGGCGGCGGCGGTGGCGTCGCCGTCGCGGCCGATCATGCAGACGCCGATGCCCGGTGTGTTGTGGTCGGGGGCGTGCGCGCCGACGACGAGCCATCCGCGGCCTTCGTAGATCCGGCCGGACACGTCGACGAGGAAGTTGTAGCCGATGTCGGCCCAGCCGCGGCCGTCCATGTGGAAGTCCTGGATGGACCGGACCGACTGGTCGGTGGGGCCTTCGGAGTAGTGGACGATGAACTCGGTCCGCTGCGACCAGCTCACGGTGCTTCGCGATCGGGGTGCCCGGGCTCCCCATTCCGCCCGGCTGATGATGTCCATGGGCCTCCCCCCGGGTGGCGATTCGGTGGACGAGCCTACGGGCCCGGCGCGCCTCGCGACCCCCGGTAGCAGAAATCTCGCCATTCATGCACTTCGTGAGGGTTGTGAGCGAAGCCCCGATGTGCCCCACCACGACGGGGCGCCCGGAACCGCGAGGGTTCCGGGCGCCCCATCCGCGACGGCCGGTCGCCGACGCTCGGCCGGCCGGTCGCTACTCGCCCTTCCAGTTCGGCTTGCGCTTCTCGGCGAAGGCCGCCGATCCCTCCTGGGCGTCCTTGGACGCGAAGACCGGCACGATGATCTCCTGCTGTTTCTTCCAGGCCTCGGCCGACGACCAGTCCGCGGACTCGACGATGACCCTCTTGGTCGCCGCGAGCGCCAGCGGCGCGTTCTCGGCGACCTTCGACGCGAGCTCCTTGGCGGCCGCGAGCGCGCCGCCCGGCTCGGTGAGCCGGTTGACCAGGCCGAGCTCGGCCATCCGATCCGCCGGGTACCTGTCGCCGGTGAGCGCGATCTCCATGGCGATGTGGTACGGAATGC
>DATCLF010000229.1:0-14723 GCA_036564055.1 Spirillospora sp.
GGCGAGATCCTCGTGAAGCTGATCGCGGCGGCGGTGAACCCGGTGGACTGGAAGGTCGCCGACGGGATGCTCAAGGACTCCGTCGACGCGCCGTTCCCGCTGATCCTCGGCATGGACGGCGCGGGGGTCGTCGACGAGGTCGGCGAGGGCGTCGTCAGGTTGCGCCACGGCGAGCAGGTGTACGGCCGGTTCTTCGACGCGGAGCGGGGCATCGGCGCGTTCGCCGAGTACGCCGTCGCCCGCGAGGACGGGCCGGTCGCCAAGATCCCGGAGGGCATGCTCTACACGCGGGCGGCCGCGGTGCCGACCGCGGCGACGACGGCGCTCGCCATGGTGGAGGCCGCCGGGATCGAGGCGGGCCAGACGGTCCTGGTCGTGGGGGCGACCGGCGGCGTCGGGCAGTGCGCGGTCCAGCTCGCCGCCCGCGAGGGCGCCAAGGTCATCGCGACGGCCCGGGACGACATGGCCGTGACGCTGCGTCTGCTCGGCGCGGACGAGACGGTCGACTACGACGAGGGCGAGCTGAACGGGCAGGTGCTCAGCGTCCACGACGACGGGATCGACGCCGTCCTCGACGTGGTCAGCGACACCGGCGCCACCGACGGCATCGCGCAGCTCCTGCGTCCCGGCGGGGTGTACGTCAGCACCACCTGGTCGGTGAACCCGGACGCGATGGAGGCCCAAGGGCTGCGCGGTATCAACCTCGAACTCGAACCGTCGGCCGCGAAGCTGGAGCGGGTGTCCGGCCTCATCGACGCGGGCGAGCTGCGGGTGCCGGTCGAGCGTGAGGTCCCGCTGGAGGAGACGCCGGACGCGCTGGCCGACAGCCGGGCGGGCGGAGCCCGGGGCAGGACCGTGATCCGTATCTGACGCGATCCGTATCTGAGGTGTCCCACGCGATCCGCGTCTGAGCCTCCGGGCGGGTGAGGAACGCCGCTGCACGGGCATGCCACCCACAGGAGGACACATGACGACGAACCAGTCCGCGAACCGGTCCGGCGACGACGGCCGGGACCGGCTCCGCGAGATCGAGGAGACGATCGGGCGGCTGCGCGCCGAGATCCCCGAGCCGCCCGGCGACGCCACGGACTTCGCCGACGCCGGCCAGTACCTCGCCGCCCGTGAGGAGATCGAGGGCCAGATCGAGCTCCTGGAAGCCGAGCGCGAACGCCTCCGCCAGCGATCGGAGTGACCGGGGCGACCGGCCGCGGCGGACCGCGATGACCGGCGGATCGCCGGGTCACCGGCGGTCGTGGTCACTGCGGAAGACGCAGGATGAACCGGGCGCCCGGCTGGTTGTCGGGCCGGTCGGCCAGGACGAGCGTGCCGCCGTGCGCCTCGGCGATGTCGCGGGCGATCGCCAGCCCGAGACCGGTGCCGCCGGCGTCGCGGTGCCGTCCCTCCGACAGCCGGGTGAAGCGCTCGAAGACCCGTTCGCGGTCCTCGGGGGCGATGCCGGTGCCGTCGTCGACCACCTCGACGACCGCGGTGTCCGGCGGTTCCCGCCGCAGAATGATCGTCACTTCGCTCTCGGCGTGCCGGTCGGCGTTGTCGATGAGGTTGCGCAGCAGCCGCGCCAGCTCGTTGCGCCCGCCCTGGACCGTCATCGTCCCCTCGGACAGGACCGTCACCCGCGTGCGGTGGGGCCGGCTCAGGACCTCCTGGTCCGCCAGCTCGGTCAGATCGATCTGTTCGCGCTGGAAGTTCCGGTCGGCTTCGAGGCGGCCGAGCGCCTGGAGGTCGTCCACGACCGCGGTCAGCCGGTCGGTGTTGGCGAGGATGGCCCGCATCGTCTCCTGCGGGACGACGTCGTCGGGCGCCGTCATCGCCAGCTCCAGCTCCATCCGCAGCGCGGCGAGCGGGCTGCGCAGCTCGTGGGAGACGTCGTTGACGAACCCGCGCTGCCGGGCGACCGCCTTCTCCAGCCGGTCGAGGGTCGCGTTGATGCTCTCGGCGAGCCGTCCCACCTCGTCACGGCGGGGCGGCTGCGGCACCCGGCGCTCCAGGTCCGTGGCGGTGATCTCGTCGAGCTCGCGGCGGATCCCCTCGACCGGACGCAGCGCACGGCTGGTCGCCGCCCACGTCCCGACCGCGGCGAGGCCGGTGAGGAGGGGGACGCCGAGCATGAACAGCGCGGCGATCAGCGGCCGCGGGAACGGTCCCGGCCACGGCTTCAGCGCGTAGACGAAGACCACGTCCTGGCCGAGGCCGACGCGGTACTCGGTGATGAGGAAGCAGTCACCGCCGGGCGCGTCGACGTCGCAGATCTTGCCGTCGCGGCGGTCGTCCGTGGCCGGCGGCGGGGGATAGCGGATCGGTTCGCGGCCCTCCATCCTCGGCGAGGCGGAGATCACGTTGCCGTGGTTGTCCTTCACCTGGACGAGCGCGCCTTCGGAGACGGGAGGCTCCCCGCCCAGGGTGCCCGCGTTGATCGCCGTCGCCGTCTTGCGCGCCTCGCGCGCCAGGCCGATCACGGTGTGATCCATCCACTGCTGCCTGACCAGGACCAGGATCATCGCGCACAGCGCCGACGAAAGGATCAGGGTGACGAGCGCGGGCGCCGCCGTCACCCGGATGCGGATCTCCGAGTGACGCTCGACGGTCCGCCCGATCCACCGGCTCAGGCCCGCCATTCGGGGCCGGGCACCTATGACGACCTCCCAGGGGACGCATGTGCAGGTACCCGAGATTCCTTACCGGAACGGGGCAAACGTGACCGTGTGAGGTTGGTAAAAGTCGTCCATGCCCGGCCCCGCGGGCGGCGGTCAGGTGTTGATCAGGTGGTGATCGGGTTGGCGGTCAGGTGGCGGTCGGTGCGGCGGCCCGGTCGGCCTCGGGCGCCGCGGGCCCGGTGTCGCGCTCCGCGAGGTGCCGGCGGATCGAGTGCCCCAGCGCCGCCGCCCACACCGCGTAGATGACGCCGTAGAAGATCCACCGGACGCCGTCGGAGGCGTCGATCCAGTCGCTGCGCAGCAGCGTCCGGGTGTTGGTGATGATGATGATCCCGCCGACCGCGCTGCCGAGGACGCGCGGCGGGACGTGCCGTACGAGCCACGCGGCGATCGGAGCCGCGATCACACCGCCGATGAGCAGGGCGGCCACCCAGGCGAAGTCGATGCCCTCCGAGCCGATGCCGACCAGGAAGCCGACGCTGGCGGCGACGGAGATCAGGAACTCGCTGGTGTCGATGGAGCCGATGGTCTTGCGGGGTTCGAGCCGTCCGCTGGCCAGGATCGCCGGGGTGCCGACGGGGCCCCATCCGCCGCCGCCGGTGGCGTCGACGAACCCGGCGGCCAGGCCGAGGGGGCTGAGGAACCGCTTGCGCAGCGGCTTGCCGAGCTGGTCCTTGCGCAGTCCCCGGAGGGTGAAGCGGACCAGGATGTAGATGCCGAGCCCGAGCAGGATGAGCGACATCACCGGCTCCGCTGTCTCGGTGGACAGCCCGGACAGGAACGTCGCGCCGGCGAACGCGCCGACGGCTCCGGGAATGCCGATCTTGGCGATGACCGGCCAGTCGACGTTGCCGAAGCGCCAGTGCGCCGCGCCGGACGCCAGTGTCGTCCCGATCTCGGCCAGATGCACGGTGGCCGAGGCGGCGGCCGGGTTGGTGCCGATGGCGAGGAGCAACGTCGTCGACGTGACGCCGTAGGCCATGCCCAGGCTTCCGTCGACGAGTTGCGCGCCAAGGCCGACCAGGGCGAGCAGGACGAGTTTTCGCACGGTTCCACCTCGGGGAGGCGTTCGGGAGAAAGATCCCTACTAATCTGGTTCGGATACTTGTTAAGTAGACATTGTGCAGATTGCGCACGTCAAGTCGGGATCGACCCACCCGGTGACGAACTTCGCGGGGATTCCGGGAAACGGGCGTGCCCGGTGAGCGTCGCGGTGGTCCGCCTGGATAGGCTCGGTGGTCGCACGAGAGCGCGAAGAAGTCCGACCACTCGCACCACAGGGGGTTCCCCGTGTCGTCGATCGAGGCCGTACTCGCCCGGGAGATCCTTGACTCCCGCGGCAACCCGACCGTCGAGGTCGAGGTCCTGCTCGCCGATGGGACCGAGGCGCACGCCGCCGTGCCGAGCGGTGCCTCCACGGGCCAGTTCGAGGCCGTCGAGCTGCGGGACGGGGGCGAGCGCTACGGCGGCAAGGGCGTCCGCAACGCGGTGAAGGCCGTCAACGAGACCATCGACGAGAAGCTCGTCGGCTACCCGGCCTCCGACCAGCGGCTGATCGACCAGATGCTCATCGACCTCGACGGCACGCCCGGCAAGTCGGCGCTCGGCGCCAACGCGATCCTCGGCGTCAGCCTGGCCGTCGCCAAGGCCGCCGCGGACTCCGCGGGCCTGCCGCTGTTCCGCTACGTGGGCGGCCCGAACGCGCACCTGCTGCCCGTCCCGATGATGAACATCCTGAACGGCGGCGCCCACGCCGACACCAACGTCGACATCCAGGAGTTCATGATCGCCCCGATCGGCGCCGCGACCTTCGCCGAGGCGCTGCGCTGGGGAGCCGAGACCTACCACGCCCTGAAGTCGGTGCTGAAGTCCAAGGGCCTGAGCACCGGACTCGGCGACGAGGGCGGGTTCGCCCCCGAGCTGCCGAGCAACCGGCACGCGCTCGACCTGATCATGGAGGCGATCCGCAAGGCCGGCTTCACGCCGGGACGCGACATCGCCCTCGCCCTGGACGTCGCCGCCACCGAGCTGCACGCCGACGGCCAGTACACCTTCGAGGGCACCAAGCGCAGCTCGGACGACATGGCCGCCTACTACGGCGAGCTGATCGCCGAGTACCCGCTGGTCTCCATCGAGGACCCCCTGGACGAGGAGGACTGGGCCGGCTGGGAGGGCCTCACCGCCGCGGTCGGCGACCGCGTCCAGCTCGTCGGCGACGACCTGTTCGTCACCAACCCCGAGCGGCTCGCCCGCGGCATCAAGGCCCGCGCCGCGAACGCGCTGCTGGTCAAGGTCAACCAGATCGGCACGCTCACCGAGACGCTCGACGCCGTCGCGCTCGCGCAGACCAACCAGTACCGCTGCATGATGAGCCACCGGTCCGGCGAGACCGAGGACACCACGATCGCCGACCTGGCCGTCGCGACCAACTGCGGCCAGATCAAGACCGGCGCCCCCGCCCGCAGCGACCGGGTCGCCAAGTACAACCAGCTCCTGCGCATCGAGGAGATGCTGGACGACGCCGCCCGTTACGCCGGCGCGTCGGCGTTCCCGCGCTTCGAGGCGCAGAGCTGACCGGCCGGCGGTGTTCCCGAGCTCCGCGGGCGGCTGAACGGCGAGGGCCGATGGCACGGGACGAGACCTGATGGCGCGCGGCGAGGACCGGGCGGGCGCCGGGACCGGCGCCCGCCCGGCCGACGTCCACGACGCCGATGACGCCTACGACGTCGACGGTGTCGATGACGAGGACCTCCACGCGGACGGCATCCGCCGGGGCAACCCGGCGCTGACGAGCCGCGCGGCGATCCTCGCCGTGGTGGTCTGCGCGATCGCGCTGAGCCTCGCCTATCCCGTCCGCGAGTACATCGCCCAGCGGCAGGAGATCGCCGAGCTCCGCCAGAAGGAGGCCGAGGCCCGCCGGCAGGTGGAGATCCTCGCCCAGCGCAAGCAACAGCTCGGTGACAAGTCGTACATTGAGCGTGAGGCTACGCGGAGACTCCATTACTGCCGTCCTGACGTAAAGTGCTACATCGTGCTGGACAACGAGGGGGACGGCGCCCGGCAGGCGAACGAGGGCGGCCCGACGAGAAGGCCGCCGTGGTACGAGACGCTGTGGCGGTCGGTGGAGGCGGCCGACAGGCCGCGTTGACCCGGCCGCGGGTGGGGAGAATGAACGACGCAGGTGACCGGGCGCCGGTGGCGGCCGGTGACACGGCCGCGATCGCGGCCCAGCTCCGCCGTGAGCCGCGCGGGGTGCGGGCGGTCGCGAGCCGGTGCCCGTGCGGACTGCCGGCCGTGATCGAGACGGCGCCGAGGCTCCCGGACGGAACGCCCTTCCCGACGCTGTTCTACCTCACGTGCCCCAAGGCCGCCTCGGCCATCGGGACCCTGGAGGGGAGCGGCCTCATGCGGGAGATGCAGGGACGCCTCGCCACCGACCCGAAGCTGAAGGCCGCGTACACCGCGGCCCACGAGGACTATCTGCGCCGCCGCGACCGCGCCGCCCGCGAGGAGGGAATCGAGCCGCTGCCCGAGGGCACGCAGAGCGCGGGCGGCATGCCCGAGCGCGTCAAGTGCCTGCACGCCCTCGTCGCCCACGAGCTGGCCGTCCCGGGCGTCAACCCGTTCGGACGGGAGGCGCTCGACGCGCTTCCCGAGTGGTGGCGCACCGGCCCGTGCGTCCAGGTGGGCCCCGCGACCGGGGAGACCGGCACGGACGAGGGCGGAGGCGATCGGGAGGAGGAGGCCCGGTGACGCGCGTCGCGGCCGTCGACTGTGGAACCAACTCCGTCCGCCTCCTCATCGCCGACATCGTGCCCGGCGAGGACGGCGGGACGCTCACCGACGTGGAACGCCGGATGGAGATCGTCCGGCTCGGGGAGGGCGTCGACGAGACCGGGCGCCTGTCGCCCGCGGCTCTGGAGCGCACCTTCGCCGCGATGCGCCGGTACGCCGCGCTGATCGAGCGACACGGCACCGGGGCCGGCCGCGGCCCGATCAAGACCAGGGTCGTCGCGACCAGCGCGACCAGGGACGCGGTGAACCGTTCCGAGTTCGTCAGCGGCGTCGTCGACATCTTCGGCGTCGTCCCCGAGGTGATCAGCGGGGACGAGGAGGCCGAGCTGTCGTTCACCGGGGCGACCCGCGAGCTCGCCGCGCTGCGCCCGGCCCGCCCCTACCTCGTGGTCGACATCGGCGGCGGCTCCACCGAGTTCGTGCTCGGCAGCTCCTCCGTCGAGGCCGCCCGCTCCATCGACATCGGCTGCGTCCGGATGACCGAGCGGCACCTGAGGGACGGCGACCCGCCGTCGCCGCTGCAGATCTCCAACGCCGCCGCCGACATCGACGCCGCCCTCGACGTCGTCCGGCGGACCGTGCCGGTGAACGAGGCGCGCACGCTCGTCGGCCTCGCCGGGTCGGTCACCACCGTCGCCGGGATCGCGCTCGGCCTGCCGGAGTACGACCCGACCCGCATCCACCTGTCGCGGATCACCGCCACCCAGGTCCACGAGGTGACGCGGCGGCTGCTGCACGCCACCCGCGCCGAACGCGCCGAGATCGGCGTCATGCATCCCGGACGCGTCGACGTGATCGGCGCGGGCGCGCTTATCCTGGACCGCATCATGCGCGAGTACGGGTTCGGCGCGGTCGTGGTGAGCGAGCACGACATCCTGGACGGGATCGCCTGGTCGCTGCTCTGACGCGCGCGCTCACCGCCCGAGCCGGGCCAGCAGCGTCGAGAGCAGCGCAGGCAACAGCACCGCGTTCGGGTTCTGCTGCGGGACGTAGAGGATCGGCGACTCGCCGCCGGACTGCTGGATCCACACCCGGCCGCCGTCCACGGTCGCGCCCGCGATCGCCGACCAGCTCAGCGACACCCGGTGGCCGCGGACGCCGCCCGGGTGAATGATCAGCCCCTGCGCCACGTCGACCGGTTCGCCGGCCAGGACCCGCCCCGCCAGCTCGTCCACGAGCCGCGGTTCGGCGAACTCCTGGCAGAGCTGGATCAGCCGGCCCCAGACCTGCTCCGGCTCGCCCGGGGACGCGGCCCCGGCCCCCGGAGCGGAGGCCCCCGCGGGGGCGGACAGAGAACCCGGCTCGATGATCACCTCGACGCGGGGACCGGACGGGAACGGGTTCCGGCCCACCTGGAAGACCCACTGGGTGATGGGGCCGTGGCCGTATCCGGCCGGTCGCTCCGCCGCCCAGTACGCCACCCACTCCACGTCCCGCCAGGCGAGGTAGGCGTTGTCATAGGCCGCGATCTGGGCGTCGGCGTGCAGGTGCAGGCCGTGGACGTACACGTCGAGGGGCCGGACGGCGGGCTGCACGCTCCAGCTCGTTCCGTAGACGTGCGGAGCCGCGTACGTCGTCGCGGTGTCGTCCCGCTCCTCCCGGTCGGGCTTGGCCTCCTTCCGGGGAAGGCGCAGCCGCGGCGGCTGCGGCGGTTCGGGGTTCAGCCGGTCGGTCCAGCTCTCGCCGTCCCACCAGCGAAGGCTCCCCGAGCCGTAGGGATCTGGGTACCAGCCCGGTTGCGACACTGCCTGCCTCCGCTCAGCCTCCGGCTCGCCGGACCACCCTCCTCCCCGACCGGCGAAGGAATCGTACCGACAGGGGCCGTCCCCGCAGAGGCGTGGGCGTAACCCGGCCACCGGCGTGCGACGATCGGTGGCATGCCGACCGCGAACGCCCCGTTCACGCCCCCCGGCTCCGGCTGGCCGGAGGACCCGGCCTCCCCGGACACCCCGGTCGCCCGCGGCGCCGGCGACGTCGCCGAGCTCGCCTCCAAGGCGCCGGACCTGGACGAGCTGTGCGCCCGGCAGTCGGTGTGCCGTGCGTGCGACCGGCTCGTGCAGTGGCGGGAGAAGGTCGCCGTCCAGCGCCGCCGGGCGTTCGCAGACGAGCAGTACTGGGGCCGTCCCGTGCCCGGCTGGGGCGAACGGGAGCCGGGCATCCTGATCGTCGGGCTCGCCCCGGCCGCGCACGGCGGCAACCGCACCGGCCGCATCTTCACCGGGGACCGGTCGGGCGACTGGCTGTTCGCCTCCCTGCACCGGGTCGGGCTGGCCGCCCTGCCGACGAGCGCGCGGGCCGGGGACGGGCAGCGGCTGATCGGCGCGCGCGTGGCGGCGACCGTGCGGTGCGCGCCTCCCGACAACAGGCCGACGCCGGCCGAGCGCACCACCTGCCTGCCGTGGCTGTCCCGCGAGATCGAGCTGGTCGCGCCGAGCGTCCGCTGCGTCGTCTGCCTCGGCGGATTCGCCTGGCAGGGGGTGTGGCCGGCGTTGAGGCACGCCAAGTACGGGCTGCCGCGTCCCCGGCCGAAGTTCGGGCACGGCGCCGAGGTGGAGCTGACGCCGCCGCCCTCGGCGGCCCGCCGGGACCCGGTCCTGCTGCTCGGCTGCTACCACCCGAGCCAGCAGAACACCTTCACCGGCCGCGTCACCGAGGACATGCTCGACGCCGTCTTCACCCGCGCCCGCGACCACGCCCGGTCGGCGGGATGAAACTCGGTGAGATCGAGCGGGGTGCGCAAGGTCACACGGAAGTCGTTCGAAGGAAGTCACGAGAGAACGGACGGTGGGGCAGGGCCTGGCCGGGCGACCCGGTGACGGGCCGTTCCCCCCCCGGTCGGCTCCCCGGTCCGGGCCGCCTGACGCCCCCGTCCGGCCCTGTCCCGCCGTCCGTCGGGGTTACATCCGATGAGATGCCGGGCCGGGCGAAAAAGTTCATAACGGTGCGAAGTGGTGAGCGAGCCACCCACACGGGTATCGGCGGGACATGCCTTCCGAGCGCACCGCGAACCCAGCCGAGCACATCCTCATCGTCGGCGGCGGGTACGTCGGCATGTACACGGCCCTGCGCCTGCAGCGGAAGCTGCGCGGCGAGCTGCGCCGCGGCGAGGTCGTCATCACCGTGATCGACCCGCAGTCCTACATGACCTACCAGCCGTTCCTTCCCGAGGCCGCCGCCGGGAACGTCGAGCCGCGCCACGTCGTGGTGCCTCTGCGCAAAGTCCTCGACCGCTGCCGTGTCCTGAACGGGTCGGTGACGCGGATCGAGCACGCCGCCCGGCGGGTCACGGTCCGCCCCGCGGGCACCAAGACCGCCGGGGTCCCGGAGCGGCACGTCGGTTACGACCGGCTCGTGGTCGCGCTCGGCTCCATCTCGCGGACGCTGCCGGTCCCCGGCCTCGCCGACTGCGGGATCGGGTTCAAGACCGTCGAAGAGGCGATCTTCCTGCGCAACCACGTCCTGCACCAGCTCGACATCGCCGCGTCCAATCCCGACGACAAGGACGTCAGGAGGCGGGCGTTGACGTTCGTGTTCGTGGGTGCCGGGTTCGCGGGCGTGGAGGCCATGGCCGAGCTGGAGGACATGTCCCGCGACGCCTGCCGGTGGTACCCGTCGATCGACCCGGACGAGCTGCGCTGGATGATGGTCGAGGCGACCGACCGGATCCTGCCCGAGGTCGGGCCGGAGATGGGCCGCTGGACCGCCGAGGCGCTGCGCGCCCGCGGCATCGAGGTGCGGTTGAACACGCTCCTGAAGTCCGCCGAGAACCGGCGCATCGTCCTCAGCGACGGCGAGGAGTTCGAGGCCGGGACCCTGGTGTGGACGGCCGGTGTGAAACCCCATCCCGTCGTCGGGGCGAGCGACCTTCCCCTGGACGACAAGGGCCGGATCAAAACGACCACCGAGCTGACCGTCGAGGGAGTGGAGAACGCCTACGCGGCGGGCGACAACGCCGCCGTTCCCGACATCGCCGGCGACGCGGAGTTCACCGCCCCGAACGCCCAGCATGCGGTCAGACAAGCCAAACGTCTGGGTGACAACATCGTGGCGGATCTGCGCGGAAAGCCGCGTAAGCCGTATGCGCACCGCTACGCCGGGTCAGTGGCGAGCCTTGGCCTGCGCAAAGGCGTCGCGAACGTCTACGGGATCAAGCTCAAGGGCTTTCCCGCCTGGTTCATGCACCGCACCTACCATCTATCTCGGATGCCGACCGTCAACCGCAAGCTCCGGATCACCATGGACTGGACGCTCGCCTTCTTCTTCCGGCGCGAGATCGTCTCGCTCGGCGAGCTGGAGTCGCCCCGCTACGAGTTCGAGCTCGCGGCCGGCCGGCACCAGGACGTGTGAAGGCGCGACCGGGTGACCTCACCCACGAAGGAGAGCCCCCACCATGCACGACGGAGACGCCATCCGGGACGAGGCCCGGACGGTGGTCCCGCCGGCGGCGCCGGCCGCCGCCGACGGGGTCGCCAACCGGCTCGTCCCCCTGCTCACCAAGATCATGCTCGGCGAGGAGCGGGAGACCGCCGACGAGCTGCCGATCCAGGTCCGGGCATGGGACGGCAGCGTCATCGGCCCTCCCGGCGCCCCCGCGTACGTGATCAGGCACCGCCGGGCGCTGCGGCGGCTGCTGTGGAAACCGGGCGAGCTCGGCTTCGCACGGGCCTACGTGTCCGGCGAGCTCGACATCGAGGGTGACGTCTTCGCCGCGCTCGACGCCGTCCAACGGGTGATGAGCAGCGGAGACGGCCCGATCCGGCTGAGCAGCGAAGACAAGCGCGACATCGTGCGCACGGCCGTCACCCTCGGCGCCGTCGGCCCCGAGCCGAAGGCTCCCCCGGAGGAGCGCGGCGACGCGCAGACCGACCCGATGGACGAGCCCACCCCGTTCTTCAGGAAGATCTTCGGGGAGGGGCTCGCGCACGGCACCGGCCTGTGGGATCGCCCCGCCGCGGCTCCCGGCCTGGAGACGGCGAGCCCGGACGCGACGGGCGGCACGGCGGACCTGGAGACGACGGGCCTGGAGACGACGGGCCTCGCCACGGCGGGCCTGGAGACGATGGATCTGGAGGCCGCCCAGGCCGCCGCGCACGAGGCCCTCGCGGAACGGCTCGGGCTGTTCCCCGGCGCCCGGGTCCTCGACCTCAACTGCGGGTGGGGCGCGTTCGCCCTCCACGCCGCCGTCCGGCACGGCGCACGGGTGGTCGCGCTCGCCCGCACCGCCGCGCAGGCCGCCTACGTGCGCGACCAGGCCGCCGACGCCGGCGCCAGGGTCGACGTCCGCGGCCCGCGGCTGCCCGACCCGGCCGACGGACCCTACGACGCGATCGTCGGGGTGGCGGACGTGGCGGCCGTCGACCGTCCCGCCCGCGCCCTGTACGACCTGCTCGCGCCCGGCGGGCGGCTCGTCCTCCAGCAGCCCGTGAGCCGCCCCGGCCACTCCCGCCACCGGCGCACCCTCACCAGCGGCTATCTGCACGCGCACGACGGAGAGCCGCCGCGGCTCGGCGCGCTCGTCGACGAGCTCGACGACGCCGGGCTCGAGGTCTCGGCGGTGACGACGCTGCGCGACGACCACGCGCGCACGCTCCGGGTCTGGGCGCAGCGGCTGCAGCGGTACTGGGACGAGTGCACGGAACTGGCCGGACCCGGCCGGACCCGCGTCTGGTTGCTCTATCTCGCCACGTCCGCGCTGGCCTGCGAAAACGGTCGGATCGGCCGTTATGAGATCCGGGCGAAACGCCGGGATTCGGGCGTTGCGAGCGGCCGTTCCGCCCGCGCTGGGAACGGCGGTTTCCGCTCTTGACTCGATATGATGACGCCGCCCCTGTAGCCCAATGGCAGAGGCGGGCTCCCTAAAAGAGCCAACGTGTCGGTTCGAGTCCGACCAGGGGCACGTCACCTTTCCGCGCCCGAAACCGCCGTCGCGCGGCCGCGGCACGACCGCCGGCGACGCACCGTATCACCTGAGTTCTCGCATGCCAGGCTGATCGTGAAAGCCATTCGCGCATAGAATGACCGACAGGTCGGCCTAACTGGAGGGCTCTATGCAGAGCAGTAACCCGGCGTTCCGGGGTAACGCCTTCAACCAGGGATTCGGAGGCGCGGCATACGGCGCCCCCGGCTATGGCGCACCCGGCTACGGTACACAGCAGTACGGCGCGCCCGGGTACGGCACACAACCCTACGGGGCGTACGGGCAGGCGCCCGGCTACGCGCCGCCCACCGGCATCAGGCCCATGACCATGGACGACGTCGTCGTCCGCGGCTTCCTGACGCTGGTCACCCTTCTGATCACGGCGGCCGCCTCCTGGGTGCTGGTGCCGCCCCGCCTCGCCGTCCCCGTCCTCATCGGGGCCTTCATCGCCGAGGTCGGGATCTGGGCGTTCATCACGTTCGGACGCAAGGCCAACGCGCCGTTGGTCCTGGCTTTCGCGGCGCTCTACGGCGTGGTCGTCGGCATCATCAGCCACAGCTACAACGACCTCTTCCACGGCGTGGTGTTCCAGGCGGTGATCGGCACCGCCCTGGCGTTCGGGGCCATGCTCGCCGTCTACGCGCTGCGGATCGTGCGGGTCACGCCCAAGTTCGCCAAGTTCACCATCGGGGCCGGTCTCGCGCTGGTCGCGCTCATGGCCGTGAACCTGCTGATGATCCTGTTCGGCTCCGACGACGGGCTGGGCATCCGCGACCCGAGCAACCCGCTGGCCTACGTGTTCAGCGTCATCGCGATCCTCGTCGGGTGCTTCTTCCTGCTGCTGGACTTCGACGAGATCGAAAACGGCGTCCGCGCCGGCGCTCCGGAGAAGTTCGCCTGGTACTGCGCGTTCGGCCTGGTGCTGAGCCTCGTCTGGATCTACCTGGAGATCCTCCGCCTGCTCAGCTACGTCTACGCCGGCCGGGACTGAGCGGACGGTCCCGAACGGGCCGGTCCGCTCGAACCGGCCGGGCGTCCCCCGGAACATTGATCAGCCCCACGCCTGCCCGGCGTGGGGCTGATCTGTGCGGGATCTCTGCACCAGGGTCGTGACGCGACGGTGTCGGCACGACGGCGGGGGCGTCCGCTGGCGGGATCCCGCAACGTCGGTGAACGACGTCGGTGTGAAGTTCTCCGGCCGGGCCGCCCGCCGTCTTACCGCCCTGCGACGGGCCGGAACGCCGGCAGGCGATCGCTCAGCGGCTCGTGCTCAGTAGTGGCGTGCGCGGCGCATGCGCTCGTGCTCGCGCACCAGTGCCGCCGCGTAGCCGTGGGAGAGGTTGTGCTCCTCGGCCAGCCAGTGCGTGCGTTCCTCGCACCGTACGAACGACGGGCCGTTCTCGATGTACCTGAACCACTCGGGGAGGTCACGTCCTGTGACTTGGGGAATGCGTTCGATCAGTTTGCTGTGCGTCTCCGGCGAGTGGCTCAGTGACAATTGGCACCTCCAGGTCGCGGGGCTCCTGCTGCTGACTCTGCAACAGGAAACCGGATGTGACAACCCCCTAACGACGACCTATCCATGACGTAACGAAGATCTTTTGAAACGGGGATCCTCTCCGGAAACGCGCAGGTGGCCCGCAAAGGGCCCGCCCGTGGGGACGGGCGGGCGCCCCGTACGGGCCACCCGGCGCAGACGCCGCGCGGAACGCGGGAAAGAACGTCAGGAAAGGCGCTCCAAGACCATCGCCATGCCCTGGCCGCCGCCCACGCACATCGTCTCCAGCCCGAACTGCTTGTCGTGGAACCGCAGCCCGTTGATGAGCGTGGAGGTGATGCGCGCACCCGTCATGCCGAACGGGTGGCCGACGGCGATCGCCCCGCCGTTGACGTTGAGCTTGTCGAAGTCGACGCCGAGGTCCTCCGCGGAGGGCAGCACCTGTGCGGCGAACGCCTCGTTGATCTCGACCAGGTCGATGTCGTCGATGGTCATCCCGGCCCTGGCGAGGGCCTGGCGGGACGCCTCGACCGGGCCGAGGCCCATGATCTCGGGGGACAGGGCCGTCACACCGGTCGACACGATCCGCGCCAGCGGCGTGATGCCCAGTTCCGCGGCCTTCGTGTCGCTCATGACGATGACCGCCGCGGCGCCGTCGTTGAGCGGGCAGCAGTTGCCCGCGGTGACCGTGCCGTCCGGGCGGCGAGCCGACCCACCGGCCCGGGGCCTCCGGCGCGGAACCGGGGTTATGATCCACCCCCCACGACGCACCCGGGCCCTGGGGCGGGTGCACCGGCGCAGCCGACGGCGGTTCCGATGGCGCGACCGCCGACGGGCCGGG
>DATCLF010000230.1:0-20104 GCA_036564055.1 Spirillospora sp.
TCCTTGTCCCACTGCAGGACGGTGCGGCCCGGCATCGTCGCCCACTCGACCGGGCAGATCTCCCCGACGGGCCGGTCGGCGATCACCATGCCGCCGGGGTGGATGCCGAGGTGGCGGGGGAGCGTCAGCATCCGGTTCGCCAGCTCCGTCACCGGGGCCGGGACGCCGGACTCCGCGCCGACCGGGTCGCGCGGGTCGACGCTCTTCGACCACGCGTCCTGCTGCCCGGGGGAGTGCCCGAGCGCCCGCGCCGCGTCCCGCACGGCCATCCGCGGCCGGTAGCTGATGACGTTCGCGACCAGGGCCGTGCGCTCACGCCCGTACTTGTCGTAGACGTACTGGATGACCTCTTCGCGGCGGCGGTGCTCGATGTCCAGGTCGATGTCGGGCGGCCCGTCCCGTCCCGGCGACAGGAACCGTTCGAACAGCAGCCCGTGCCGGACGGCGTCCACCCCCGTGATGCCGAGCGCGTAGCAGACCGCCGAGTTCGCCGCCGACCCCCGTCCCTGGCACAGGATGCCCCGGCGGCGGCAGAACTCCACGATGTCGTGCACGATCAGGAAGTAGCCGGGGAAGCCGAGCCGCTCGATGACGTCGAGCTCCCGGGCGATCTGCGCGTGGGCGCCGGGGACGCGTTCGTTCTCCGGCGGCCCGTACCGCTTCAGCGCCCCCTCCCTCACCAGGTGACGCAGCCAGCTCGCCTCGGTGTGCCCGTCCGGGACGGGCCAGTCCGGCAGGCGGGGCGCGACGACCTCGAAGTCGAACCGGCACTCCCTGCCCAGCGCGACCGTCCGTTCCCGCACGCCGGGGAACCGCGCCAGCCTCCGCGCCATCTCCGCGCCGCCGCGGACGTGCGCCGTGCCGCCCGCGGGGAGCCACCCCACCATGTCGTCGAGGCCGCGGCGGGCGCGGACGGCCGCCAGCGCCTGCGCCAGCCGCGCGTCGGCGCCCGGCGCCGCGAAGTGCACGTTGTTGGAGGCGACCACATCGACCCCCACCCGCCGGGCGAGCGCGGCCAGGGCGTCGTTGCGGTGGTCGTCGTCCGGCTGGTCGTGGTCGATCAGCTCGACGAACACGTTCTCACGCCCGAACATGGCGACGAGCTCGCGCAGCTCCCGTTCCGCCGCGTCCGGCCCGCCCGCCTCCAGCGCCGCGGGGACGGGGCCCTTCCGGCAGCCGGTGAGCACCGCCCAGTGCCCCTCGTGGGCATCGGCCAGGGCGTCCGGGTCGTACACGGGACGGCCCTTGCGCCCGCCCGCGAGCTGCGCGGCCGTGATCGCCGAGCACAGCCGCGCGTACCCGGGGGCGCCCCGCGCGAGCACCAGCAGGTGCCGTCCCCCCGGGTCGGGCTCCCCGGCGCGCGGCCCGGGCAGGCCGAGGCTCAGCTCCGCGCCGAACACCGTCCCGACGCCGGCCTCGCGTGCGGCCTGCGCGAACTGCACCGCCCCGTACATCCCGTCGTGGTCGGTGATCGCCATCGTCTCCACGCCGAGCCGCGCCGCCTCCGCGACGAGCGCGGCGGGGTCGCTGGCCCCGTCGAGGAAGCTGAACGACGAGTGGCAGTGCAGCTCCGCCCACGGCACGTCCGCGTCCGCCCGGTGCGCGGGCGCGTCCGGCGGTTCGCCCGGCGGCGGGCTCGGCGGGGCGTCCGGGCGGCGGGCGGACGGGCGCCACGACAGCCGTTTCTCGAACTCCCGCCACGGGATCGGCGGATTGCGCCACCCCATCAGCCGCCCCGTCCCCGCTGGTCATGGCTGGTCATGGCTGGTCCTGGTCATGGCTAGTCATAGACGGCCTCGACGTGCCACCGGCCTCCTTCGACGGCGAGCAGGTAGGCGCAGCCGTCACCGGTGGTGACCTGGAACCTCGCGCGGCGCCGCGACCGGGCGGGGTCCCACCAGCGTTCGTCGGCGGGCCACGGTCCCGTCCACCCGGTGACCGCGGCGGAGCGTCCCCCGACGGTGAGGGTGGCGGGCGGCGCGGACACCTCGCACCGCGCCGACACCGTCACGGTGCCGCCGGACGCGTCGCGCAGCTCGGCCTCGGGCGGCGGCTCGGGCACCACCGCCGGCGCCGGGGCCGGCACCCGCCCGGGCCACGGCCCCGCGGGCGGATCCTCGGGGGCCAGGTCGCCGACCGGGACCCGGGCGACCCGTTCACCCGGCCCGCGTCCGCCCACCAGCACCGGCCGGGTGATCCCCCCGTGCCCCAGCAGCGCCTGGACGCGGTCGGCGGCGCGGGCGACCCGGTCGGTGACGGTGCCGCGGCCCCACAGCGCCTCCTGCCGTCCCTCGTCGGGGACGAGCTGGTCGGGCGTCATCTCCAGCCACGCGACCCCGCCCCAGACCTGATCGGCCTGCTCGTCCCGCGGCCGCCACGCCGAAAGCTGCCACCGGACCCGCTCGGCCACCGCCGTCGCCGACAGGCCGTCGTGCCGCCACAGCCGCCGCAGCTCCCGGCCGTCCGCGAACCCGGCCGTGACCTCCAGCCGGACGCAGGCCAGCCCGGCCGCGGCGAGCCGGTCGTGCAGGTCGTCCGCGAGCCGCTTCGCCCCGAACACGACCTGCTCGGCCCGTCCCGCGGGCGGGTCGAACGCGGTGCGCACCGACAGGTCGGCGGCGACCTCGGCGGGGGCGAGCGGGCGCGGCTCCTCGCCCCGCGCCAGCCGGTGCGCGAGCGCGCCGTCCGACCCGAACCGGCTCGCGACGTGCCCGGGCGGCAGCGCGGCGAAGTCGCCCAGGGTCCGGATGCCGAGGCGCCGCAGCAGGTCGGCGAGCTCGGGCCGGTCCAGGACCGACAGGGGGTACGGCGCGAGGAACGCCGCCGTCCCGCCCTCGGGCACCACGATCCCGCCCTCCCCGGCGCGCGCGGCGAGCTCGGCGGCGAACAGCCCGTCCGCGACGCCCGTCCCGCAGTCGTAGCCGGCCTCGACGACCGTGTCCTGCACGAGGACGCGCAGCGCCTCCTCGTCCTGGGCACCGCCGTGGAACCGGGCGGGGCCCCGCGCGGGCATCGCGCACAGCCCCGGCCGCACCACCTCCAGGCGCGGGGTCAGCTCGGCGACCGCCTGGACGACGGTCTCGAACAGCCGTCCCTCCGCGTCGGGGTCGCGTTCGCGGACGACCAGCTCCGGGCACCGCCGTTGCGCGTCGCGCAGGCGCTGCCCGCGCCGCACCCCCTCGGCGCGCGCCGCCGCGGTGCAGGCCGCCACCCGGCCCCGCTCCACCACCGCCCCCGGGACGGACGCGTCGACGCCCACCGCCGTGGCCGGCCAGTCCGGACACCACACCACCAGGACCCGTGTCACGCGATTCCCTCCTCGGCCCATTCCCCGGCCGGGAGGCGCACGCGCGGCGGCGCACCGGACGGCCGGCGGTGAACGGGACCGCCCTCCGCGACGGGGGCGGGGACGAGTTCCAGCGGCGGGCGCGCGGTCTCGTCCGGGACGACCGAGCCGTCCGGGGCGGGGAGCCAGACGCGCGCCCGGCGGCCGCGGCCGGGCGCGTCACGGCCCTCGGCGACGATCTGGACGCGGCGGCCGGTGAGACGGCCGTGGCCGTCGCCGAGCCCCTCCCAGACGCCGCCGTCCAGGCGCAGCCGCAGGCGCACGCCGGGCCACTCCCGGGCGGACGGGCCCGTCAGGGCGAGGACGCATCCGTGCCTGCGGGCGAGCGCCGGCAGGCGGCGGACCGCCGCGGAGCCGGGACGTTCGGGAGGGCGCAGCAGGATCAGGTCCACGGCCTCGCAGAGGGCGGCGACCACGTCGGGCCAGCGCTCACCCGGGTCGTCGACGAGAAGGAGGCGCTCGGGGGCGGCGCCCATGTCCACGGCGGCGACCACGCCGAAGTCGCGCAGGCCGACGACGCCGCACCAGCCGCCCGCGCCGTTCTCGCCGCCATGCCGGGACACGCCCGCGACGAGCGCGAGGCCGAGGGACGCGGCGCCGGGCCCCTCGACGCCCACGACCGACCCGGGGCGCAGCCCGCCGGGCACGGCGGGACGCAGCGCGGGCAGCACGGGCAGCGTTCCCGCGGGTGCCCCGGCGGATGCTCCGACGGACACGGTGTCGGGCACCGGATTCCGCGGCGCCGCCTCTGGCACGACCCCTCCTGTCACCCCCACAATTTCGAACACGAGTTCGACTTGTGTCAAGTTATCGCAGGTCACAGAGTGCAGAGCCAGTTCCGGATTCGCCGGCGGGACGGGGGATCGCGGCTTTTCGCGGGCATCATGGCGGTATGACGAGCAGCGGCGCGACACAGGACGCGGCGGGCGAGGTGCGGGCCATCGCGTGGACCGGCGACGGGCTGCGGCTGCTGGACCAGACCGTCCTGCCCGGCCGGGTCGAGTACCTCACGGTCCGGGACGTCGACACGCTCGTGGACGCGATCCGCCGGCTGGTCGTGCGCGGCGCCCCCGCGCTGGGCGTGGCGGGGGCGTTCGGCGTCGCCATCGCCCTGCGGCAGGCCGCCCGCGAGGGATGGGACGACGACCGGCGCGACGCCGCGATCGCCCGCGTCCGGCGGGCCCGCCCGACCGCGGTGAACCTCGCCGCGGGCGTGGACCGGGTGCTGCCGTTCGTCGCCGAGGGCGCCGCCGCCGTGGAGGCCGAGGCGCAGGCGCTGCTGGAGGAGGACGTGCGCGGCAACCGCGCCATCGGCGCGTTCGGCGCCGACTGGATCCTCGGCCGCGTCGGCGACCGCCCCCTGCGCGTCCTCACCCACTGCAACGCCGGCGCGCTCGCCACGGCCGGGTGGGGGACGGCCCTCGGCGTCGTCCGGGAGCTGAACGAGCGGGGGCGGATCGAGATGGTCTACGCCGACGAGACCCGCCCGCTGCTGCAGGGCGCGCGCCTCACCGCGTGGGAGCTCCTCCAGGAGGGGATCCCCTGCGTCGTCCAGGCGGACGGCGCCGCGGCGGGCACGATCCTGCGCGGCCTCGTGGACGTGGCCGTCGTCGGCGCCGACCGCATCGCCGCCAACGGCGACACCGCCAACAAGGTCGGCTCGGTCGGCGTGGCGCTGGCCTGTGCGGCCGCCGGGATCCCCTTCGTCGTCGCCGCGCCGTGGAGCACCGTCGACCTGACCGTCCCGGACGGCGGCGGCATCCCCATCGAGGAGCGTCCCGCCGAGGAGATCCTCGCGTGGGGCGGTGTGAAGACCGCACCGGACGGCGCGGGCGCCGCCAACCCCGCGTTCGACGTCACGCCCGCCCGTCTCGTGACCGCGCTGGTCACCGAGACGGGCGTGCTGGAGGTCTCCGCCGGCGTGACGCCCGCTCAGCGGGCGGCCGAGAACGCGTAGACGGTGGTGGAGTCGAACGTCTCGCCCGGCCGCAGCACGGTGGACGGGAAGTTCGGGTGGTTCGGGGAGTCGGGGAAGTGCTGGGTCTCCAGCGCGAACCCGTCGCCCTGCCGGTAGACGCGCCCGCTCGTCCCGGCGAAGCTCCCGTCGAGGAAGTTGCCGGAGTAGAACTGGACGCCCGGCTCGGTCGTGCTGATCTTCAGGACGCGCCCGGTGCGGGGCTCGGTGACCCGCGCGGCCTCGGTGAGCGCGCCCGGCCGCCGCCGGTCGAGGACGAAGTTGTGGTCGTACCCCTGCCCGATGAGCAGCTGCGGGTGGTCGACGCGGATCCGCTCCCCGATCGTGTGCGGGCGGGTGAAGTCGAACGGGGTGCCCTTCACCGGGGCGAGCTCGCCGGTCGGGATGAGCGTCTCGTCGACCGGCGTGTAACGGGACGCGTTGAGCGTCAGCCGGTGGTCGTAGACGGTGCCCGTGCCCTCCCCGGCGAGGTTGAAGTACGAATGGTTGGTCAGGTTGACGATGGTGGCCTTGTCGGTGGTCGCGTGGTAGTAGACCCGCAGCTCGTCATCGGTGGTGAGCGTGTAGGTGACCGTGGTCTTGAGCGTGCCCGGGTAGTTCTCCTCGCCGTCAGGGCTGGTGTACTGCAGGCGCAGGCCGACGCTGTCACGGCCCTTGAAGGGTTGCGCTTTCCAGACCTTGGTGTTGAACCCCTTGAGACCGCCGTGCAGGCTGTTCTCGCCGTCGTTGACGGCGAGCTGGTGGGTGACGCCGTCCAGCGTGAAGCGGCCCTTGGCGATGCGGTTGGCGTACCGGCCGATGACGGCGCCGAAGTAGGGGCCGCCGTTCAGGTCGACGTAGTCCTTCAGCGTCGGGAAGCCGAGGACGATGTTGGCGCGCCGCCCGTGCCGGTCCGGCGTCTCCAGGGTCTGGATGATGCCGCCGTAGGTGATGATCCGCACCCGGACGCCCCGCCCGTTGGTGAGGGTGTAGCGGTCGACCTTCGTGCCGTCCTCCAGGGATCCGAACGGCTCCTTGGAGATGCGCGGCCGCTCGTGGGACGGCGCGGCGCCCGCCGGAACGGCGGAGACGGCCAGGGCGAAGCCGACCACGGCCGACGCTGTGATCGCCAGGATCCTCTTCATGGTCACTCCTCGGGGGTGAGCGTGCGGGTCGCGGCGCGGAGGCTCTCGAACAGCCGGGCCTCGTACGCCTTGGCGGAGGGGACGTCGCGGTCGACGAAGAGCGCGTCGTTCAGCGCGGGAAGCCGCTGGGTTGCGTATCCGGTGTCGATGCCGGGCGCGTAGACCTGGTGCCGGTACCAGGGACGTCCCGGCAGGCCCGCCCGGGTCAGCAGGTCCCGCTCGGTCTGCATGATCTTGGCGTTGATGCGCCGGAACGCGGCCGTGTCGCCCGTGCGGAGCGCCGCGTCCGCACGCGCCTGGAGGGCCTCCGCCGCGCGCTGCCAGGCCTTGGCCTGCTCGATGTCGCGCGAGACGTCCACGACGACCGACCCCAGCCGCTCGCGCTGCTCACGGGTGAAGTCGGTGAGGTACCGGACCGTCTCCGCCGCGTACGGGCGGTAGCGGATCGCGAGCACGTCGGCGTTGGCGAGCCGCAGCGCCGCGATGCCCGCCAGCCGCGACATCGCCGCGTGGTACTCCCAGGTGGGGTCGCCGAAGCGCGACATCCAGCGGAAGTCGTCACAGGCGCAGTGGTAGTTCCCGGCGTCCCCCGGGGAGGACGAGCCGAGGTCCATCGCCGGAACCCCGAACCGCTGGAAGAACGCCTGGAAGTCCGAGCCTCCGCCGATGCGGTCGATCGGGGTCTCGCCGTCGTTCTGCGCCTTCCACGCCTCGTACAGCGTCCCGTCGGTGCCCGGCCACCGCACTTCCTTGGTCGCCTCGATGACGGCCTGGTCCAGCGCCGGTGTCGCCGAGGCGCCGAAGTGGGAGCCGCCCGCGCCGTCCATGTTCAGGTAGGCGACCGCGTTGCGGAGCCGGCTCGCGCGCTGCTCGGCGTACTCGGTGGAGCCGAACAGCCCGTACTCCTCGCCGTCCCAGGTGGCCAGGACGATGGTCCGCTTGGGCCGCCACCCCTTCTTGAGGAGCCGGCCCAGAGCACGCCCCACCTGGATCACGTTCTCCGTACCGGAGAGGTTGTCGCTGTTGCCGTACGCCCACGAGTCGTGGTGCGCCCCGAGGATGACCTCCTGCTCGGGGTGTTCGCTGCCGGGGATGCGCACGATGACGTCCCACAGCGGGCGGACCTGGAAGGTGTTCTCCAGGTCCAGGTGCACCTTCGCCCCGCCGGGACCGAACCGGTAGGGGAACGGCAGGCCGCCCTGCCATTCCTTCGGCACCTGGTCTCCCTTGAGCGCGCGCAGGATCGGCTCGGCCGCGCCGTAGGAGATCGGCATCGTCGGGATGAGCCCCTTGAGCATCGGGGCCTTCGACGGCGGGATTCGGCGCGCGCCCTTCACCGACGGCCAGCCGGGCGTCTGCGGGTCCCCGGCCGCGAGCTGGATCTGGGCGATGCTGCCGCGCTGGATGCCGTCCGCGGCGCGCCACGGCCCGTCCGGGTACACCGGCCCCCTGGCGAACCCGTCGTCGGCCGGGTCGGAGTAGATCAGCACGCCCTTGGCGCCGTGCCTGGCGGCCTCGCGCGGCTTGATCCCGCGGAACACCGCCCCGTACCGCACGAGGACGATCTTGCCCTTGACGGAGACGCCCTTCTCGGCGAGCAGCGCGAAGTCCTCGGGGCGGCCGTAGTTGGCGTAGACGACCTCGCCGCGCACGTTCCCCGACGGGGACATGCCGTTGTGCCCGGGGATCACGTCGTCGTAGTGCTTCTGCCAGGGACGCCTTTTCTCCTTGACCGGCAGCGACCTGCGCTGCGGCGCCGTCATCTCCACCTTCACGCGCTTCGGCAGCGACAGGTAGGCGTAGTAGGTCCGGACCTCGGGCTTCAGGCCGTAGGACCGGAAGCGCTCGACGATGCGCCGGACGCGGTTCCGGTCGCCGGTGGTCGTGGTGAGGCCCGGCTCCTGCGACAGTTCGACGTCCAGGTCGCGGGCGACCTTCGCGGACGGCACGGCCGAGAACAGCCGCTCGTACCGCCGCTGCCAGTCGGAGTTCTCCTCGGTGAAGCCCGGGATCGGATCGTTCGCGGACGGGACGGGGGGCGAGGCCGCGGCCGCGGGGGCGGCGGTGAGCGTGAGGACGAGGGACACGGCAGGGGCGCCGAGCGCCGCCAGTGCCCGGGTTCGGGAGCTGAACACCAGCGATACCTCCCGGTACGCATGTGGGTGCACGTACGGGTGCGCCCGGACCGTACGTCAAGATCAACACAAGATCCAGAACGTTCGCCGGATCCGGCCAGCCCGCGCGGCGGATCGGCCATCATGGTGGACGTGCCGACTCCCGCGACCCCCGACGCCACGCCGCGCCTGGCGGAACTTGAGGCGGTCTTGGAGCGGATCACGTACGTCAACGAGGACACCGGCTACACCGTCGCGCGGGTGGCGACGGCCAAGAGCGGCAACGACCTGCTCACCGTCGTGGGCTCGCTGCTCGGCGCGCAGGTCGGGGAGAGCCTGCGGCTCGTCGGGCGGTGGCGTTCGCACCCGAAGTACGGCAAGCAGTTCGAGGTCGTTTCGTATACGACCGTGCTGCCGGCGACCGTGCAGGGCATCCGCCGCTACCTCGGCTCCGGGCTGATCAAGGGGATCGGGCCGGTGATGGCCGACCGGATGGTCGAGCACTTCGGCACCGACGTCCTGCGCATCATCGAGGAGGAACCGGAGCGTCTCATCGAGGTGCCGGGGCTCGGCCCCAAGCGCACCAAACGCATCGGAGAGGCGTGGGAGGAACAGAAGGCCATCAAGGAGGTGATGGTCTTCCTGCAGGGCGTCGGCGTCTCGACGTCCCTGGCCGTCCGCATCTACAAGCAGTACGGGGACAAGTCGGTCGACACCGTCCGCAAGGAGCCCTACCGGCTCGCGTCGGACGTGTGGGGCATCGGCTTCAAGACGGCCGACATGATCGCGCAGGCCGTCGGCATCCCGCACGACAGCCCCGAGCGGATCAAGGCGGGGCTCCAGTACACGCTGTCGGAGGCCGCCGACGAAGGCCACTGCTTCCTGCCCGAGCCGAACCTCGTCACGGCGGCGGAGAAGATCCTCGGCGTGCAACGGGACCTGATCGTCCCCGCCCTGGACGAACTGGTCCGCGACGAGGGCGTGGTCCGGGAGGCGATCCCGGGGGAGGGGGACGACGCGGCGACGATCCCCGCGGTGTACCTGGTCCCGTTCCACCGGGCCGAACGGTCCCTCGCCCGCGGCCTGCTGGAACTGCTCAACGCCCCCGTGGACCGGCTCAAGGCGTTCGCGGACGTCGACTGGGGCAGGGCGCTGCCGTGGCTGAGGGACCGCACCGGCCAGGCGCTCGCGCCCGAGCAGGAGGAGGCCGTCAAGCTCGCGCTCACCTCCAAGGTGGCGGTGCTGACCGGCGGCCCCGGCTGCGGCAAGAGCTTCACGGTCCGTTCGGTCGTGGAGCTGGCCGCCGCGAAGAAGGCGAAGATCGTCCTGGTGGCGCCGACCGGACGGGCCGCCAAACGCCTGTCGGAGCTGACCGGGCACGAGGCCGCCACCGTCCACCGGCTCCTCCAGCTCCAGCCCGGCGGCGACCCCAAGTACGACCAGGACAACCCCCTCGACGCCGACCTGGTCGTGGTGGACGAATGCTCGATGGTCGACCTGATCCTCGCGAACAAGCTGGTGAAGGCGATCCCCCGCGGCGCGCACCTGCTGCTCGTGGGCGACGTCGACCAGCTCCCGTCCGTCGGCGCCGGGGAGGTGCTCGCCGACCTGCTCGCCTCGGACGTGATCCCGCGCGTGCGGCTCACGAAGGTGTTCCGGCAGGCGCAGCGGTCCGGCATCGTGGTCAACGCGCACCGCGTCAACGCCGGCGCCCATCCGCACACGAGCGGCTACCCCGACTTCTTCCTGTTCCCCTGCGAGGACCAGGACGAGACCGCCCGGCTCACCGTGGACGTCGTCGCCAACCGCATCCCCCGCAAGTTCGGCCTCGACCCGCGCCGCGACGTCCAGGTGCTCACCCCCATGCACCGGGGCGCCGCCGGATCGGGGACGCTGAACACGCTGCTCCAGGAAGCCTTGACCCCGCACGACGACAAGCGCCCCGAACGCCGCTACGGCGGGCGCGTCTTCCGGGTCGGCGACAAGGTCACCCAGCTCCGCAACAACTACGACAAGGGCGAGGCGGGCGTCTTCAACGGCACGGTCGGCGTCGTCACGTCGGTGTCACTCGAAGATCAGTGCCTCACCGTCCTCACCGAGGAGGACGAAAGCGTCGACTACGCCTTCGACGAACTGGACGAGCTCGCCCACGCCTACTCGATCACGATCCACCGTTCACAGGGCAGCGAGTACCCGGCCGTGGTCATCCCGCTGACGACCGGGGCGTGGATGATGCTGCGCCGCAACCTCCTCTACACGGGCATCACACGCGCGAAGAAGCTCGTCGTCCTGGTCGGCTCCCGCCGCGCCCTGGCCGCCGCCGTCCGCACCCCCGGCGCCGGCCGCCGCCACACGGCCCTGAACCACTGGTTGTGCTCGCTTCCCCAGGGGGTCGCCCCCCTGGATTAACGGAGCGGAGCCGTGCTCTTGCGGATGACCAGGCTTGTCGAGAGTTCGAGCCTTGTCGCGACGGGTTCGCCGGCGCGGATGCCGAGGAGGATCTGGGTGGCCGATTCGGCCATCTTGCGCAGGGGCTGGTGGACGGTCGTCAGGGCGGGGCTGGCCCAGGGAGCGACCGCGACGTCGTCGTAGCCGACCACGGACAGGTCGTCGGGGACGCGCAGCCCGTGGACGCGCGCGGCCTCCAGCACCCCGAGCGCCTGAAGGTCGCTGCCCGCGAAGATCGCGGTGGGTCGGTCGGGGCGTCCGAGCAGCTCCATCGCGCGTTCGAAGCCGCCCTGGACGTGGAAGTCGCCGTAGGCGACGAGGGAGGGGTCGACGTCGAGGCCCGCCATGCTCATGGCGGAGCGGAACCCGTCGAGGCGTGCGACGGAGCAGAGCATGTCCGCGGGGCCGGTGATGATCGCGATGCGCCGGTGGCCCAGGTCGATGAGATGCCGGGTGGCGGCGAGCCCGCCGGACCAGTTGGCCGAGCCGACCGAGGGGACGTCGGGTTCCGGGTCGCCGGCGGGGTCGATGATGACGAAGGGGATCGAACGGGCCCGCAGCCGCTTCTTGTGCTCCGGGGGGAGGCTGGAGAACAGCAGCACGACCCCGAGGGGGCGGCGGCGCAGCACCCCGTTGATCCATTCCGGGCCGGGGGAGTGCCGGGTGCCGCTCTCGGTCAGCACCACGCTCGCGTCGTTGGCCTTGGCGACGCTCTCCACCCCGCGGATCAGCTCCATCGTCCACAGGCTCTCGATCTCGTGGACGACCATCTCGATGAGCGGTGCGTCGGGGGTCGAGCGCGTGCCCCGCCGGTACCCGTGGTGTTCCAGCAGCCGTTCCACCCGCAGCCGGGTCGTGCGCGCCACGTCCTCCCGCCCGTTGAGAACTTTCGAAACGGTCGAAACGGAGACACCGGCCTGGTCGGCCACCGTGGCCAAGGTCACGCGGCGTTTTTCCTCGTCCCGTCGCATGCTCGCAGCATAGGGATCAGGGCGGCCATTTCGAAAGTTGACTTTTTCCGGGGTCAGGAGCGGCGCCGGGGGCGCAGGCGGTCCGGGACGCCGGACTCCCTGGCGTTGCGCTCGGCCGCCGCCGCGGCGGTCTCCGCGGCCGATTCGGCGGCCTTGCGGAGCTGGTGCCCGGCCTGCTGGACGGCGCGCACGGGCCGCGCGGGCAGGTGCCGGGCCGCGCCGCGGTGGCGCCGCCAGTTCTCGCGGGCGCGGGCGCGGTGCTCGACCCGCAGGTTCTCGATGAGCCGGTCGATGTCCATGGACACTTCGCCGTACAGCGGCCACAGGTCGCCGGCGGCGGCGCGTTCGTGGAGCCTGCGGCGGAGCCGGGCGCGGCGTTCGCGGGCGATGTCGACCCGCATCTCCAGGTCCTGTTCGGCGAGGAAGGGACGGGCGTCGCGGGCGATGTCCGAGCGGGCCAGCCGGCCGTAGGCGGCGATGCTCGCGGCGACCCCGGCGAGGGCGTCGCCGATGTCGCGGCGTATCTCGGGGTCGGTCAGGAGCCGTCCCCGCGGGCCGAACCGCTCGTCGTCGGCGAGCGACCGGGTCAGGCCGCGCAGCGACAGGGTGAAGTGCTCGATCGTCTCCAGGGCGTTGCGCAGCGCGACGCCGGCGTCGATGAGCCGCCGCGCCTGGGTGCGGGGGTTCAGCCGGACGCTCTCCTCCGCCGCGCGCAGCTCCTGGTCGATGCGCCCGATGTCGCGGGAGAGCCGTTCGGCGGCGTCCTGCCAGCGGGCGGCCTCGCCCGGGGCGAGTTCGCCGCGCAACCCGTCGGCGATCTCCTGGAGCAGGGCCCGGAGCCGCTCGGTGATGTCCTGGACGGCCTCCTCGGCGGGCCGCACCCGCACCGACGGCGCCAGCAGCGTGGCCGTCAGCCCGGTGGCCGCGCCGATCAGCGTCTCCAGCACGCGCGTGGTGGCGCCCGCCCCGCTGGCCGAGCCCAGCGCGAAGATCAGCATCGCGCTGATCGGCGCCTCCAGCACGTGTTCGCGCAGGCGCAGGACGTGCCCGACGACGAGCGCGGTGAGGATGGTCAGCCCGAGCGTCCACCACGAGAAGCCGATCGTGCCGGCGGCGAGGACCGCGACGAGCACCCCGGAGGTGACGGCGCCGACCCGCAGGATGCTCGCGCGGATCGTCTGGTACACCGTGAACTGGACGACCAGCAGGGCGGTGAGCGGCGCCAGCAGCGGCTTCGGCCCCGGCGGCAGGAGCGCCTCCGCCAGCACGTAGGACGACGTGGCGGTGATCGTCAGCCGGGCGATGCGGTAGACGGCGGACCGCACTTCGGGCACGACGTGCGGCCGCGGCCGCTCGGTGCCTTCGGCGTGGTCCGGGCGGTCACGGCGGCGGAGTCGACGGAACACCGATGCCATGCCGGATTCTTTCCCTGGTGACGGCAATGTCGTGGCAAAGCCGGGCGTTCTGTGCGATTTGGGTGGTTCTCGGCGACTCCGTGCAGTCTATGCGGCCCCGTGAGATGCGGCTCCGTGGGTTGTGGCCGGCGCTAGTGGCGCCAGCGGGTGACGTCCGCGATCTGCTCCGGTGCGGCGCCCTCCAGCAGGGCGATCTCGCCTTTCCTGACGGTCACCACGGTGTCGGTCACGGCCTCGCCGAGCGCGTCCCGCAGGACGTCGTCGGCCTCGAACGCGGCGACCGACTCGGCCAGCGACGTCGGCAGCCGGGTGATGCCCCGCCGGGCGCGCTCCTCCTCCGGCAGGGAGGCCGGGTCGACGTCCACCGGCGCGGGGAGCCGGCGGCCCGCGCCGATCCCCTCCCGTCCCGCCGCCAGCAGCGCGGCGAGGAGGAGGTACGGGTTGGCGGCCGCGTCGACGCACTTGACCTCCAGGTTCGCCGCGGACGCCCGTTCCTCGTCGGGGCCGGTGACCATCCGCAGCGCCGCCTCCCGGTTCTCCAGCCCCCAGCAGGCGAACGCGCCCGCCCAGTGGGACGGGACGAGCCGCAGGTAGCTCGCGACCGTCGGCGCGCCAACGGCGAGCAGCGCCGGAAGCCGGTGCAGGATCCCGGCGGCGAAGCCCTCTCCCGCGTCCGTCATGCCGCACGGCCCGCCGCCGCCCGTCATCGCGTTCACCGGCCCGTCGTCGTCCGTCCTCCACAGGCTGAGGTGGACGTGACCGCCGTTGCCGACCGAGTCCGCGAGCACCTTCGGGGAGACCGAGGCGGCCAGGCCGTGGTTCATCGACACCGCGCGGATCGTCTCCTTGACCAGGACGGCGGTGTCGGCCGCGCCGAGCGGGTCCTCGGCGGCCACCGACACCTCGAACTGCCCGGCCGCGTACTGGGGTGGAGCTGCAGGACCGTGACACCGGTCTCCTTCAGCGCGGTGAGGACGTCGCGCAGGTAGCCGGCCAGCTCGGTGACGCGGGTCATCCCGTACGCGGGGCCCCGGCAGGCGGGCGTGAAGCCCTCCTGCCCGCCGTCCTTCGACACGGCCCACTCGATCTCGAACGCCGCCTGCACCGTCCAGCCGTCGGCCGCCAGCCGGTCCGTCTCGCGGCGCAGCAGCCCCCGGGTGTCGAGCGGGTGGAGAGTGCCGTCCTGCGCGTACCGGAACGCCGGGGCGTGCGCCCAGCCCGGCAGCGCGGCCAGCGGGACGAGACGGTCGAGGTCGGGGTGCAGGCGCAGGTCCCCGACCGGGCCGCCGACGTGGCGTCCCGACACGATCGAGTCGTCGAGCAGGAACACGTCGAACACCGGCGACATCCCGACGCCCCACGTCGCGGCGTGCTCCAGCCGCTCGATGGGCACGGTCTTGGTGCGGGTGATCCCGCTCACGTCCACCCATGTGAGCGCGACGGCGACGATGTCGAGACCCGCCAGACGCCGTGCCTCCGAGGAGGCCCGGGCGCCGAGCCGCGCTCGCACGCGCGTGTTGAGCGTCTGCCCTGGGACGACGGGTTCGGGGAACTGTTCCACGTTGTTGGCTCCCGGTCGGAACGGTCGGGCCGTGGGTACGGCCGACTTCGAGGCTGGTAGGGGAATCGTAGGAAGCCCGGACGCCCGTTGCAGGGAGGAAAGGGGAGCGGTGCTGGAGTATCTGGAGTCGTTGCCGCTGGTGGATCACCACTGCCACGGCGTTCTCGACCGCGAGCTCGGGCGGGAGGAGTTCGAGGCGTCGCTCACCGAGGCCGAGACGGCTGGTCCGCCGGGCGTGAGCATGTTCGACACCCAGGTCGGGTTCGCGCTGCGCCGCTGGTGCCCGCCCGTCCTCGGCCTGGAGGCCCACGCCGAGCCCGACGCCTACCTCGCGCGCCGCGCCGAGCTCGGGGCGGCGGAGGTGAACCGGCGGTTCCTGGAGGCGGCCGGGCTGGACGCGATGTGCGTGGACACCGGCTACACGCCCGAGGCGCTGCTCGGCCCGGCGGAGCTCGGGCGGCTCGCCGGCGCCCGCGCCCACGAGGTCGTCCGGCTGGAGGCCCTCGCCGAGGAGATCGCGGCCGGCGGGGTGGACGCGGCGCGTTTCGCCGACGAGGTCCGCACCAGGCTCGCCGCCCGGGACGCGGTGGCCGCCAAGTCGGTCGCCGCCTACCGTGCCGGGCTGGAGCTGCGGGGCGAGCGTCCGTCCGACCGGGAGGTCGCCGCGGCGGCCGGGCGGCTCATGGAACAGGAGAGGCCGCGCGTGTGCGACGAGGTCCTGCACCGGTTCCTCGTCTTCTGCGCGGTCGACGCCGGGTTGCCTGTCCAGTTCCACGTGGGGTACGGCGACGCGGACGCCGACCTCCGCCGCGGAGACCCGCTGCTCCTCGCCGACCTGCTGCGGGCCATGGACCCGGTGCCCGCGCTGCTGCTGCACAACTACCCGTTCCACCGGCACGCGGGCTACCTCGCGCAGGTGCTGCCCAACGTGTACGTCGACGCCGGTCTCGCCACGCACAACCTCGGCTACCGCGCGCCGGCGCTGATCGCCGAGCTGCTGGAACTGGCGCCGTTCCCCAAGGTCCTGTACTCCTCCGACGCGTTCGCGCTGGCCGAGCTGTACCACCTGGGCGCGCTGCTGTTCCGGCACGCCCTCGCGGGGCTGCTCGCCGGGGGAGTGGAGGACGGCGCCTGGACGGCGAAGGACGCCGAACGCGTCGCCGGGCTCGTCGCGTCCGGCAACGCCCGCCGCGTCTACGGAATCTGACCCCGACGGAATCCGACCACACGCAGGTTCCCGCCCTCGCCCAGGGCGGGCGCGACGGCCGGCCCCGCCGGCTAGAACCGGGAGCTGGTCACCGGGCCGCGGGCGCGCAACGGGTCCCTCGGTCCGGTGAGCCACCGGTCGCGGACCGCGGCGACGAACCGGGCGAGGCCCTCGTCCGGGTCGGGCGGCGCGCCCTCGCCGGCGTCGTCGTCCCCGTGCGGGGCCGCCCGGACGATCTCGTCGGCCAGCTCCGGGACGGGACGCTCGTCCGGCGGGACGGTCTCCGGCTCCCCGCCGGGCGGCAGCCGGAGCGTCTCGTCCCACGGCGTCTTCGCCAGCTGCTGCAGCAGGCCGCTCACGTCGGCGCTCACCGGGGGCGGGTCCGTCCAGCAGGTGGCGTGCTCGTAGAGCACCTGCCCGTCGGCGCGTTCGCACAGCCCTGTCAGGCCCGCCTCGTCCAGCTCCGCGTTGTTCAGGTCGTAAGCGATCACGAGGGCGTCGGGGCGTCCGGGCTCGAAGGGCTCGGCGGGCAGGCCGAACAGGCGGGCCGCCGCCGTCCCCAGGATCCGGCTGGACCGGTCGGGCAGCAGCCCGACCGCCGACGGCCGCCGCCCGGCCGCGTCCAGGATCAGCCGCAGCCGGTCGAGGCTCCGCCGGAGCGACCCGTAGGAGTCGGTGGTGAACGCGAACCGGCCGTTCATGCCGTCGTCGAAGCCGTAGGGCGAGATCCTGACGAGGACGCCGCCGCCGATCGTGAAGTGCCAGCCCCGCAGGTCCCTGGCGTCCAGCGGGCTGACGGCCCGGACCGCCCGGGCCCGATCGAGCATCCGCGTGAGCCGGGCGTGCGCGGGCGCCCAGTCGTCGCCGGGCGCGGGCAGCAGCGCCGACTCCCGTTCGGCGCGGTCGACGTCCCCGGCCATCAGCGCGTTGTAGGCGAGCAGGTACCGGGCGGGCCACGGGTCGAGCGCGTCCACGTGCGACTCCAGGACGGCGACGGCCTCGGCGTTGCGGTCCTCGCGCTCCAGCGCCGCGACCAGCTCCATCCGCAGGGCGGGCTCGTCCGGCAGCATGTCCAGCGCCGTCCGCAGCGCCGGGACCGCCAGGAACGGGACACCGCGCTCGATGCACGCGTAGCCGAAGTCGTACAGCTCCTGCGGCCCCCGCCGGGCGGCCAGCCGCGCGGCCGCGTCCCGCATGTCGTCGAACCCCATCCGGGCCGCGGCGCCCTCCATGAGGCGCGCGATCTCGTCCAGCTCCATCGTCTCCGCGTTGAACCGGAGATGCCGGATGAGACCGGCGATGTCGCCGCTTTCCAGAAGTGCCCGTGCCTCGCTCATGGCCGAGCACGCTACAGCCGGGCGGGCCCGGGCGGCATGGCATTTTCCGCGGCGCGGGCCCGGCTCAGGCGCGGCAGGTCAGCGGGCGTCCGCCATTGAAGGCGATCATGTCGTTGATGGCCGCGACCACGTCTATCTGCCCGCCGGGTTCGAGCCCGTCCAGCTCGGCGTAGGCGCGGTGCAGGTTGCCGACGAGCCGCTCGGCGTCGGTCAGCTCCGCGAACGGGCCGAGGTCGGCCTCCCGCGCGACCTCCAGCGGCGTCAGTCCCGCCTCCTTCCCGGCGGCGGCCGTCGTCTGCACGAACAGGGCGTAGGCGGCCACGCGGTCGATGAGCTCCGGACCGGCGACGGGCCCGTGGCCGGGGACGATCGTCTCCGCGCCCAGCGGCGCGATCACCTCCTCCAGCACCTTGATCAGGCCGGAGACCGAGCCCTGCAGCAGGAACGGCGTGCCGCCGTTGAACAGCAGGTCGCCGCAGAACAGAACCCGCCGCTCCGGGATCCACACGATCGAGTCGTTGGTGGTGTGCGCGGGCGCGCCGACGTACCGGACCTCGCAGCGCAGGTCGTCCACCCACAGGGTCACGCCGTCGGTGTAGGTGAGGAACGGCGGCTCGATCTCGACGTCGCCCCAGTCGACCTTCGTCCAGAACGGCTCGTCGAACGGCTTGCCCCAGGCGAACGCGCCCTCGCGGGTCCCCTCGTGGCCGACGATGGTCGCGCCGGAGAACAGGTAGTTGCCGAACGTGTGGTCGCCGTGGTGGTGGGTGTTGACCAGCGTCCGGACGGGACGGTCCGTGACCGACCGGATCGCCTCCAGGTAGGCGCGGGTCCTGCGCTCGGTGGAGCAGGAGTCCACGCTGGTGACGCCGCGCGAGCCGACGAGGAACCCCGTGTTGTTGATCCACCAGGTGCCGTCAGGCTGGATGTAGGCGAACACCCCGTCGGAGACTTCCTCCAGGCGCGGTGTACCGGGTCCTTCGAGGTCGGGTGCGTCGCTCATGACGGGATCCTAGCTGGGAGGCCGATCACGGCACTCGCGGGCGCGGGCACCGCCCGGAGCGGCCCCGGACGGTGCGCCCGCGCTCTGTGCAGGGTTGTGCCACCCGCGCCGTTCCACCTGGGCGCTGCGCTGTGTCCACCTGAGCGCTGCGCTGTGTCCGCCTGAGCGCTGTCCACCTGAGCGCTGCCCGGACCAGGGCGATGTCGGGCGGGCGGCCGTCGTCCCTCAATACTCGAACGTCCGTCAGTACTCGAACTCGGGCAGGGTCGTCAGCAGCCGGGGGTGCGGGGAGGTGTCGCGGGCGGGCCGTTCCTGCGCGCGGGTCGCCCGGAGCATCTCGCCGGCGCCGAGCACCGCGGCGTCGCCGGTCTCGTCCCCGATGCGCGCGGCCAGGCCGGTCCGGTCCTGGATGAGGCGTTCCAGGCCGGGCAGCATGGCGCATCCCCCGGTGAGGGTGACGCCGACGCTGAGCAGGTCGCCGGCGATCTCCGGTGAGCAGCCGCTGACGCCCTCGCCGATCGCGTCGACGATCCGGGTGACGGGAGCGGCGATGGCCCGGCCGACGTCGACGGTGGTGAGCACCACGGAGCGCGGCATGCCCGTCCTGATGTCGCGTCCGTTCACCTCGGTCTGCCGCACCGTGCGCCGTCCGAGCGGCGGCACCGCGCCGACCTCCAGCTTGGCGGCCTCGGCCGCGGACCGTGACAGCGCCACCTGGTGTTCGCGCCGGACGAGCTCGACGATGGCGCGGTCCAGGTCCCGCCCTCCGACGAACGCGGTGTGGGAGGTGACGAGCCCGCCGAACGCGATGACGCCGACGTCGGTGACCTCCGCGCCGATGGTGGCGACGACGGCGATGTCGGACCGCAGGGCCGAGGTCATGCCCATCCCGATCGCCGCGGCGATCGGGGTCGGCAGCAGCGTGAGGCGCCGGGCCCCCGCCTGGTAGGCCGAGAACCGCAGGGCCCGGTAGTGGACGGAGCTCAGCCCGCTCGGCACCGTCATGACGATCCGGGGGCGGGCGGTGTAGTGGCGCCTGTGGTGGCGGCGGACCAGTGCCCGCATCATGTACTCCGCCGCGTCGGTCTCGGTCGGTGCGCCCTCGCGGACGGGCCGGACGAGCGTCACGTCCGGGTTGCGCCCCGCCATCTCCTGCGCGGGGACGCCCAGCGCGAGGATCCGCCCGGTGCGCCGGCACCGGGCGAGGAGCGAGGGCTCCCGGCAGACGATCCCGCGGCCCTTGACATGCATACGGACGGTCGCGCTGCCCATGTCGATCGCGGTGTCCCGGCCCGCGAAATCCCACATCGCGTCCCCCAATCGCACGAAAGTCGCAAGAGCCCTGTTGATGCCCTCGCGCCCGGCGTGTGATGCCCATGCCCCGGTCAGCGAACGGCAAGGTCATGGCGAACGCGGGTCCGGCATGTCCGGAACGCCACACGGCGTGCGGCGCCCGCCCGGCGCATGGACACCGGGCGGGCGTCAAAAGATCTTCTGGAGAGGCTCATGACGGGACCGGACGCGCGTCTGGGGCGTTCCGGCGGGCCGTCCACCCGCGCCGCGACCGGACCGCCCCCACGGCGCGGCACACGCCGTACAGGAC
>DATCLF010000231.1:0-5200 GCA_036564055.1 Spirillospora sp.
GCTCGGAGTCCACCGACGCGCGCACCGGCGTGCTCGCCGCGATGCTCGCCGAGCGGCTCGGGGTCCCGCAGGTCTCGCTCGCCAACAAGGTCGAGATCGAGGGGACGACCATCAAGGCGCAGCGGCAGACCGACTACGGCTTCGACCGGGTCGAGGCGAGCCTGCCGGCGGTCGTCAGCGTCGTCGAGAAGATCAACGAACCGCGCTACCCCTCGTTCAAGGGGATCATGGCGGCCAAGAAGAAGCCGGTCGAGACGCTCGGCCTCGCCGACGCCGGCATCGACCCCTCGCAGGTCGGCCTCGCCAACGCCGCCACCGAGGTGGTCGACTTCGCCGAGGCGCCGCCGCGCACCAAGGGCGAGATCGTTACCGACGAGGGCGACGGCGGCGCGCGGATCGCCGAGTTCCTCGCGTCGAAGAAGTTCATCTGACCGGGGAAGGGGATTCAACGAACCATGGCGGAGATTCTCGTCCTCGTCGACCACGTCGACGGTGAGGTCAAGAAGGTCACGCTCGAACTGCTGACGCTGGCGAACCGGCTCGGCGAGGCCGCCGCGGTCTGGATCGGCCCCGGCCACGAGAACGCGAAGGACAGGCTCGGCGAGTACGGCGCGGCGAAGGTCTACGTGGCCGCCGACGAGGAGCTGCTCTCCTACGTCGTCGCCCCGAAGGCCGCACTGCTGGCGCAGCTCGTCGCGGACAAGTCCCCGGCCGCGGTGCTGATCCCCGCGACCGCCGAGGGCAAGGAGGTCGCCGGGCGGCTCGCGGTCAAGACCGGTTCCGGCGTGCTCACCGACGTCGTGGACGTCGGTGAGGGCTTCGTCGGCGAGCACTCCATCTTCGGCGGCGCGATCATCGCGCACGCCCGGGTGCGGACCGGCACGCCGATCATCGCGGTCCGGCCGAACGCGGTGGCCCCCGAGGCGTCCCCCGCCAGCCCGGTGGAGGAGCAGGTGTCGGTGACGCTGTCGGACGCCGACAAGGGCGCCAGGATCGTCGAGAAGGTCGTCCAGGAGAAGGGCGAGCGCCCCGACCTCACCGAGGCGGCGGTGGTCGTGTCCGGCGGCCGCGGCGTCGGCAGCGCCGAGAACTTCCGGATCATCGAGGACCTGGCCGACGCGCTCGGCGGTGCGGTCGGCGCGTCCCGCGCCGCGACCGACGCCGGGTGGTACCCGCACTCGTTCCAGGTCGGCCAGACCGGCAAGACCGTCTCGCCGCAGCTGTACATCGCGGTCGGCATCTCCGGCGCCATCCAGCACCGGGCCGGCATGCAGACCTCGAAGACCATCGTCGCCATCAACAAGGACCCCGAGGCGCCGATCTTCGAGCTCGTCGACTTCGGCGTGGTGGGCGACCTGTTCCAGGTCGCGCCGCAGCTCACCGAGGAGATCAACAAGCGCAAGTGACCCTCGGCGGGTGAGCCCCGGCGACCCTCGGTCGCCGGGGCCTTCGGCGTGCGCGGGCGATCAGACCGCGAGGGGCTCGGGCAGGGTGTCGCCGGGATCGCCGTCCGCGGGGTACCGCGGCCGTGCGCGGTCCTCCTGCGCGGGCGTCCCGGCGGGTTCCGCGGTCTGCTCCGCGGCCGGTCCGGCGGCCGGTTCCGCGGCGCGCTCCGTGACGGACGTCGCCTGCGCGGCGATGTCCACGGTGGCGCGGAGCCGGACGAAGTGGGAGCCGGCGGCGATCAGCAGCGCGAGGACGATCACCGAGCCCACGCCGGCCCGCAGCGACGTCGCCTCCGCCAGGAAGCCGACCACGACGGGCCCGAGCAGCAGGCCGCCGTACCCCATCGCCCCGACCTGGGCGAGGGCCGCGGCGGGACGGTCCGGGGCGGCGGTGCCCGCCAGGGAGATCGCCGTCGGGACGACCGTGCAGACGACGAGCCCGGTCGCGAAGAACCCCGCGATCGCGACGGCCGGGCCCGGGGACAGGACGACGACGGTCATGGCGGCCGCGGTGCCGAGCCCGGCGCCGGTCAGCAGCCGCCGGGTGCCGACGCGCATCCGGATCCGGTCGCCGACGAGCCTGCCGAACAGCATGGCCAGCTCGAACACCGGGTAACCGGCCGCGGCGACGGCCTCGTCCGCGCCCAGCGCCTCGTGCAGGAACAGCCCGCTCCAGTCGGCGATCGACCCCTCGGTCATGAACGCGAGGAACGCGAGCACGCCGATCAGGTACACCGCGGCGGGCATGCGGCGACGGCGGCGTCCCGTCCCCGAGGCGGCGCCGGTCGCCGGGCGGGGCGGGTCGGGCAGGTAGGTGCGGCCGAGCGCGAGACCGGCGGGAAGCGACAGCAGCGCGGCGATCAGCATCGCCGTGGTGAACCCGAGACCGGCCGCCGCCGTGGTGACGCCGAACACGCCGCCGCTCACCGCGCCGACGCACCAGCCGGCGTGCATGCCGCTCATGACGGACCGGCGGTAGGCCCGCTCGACGGCACTGCCCTGCGCGTTCATCGCGATGTCGGTGACACCGAACGTCATCCCGAACAGCACGACGGCGGCGAGCAGCGTCCCGTAGCCGGGTGCGAGCGCCACGGCCGCGAACGACAGCGAGGTCAGCGGCAGCGCGACGCGCAGCACGGCACGGCTGCCGAACCGGGACATCGGCCCGCCGAGCAGCTGCATGGCGGCGATCGCGCCGATCCCCCAGGCGAGGACGACGATCCCGACCTCGCCCTCGCTCGCTCCGAACTTGACCGCCAGAGCGGGCAGGCGTGTGACCCACACTCCGGTCAGCAGACCTGCGAGCGCGAAGGTCAGGAACGTTCCCCAGCGTGCGCGGGACAGCATGAATCACCTCTCTCTGGGCTCGGTGGGGCGCACCCCGGTGGTGTGACGGACGTCAGGAAACGCTCCAGACCCCGAGGGTCCGGAGTGGTGGACCGTTCAGGCGGCGTCGACGGTGCTCAGGCGGGGCGGCGCGGACGCCGGCGGGGCGTCATCGCTCCAGAAGGCCGAGGAGCCGCCGCCTCAGGGCTTCGAGCTGGTCGGCGTCGTACAGCGCCGGGTCATGGCTCACCACCTCCCAAAGCCCCTCGGCCGCGAGGCGGACGATCGCCGCGAGGCCCGGGTCGGGGTCGTCGGCGGGGTCGCGCCCGTGCCACCGCCGCATCGCCTCGTTGAGGGGTTCGGCCTGCTCCGGGTCCGCCGCGGCGGCCGTGATGGCCGACCAGCGCCGGTAGGCGCGGGCCTCGCCGGTCAGGATCTCGAACGTGGCCTCGACGTAGGCGCGGGTGTAGGAGCCCGGCCCGCCCCCGTAGGAGGCGACGTAGCTGTCGATCAGGTCGTCGAACTCATCGATGACCCTCGCGACCATCGCCTTGACGAGCGCGTTCTTGGTGGGGAAGTGGTAGAGAAGCCCTCCCTTGCTGACGCCCGCGCGTTCGGCGACCGCGCTGAGCGTCAGCGCCTGGGTGCCCTCCTCGGAAAGGACGGCCTCGGCGGCGTCCAGGAGGTCTTCTCTGGTCATGACCGCTTCACTGTACCGTCTGGACGGTACATAAGCGAAACGCCCGGCATGTCGGGCGCATTCCCCGGGCGTCCCCGGCCATGCGGGCACCGGCCGGGAACACCGGCGCCGTGGATACTGTTGACCCCGTGGTGACTTACCTCGACCATGCGGCGACGACCCCGATGCTGCCCGAGGCCATCGAGGCGATGACCGCGCAGCTTCGCGAACTCGGCAATCCCTCCTCGCTCCACGCGGTGGGAAGGCGCGCCCGCCGGGTCGTGGAGGAGTCCCGGGAGATCATCGCCGAGGCGTTCGGCGCCCGCCCGAGCGAAGTCGTGTTCACCTCCGGCGGCACCGAGGCCGACAACCTCGCCGTCAAAGGACTGTACTGGGCCCGTCGCGCGGCCGATCCCGCCCGCGACCGCGTCCTCGCCGGCGCGGTCGAGCACCACGCCGTCCTCGACGCGGTGCAGTGGCTCGCCGACCACGAGGGCGCGCGGGTCGACTGGATCCCGGTGGACGAGCGCGGACGCGTCCGCGTCGACGCGCTGCGCGAGGCGCTGGGCTCCGGCGACGACGTGGCGCTCGTGACGGTGATGTGGGCCAACAACGAGGTCGGCACCGTCCAGCCCGTCGCGGAGCTCGCCGCCGCCGCCCGCGAGTGCGGGGTCCCGCTGCACACCGACGCGGTCCAGGCCGCCGGGACGCTGCCCGTCGGGTTCGAGGCGAGCGGCGCGCAGGCGCTCACGATCAGCGGGCACAAGCTCGGCGGCCCCATCGGCGTCGGCGCGCTGCTGCTGGCCAAGCCGGCCGAGCCCGTCTTCCTCGACCCGGTGCCGCTGCTGCACGGCGGCGGGCAGGAACGCGACGTCCGGTCCGGGACGCTCGACGTGCCCGCGATCGCCGGGTTCGCGGCGGCCGTGCAGGTCGCGTCCGCGCGCCGGGAGGCCGAGGCCCGGCGCCTCGCCGAGCTGCGCGACCGGCTGATCGAGGCGGTCCGCGCCGCCGTGCCCGACGCGATCCTCAACGGCGACCCCGTCGACCGGCTGCCCGGGAACGCGCACTTCTCCTTCCCCGGCTGTGAGGGCGACGCCCTGCTCATGCTGCTGGACGCGCACGGCATCGCCTGCTCGACCGGCTCGGCGTGCTCCGCGGGCGTCTCCCGGCCCAGCCACGTGCTCATCGCGATGGGGGCGGGGGCGGAACTGGCCCGCGGCTCCCTGCGCTTCAGCCTCGGCCACACCTCCACCGAGGACGACGTGAAGGCCCTCGCCGAGGTCATCGGGCCCGTCGTCGAACGCGCCCGCCGCGCGGGCGTCGGCTGACCCGCGTCCCGCGCCGGCGTCGCCGTTCGGGCGGGACGCACGTCAGGGCCCGCCGTAGTTCTCGTCAGGCGACGTCAGGGCCGGAAGGGGTCAGGGCTGGTTGGGGTCAGGGCTGGTAGGGCGCGAGGGCCCGCCAGCCGGGGTCGCTGGTGGAGGCGACCTTGGCCTTGCCCTCGGGCCAGCCGGCGGCGAGCTGGTCGAGCTCGGAGACGACCCCCGAGTCCGGGTTCGCGTACAGGTGGAAGACCCGCAGCCCGTCGCCGGTCTCGTGGACGGCGAGGACCGCCCGGTCGCCGAGCCGGTCGAGTTTCTCCTCGAAGGCGCGCAGCGCGCTCGACGACGGCTCGACGGGCAGGCGGTCGGGGTTGCTGTTGGCGTACGGGACGCTGATCGCGACGTGCAGGTCGCAGAGCGGGTAGTCC
>DATCLF010000232.1:0-11544 GCA_036564055.1 Spirillospora sp.
ACCTTCCGGTCACTCCCGCCGGCGGCGGCTGACGGGCGGGCTCGGCCTCCGGCGGAGGCCCGGGCCGGCCTGTGAGATCTCCGGAACCCGCCGCGGCACGGGCCGCGGCGGGTTTCGCCCCTCCCCCCGGCGACCTGCGCGAAGGCGCGCGGCTACCATCGAGGGACCGTTCCAAAACAGAGCCGCGGACACCCCCGACCGCACGGCCTGCAGACCCGCCGGGAAGGACCGACGACCGAGGTGACCAGCGACGACTCGCCCAAGCCGCCCGTCCGGACGATACGCGCCGACGTGCGCCGCAACCGGGCGCGGCTGATCACCGCGGCGTGGGAGATGTTCCGGCGCGACGGCGCCGACGCGTCCCTGGAGGGGATCGCCCGGCACGCCGGCGTCGGGATCGGGACGCTCTACCGCCATTTCCCGACGCGGCAGGACCTCCTCGAGGCCATGCTCGCCGACGGCTACGCCGAGCTCGCCGCGAAGGCGCGGGAGCTGCTGGTCTCCCCGTCCCCCGGCGACGCCCTGATGGAGTGGCTGCGGGAGTTCGTCACGCGGGTGACGGCGTTCCGCGGGATGGCGGCCGCGGCCGTGGTGTCGCTGCGCGACGACCGGCCGGAGGCGTCGCGGGAGGTGCGCGAGGCCGGCGAGGCGCTGTTCGCCCGCGCCCAGCGGTCCGGGGACGTGCCGCCGGACGCCGCGTTCATCGACGCCCTCCGGCTCACCGGCGCGATCGCGACGGTCACCGAGCACGACCCGGAGGCGGCGGACCGCCTGCTGGCGCTCGCCACCGGCGGCATGATCCCCGGCGTCCGGGCGCGGCGCTAGCCGCACGCACGGCGGCCGGTGCCCGCCGGCGGCGGATGTGCGGGCGAGGCGCCCGCACGGACAAGACTGCGGCCCGAGCAGGACACGGCCGCCGTTCCGGCCGTCCGCGTGAGATGGAGGCCGCCTCCCGCCGCGCCGTGGCGTCCGCGAGCGGCCCTGGAGCGCTCCGGCGTCCGGCGCCTCGGTGAAGCGACATCGGCGGTCAGCCGGTCTCGGGGTCGGGCAGGATGCGGCGCGGCCCGCGCGGCGCCGTGCCCCGCGTGCGCCACTCGCGCGGATAGCCCACCGAGACCTCGATGTGGGGGACGCCGCCGGTCCAGATCGTGCGGGGGATGTGCAGGTGCCCGTAGACGACCGAGACCGCGCCGAACCGTTCGTGCCAGCCGGCGGTGCGTTCGGTGCCGCACCACTGGGCGAACTCGGGGTACCAGAGGACGCGGGTGGGTTCCCGGACGAGCGGCCAGTGGTTGATCAGCACGGTCCGCGTTCCCGGCGGGAGGGCGGCGAGACGCGACTCGGAGTAGGCGATCCGGGCATCGCACCAGGCGTCCCGTGTCGGATACGGATCCGGGTGCAGGTACACCTCGTCGGTGCACACGACACCGGCCTCGTGCGCGATCGCCAGGGCCTCCTCCTTGGTCGACGCGCCCTCCGGCCGGAACGTGTAGTCGTACAGGAGGAACAGCGGTGCGAGCGTCACGGGGCCGCCCTCGCCCTCCCACACCGGATACGGGTCTTCGGGTGTGTGGACGCCGAGGTCCCGGCAGATCTCCACGAGCCTGCGGTAGCGGGCCTCCCCGCGCAGCGAGACCGGGTCGTTCTTGACCGTCCACAGCTCGTGGTTGCCGGGGGTCCAGATCACCGTGGCGTACCGCTCGCTCAGGGTGCGCAGGGTCCACTCGATGTCGGAGACGAGCTCGGCGACGTCTCCGGCCACGATGAGCCAGTCTCCGGGGGACTCGGGCCGCAGCCCCTCGACGAACTCCCGGTTCTCCGGGAACCCGACGTGCAGGTCGCTGATCGCGTACACACCGCTCATCCCGAGATCGTAAGCCCCGCCGATCAGGCGACCCGCTCCCCTTGTGCTCTCCACGGGGCGACCCCCTGGAACCCCGTCGCGCTCTGGGGCGGTCCGGCTCACTCGGTGCGCAGCGTGGGTTCGGCGCGGACCGCCGAGTCGGCCGCCGCGTCCGGGATGAACGGGACCACGAACGCGTAGTCCGCGAGGATCGACTCGGGGACCTCGCCCGACTCGCCGAACGCGGCGATCTCCCCCCAGCAGGGCGAGCCCAGCGAGCCGCTGTGGTGGCGCACCGACAGGCCCGCGCACAGGTTGGCGAACCGGAGCCGCTCGACGAGCGGGAGGCCGGCGAGGGTGCCGAACACGAACCCGGCGGCGAACACGTCCCCCGCCCCGGTCGGGTCGAGCGCCTCGACCGGCAGCGCGTCGACCCTGGCCCGCTCGCCGTCGGTCGCGTCGATCGCGAGGGCGCCGTCGGCGCCGAGCTTGACCGCCACGACCGGGACGCGGGACGTCAGGGCCTCGGCGGCCGCCTCCGGCGTGTCCGTGCGCGTGTAGGCCATCGCCTCGGCGGCGTTCGGCAGGAACACGTCCACGTGGCCGAGCCGGTCGAGGACCTCCGAGGGCCAGGCGCCGGTCTGGTCCCAGCCGAGGTCGCCGAAGACCAGCGCGCCGCGCTCGCGCATCGCCGGCACCCACGGCGGCACCGGCCGGTCGACGTCGACGAAGCACGCCCGGGCCGACGGCGGCGGCGCGCCCACCAGGTCGTCCACGGGGCCGGGGACGGGACGGGCGAAGGTCACCATGCTGCGGTCGGAGTCGTAGGCCATCGACACCGTCACCGGGGTCGACCAGCCGGGGACCCTCCGCGACAGCCGCAGGTCGACGCCCTCCTGCTCGGCGAGGGTCCGCCACAGGTAGGCGCCGAACATGTCGTCGCCGAAGGGCGCCGACAGCCCGACCCGCAGGCCGAGACGGCTCATCGCGACCGCGATGTTGGCGACGCCGCCGGGGGCCGAGCCGAGCCCGTCGGTGACGAGCTCGGTGCCCGGCGGCGGCAGACCCGGCAGCCCGGTGAAGATCATGTCCATGAAGACCCGGCCGGACAGGAACACGTCCAGCGCGGGCGCCGGGCCCTCCCCGTCGCCGCGGAGCCGCTCCCCCGCCGGCCCGCGCTCGGCGCAGGGGTCGGCGAGGGAGGGCTGCGGCGGCAGGCCCGGAGCGGTCTGCTGTGTCACGAGGCCCCCCGGTACGGGGCGCCGGGCCCGTCCCTTCCGGGCCCGTGCCCCGCACGTTCGACAATCGCGTCTACTCCGGAACGTACAGCCGGATGTCGTCGACCCGCGCATGTCCCTCGTAGAAATTCATGTGCGGGTCGCCGATCATGAACCGGTCCGGGTAGGCGGATCCGGCGGGCCAGGTGTCGTGGTCGGTGAGGGTGCCTCCCGGCCCCTCCCACGTCCAGTCGGCGTTGAACCGGCCGTCGTACTCGTCCGGCCGCTGGTTGTAGTGCCAGATGGGCTCGCCGTCCTGGACGAAGGCGCGCGTGTAGCGGAACGTCGCCCGCCCGACGTGCGCGAAGACCCCGGACATCTCCATCGTGTAGGCGCCGTCCCGTCGTTCGATCGCGAACGTGTAGGGCTCGCCGGGCAGCAGCTCCGGCCTCAGGTCGACGGCCGAGACGATCGCGCCGCCCTTGCGGAACCCGCACTCGGTCTCCATGAGGTACTCGGTGCCCGGCATCGTCGGGTAGCGGCGGTCGTCGGTCATGAAGAGCGCGTTGACGCCGTTGCCCGTGCCCGCTGAGTAGGGCTCGTACTCGCCGGTGGCCGGGTTGCAGTAGAGGAGGCCCGAGCCGGTGTACTTGTAGCGGTTGTAGCCGTCCATCGCGACCTTGCGATGGGCGTGGATGAAGATGTTGTTGCGGGGCGCGACCCGCCGGTAGTCCATGATCGACATGTAGTAGAACCCGTTGGAGTCGGTGCGGACGTCGGCCCACTCGCACTCGGGACGGGAGAAGTCCCCGCCCGAGGCCCACGGGAAGTTGGTCTTGCAGCCGTCGGGCGAGTACCCGTTGATCCGCCCGTCGGGGTAGTCCCAGGAGCCTTCGCGCCGCCCGCCGAACTCCACGCCGCGCAGGGTCGCCTCCACCCGGTACTCGGCGGGCAGGTCGCGGGTCGAGCGGATGACGATCCCCGCCTGGTGGTCGGGCTCCTCCAGGTGCGCGACGCCCCCGCGGGAGATGAGCGTCGGAGGCCGGTCGGGTCTCCCGTCGCCGTCGGCGTCGCGGGCGGCGAGCTCGGCGGTGAGCCAGCCGCCCCTGCCGAACGTGAACGACTGCCGGTAGGCCTTCATCTTGGCGAGCTGCTCGCGGAACGCCGGGCCGCCCACGGTGTCGAAGTAGGCGCCGTCGTTGTCGTACATGTCGACGTTGTAGGGGCTGGACGGGCCGTCGTCGTCCCGCCTCCACGGCGCCTTCGTGCTGTCCAGGTGACGGTCGAACGATTCCGCGGCGACCAGGCGCCAGCCGTCCCTCGCGCCGGGCGGGCCCGCGTGGGCCGGGGCGGCCGCCAGGGCCGCGGGCAGGATCAGCGGAAGCGTCAGCGCCAGGGCGCCTCGTACGGACATGCGCATGTCTCAGCCTTTCTGGCCTTCCGGTCCTCTCGACCGGGTCTTCTCCTCCCGGTCGTCTCGTGTCGGCCTCTCCGGCGGCGGCCGGTCGCGGTTCCGGCGCGGTCGCGGCGGTCATCCGCGACGCTAGGCCGCCGCCACGCACGCGACCACGGCAAACATCGCCAAAGTGGTATTGACCAGTCGCCATAATGGGACATACGGTGTGCGACGACAGGATCAGCATCAAAGGGAGGTGAGCGGCGTGCGATCCGCCCGCGAGAGCCCGTCCGGGCGAACGAAACGGCAGGCGGTCCGCCGCGAGCTGCTCGCGATGCTGGACGGTCTCGAGGTGGGCGACGCCCTGCCGTCGGAGCGGCGGCTGGCCGACGAGCTCGGCGTTTCCCGGCCCACGCTGCGCCAGGCCATCGACGGTCTCGTCGCCGAGGGTCTGCTGGAGCGGCGGCACGGAAGCGGCACCTACGTGGCCGAACCCCGGATCGCCGTCCCGCTGACCATGACGTCGTTCACCGAGGACATGCTCAAGCGCGGCATGAAGCCGGGAGGGCGCGTCCTGTCGTTCCGCACGGAGTCCGCGGGGGCGCGGATCGGCAGGCGGCTCTCCCTCTCGCCCACCGAAGAGGTATTTACCATTCGGCGGCTCCGGCTCGCCGACGGCAGCACGATGGCCATCGAGACCCTGTACCTGCCGCGGTCGCTGCTGCCGGACCTGCGCCGCCAGGACCTGGAGGGGCGATCGTTCTACGAGCTGCTTCGCGGCAACGGCATCGTCATCGCCTCGGGCACCGAGACGATCGAGCCGACCGTCACCACCGCCGAGGAGGCCGCCGAGCTGGGCGTGCCGGTGCACATGCCGGCGTTCCTGTTCGAGCGGATCACCAGGGACGAGAACGGCCGTCCCCTCGAATACGTCAGGTCGATCTACCGCGGCGACCGGTACCGCCTGGAGCTCGACCTGCGACCCCCCGACCACTGACCCGCACCCCGCCGACCCGCACCCACTGAGCACGCACACCGACCCGCGCACCCACCGACCCACCGACCCACCGAGCCTCGGCCCGTGAGACGGCCGACCGACCCTGGTTCCGCCGGGGCGCACGCTCCGCGCTGACGGGGGACAGCGCGCACCCACTCACCCCCGGAGATGTGAGGCGACTGCACCATGGACGTCATCAAGGACATCCTCACGTTCGTGGCCGACAACGTGTTCGGCCAGGTGCCCATCCTGATCGGGCTCATCACGCTCATCGGGCTCATCCTGCAGCGCAAGCGGCTGGAGGACGTCCTCGGCGGCGCGCTGCGCGCCACGATCGGCGTTGTCATCTTGTTCATCGGCGTGGAGGTCTTCACCGGCGGGCTGACGAGCTTCCAGACCGTCCTCGCCAGCGCGATGGGGACGACGCCGCCCAAGGCCGACAACACCCTCGCCGACTTCCTCGCCGACCAGGGCGGGACGATCGCGCTGGTCATCACGGTCGCGTTCCTCGTCCACGTGCTGATCGTGCGGATCTTCCCGGCGGCCCGGTACCTGTACCTGACCGGGCACCTGATGTTCTGGATCAGCACGGTCACCGTCGCGTCGCTGGTGACGATCGCCCCGGGCGCCGACCAGCTCACGCTCGTGCTGTGCGGGGCCGGGCTCGTCGCCGCCTACTGGACGCTCCAGCCGCTGTGGATGCGCCCGCTGATGCGCCGCGTCATGCCGGACGACCGGTTCGGCTTCGCGCACACGAGCTCGCTCGCGTGCCTGATCACCGGTTATGCCGCCCGCCCGCTCGGCAGCCGCGACAAGCACGACACCGAGAAGCTGACGCTGCCGCGCCAGCTGTCGTTCTTCAAGGACATCAACGTCAGCACCGCGCTGATCATCTCGGTGATCATGCTGGTGGCGGTGGCGTTCGCCGACGGCGACGTGGTCGCCAAGGCCGCGGCCGAGATGGACGACAAGCTGTCCCCGTGGGTGTGGGCGCTGCTCGTCGGCCTCCGGTTCGCCGGCGGCATCGCGATCCTGCTGTTCGGCGTGCGGATGTTCCTCGCCGAGATCGTCCCCGCGTTCAAGGGGTTCAGCGACCGGGTCATCCCCGGCACCCGCCCGGCGCTCGACGCGCCGACCGTGTTCCCGGTCGCGCCGACGGCCGTCATGGTCGGGTTCGTGGCCTCCACCGTGGTGTTCCTCGTCTGCCTCGGCCTGTTCGCGAGCTGGTTCACCCTCGCCCCGCCCATGATCATGCTGTTCTTCGTGGGCGGCGCGGCCGGGCTGTTCGGCAACGTGGTGGCCGGGTGGCGCGGCGCCGTGCTCGGCGGCGTGATCACCGGTCTGATCCTCGCGCTGGGGCAGGCCGTCACCTGGGGCCTGTACGAGCGGACCGCGCCCGAGCTGGCCACCCTCGCCGACCCCGACTGGTACGCCATCGCCTGGCTGCTGGAGGCGACCGACCCGATCGTCGGCGACCGCTCGATCTGGCTGGTGCCGGTCGTGTCGATCGCCGCCACGGTCGTGACGCTGCTGGTGCTCGGCCGCGCCGAGAAGCGCCGGGCGGCCGCGGAGGGTACGGACGACAAGAGCCCCGCGACCACCTGACACGGGACCGGACGGCCGGACACACGACCGGAGGACATGACCGGGACCGCATGACTCACGGCGGCCGCCGGCACGAAGAGAACAGGAGCGAGATGGCACTCGACAGGCGACTGGAGGTCCTCGCCGTCTGCGGCGTCGGGATGGGCTCCAGCCTGATGCTCAAGATGACGGCCGAGGACGCGCTGCGTTCCCTCGGCGTGGACGCCCGGGTGGAGAACACCGACGTGTCCACGGCGCGCGGGATGACGCCGGACGTGGTGATCGGCCAGGGCATGCACACCAGCGAGATCGCCGATCTCGCGCCCATCGTGATCACCATCAGCGACTTCATGGACAAGGACGGCCTCGCGGGCCAGTTGCGGGAGCGGCTGGCCGAGAAGGGCTGGCTGCCGTGACCGTCGTGACGGCGCGCGGCGCGGTCGAGGCGTCCGACTGGCGGGAGGCGGTCCGCGCGGCCGCCTCCGCGCTGGTCGACGCCGGCGCCGCCGGCGCGGGCTACCCCGACGCGTGCGTCCGGGTGGTCGAGGAGAACGGCCCGTACATCGTGCTGACCAAGGGGCTCGCGCTCGTCCACGCCCGGCCCGAGGACGGCGGGCTCGCCGTCGGCGTCGGCGTGACCCGCCTGGCGTCGCCCGTCGCGTTCGGCCATCCCGACAACGACCCGGTGGACCTGCTGCTCGCGTTCTGCACGCCCGACCCCGACGCCCACGTCGGCACGCTGTCGGCGCTGGCGCGGGCGCTGTCGGACGGGCTGGCCGGCCGGCTGCGCGCCGCGCCGGGGGAGGACGACCTGGCCCGGACCCTGAAGGAGGCCCTGCCCGATGCCTGACGCCCCCCGGTCGTTCCCCCGCCGGGTGCGCGAACTGCTGGACGATCTCGACGCCGTCTCCGGGAAGGCGGTCGGGGACGCCGCCGCGCTGCTGCTGGAGTCGATCGAGTCCGACGGGATCGTGCACGTCGGCGGAGCCGGGCACTCGCTGGCGCTGGTGTGCGAGACGTTCTACCGGGCCGGGGGGCTCGCCGCGGTCCGCCCGATGTGGGACCCCGGCGTCCTCCCGCTCGACGACGCCGTGCGCAGCACCCGCGTCGAGCGGAAGGAGGGGGTGGGGCGGGCCGTGGCCGCCGCGGCCGCGCCGGCGCCGCCCGACGTGGCGGTGGTGTTCTCCACCAGCGGCCGCAACCCCTACCCGGTCGAGATCGCCGCGGAGTGCGCGGCGCGGGGCGTCCCGGTGATCGCGCTGACGTCGGCGCGGGCCTCGCGGGGGGCCGCGGCGCGGGCGGACACGACGCTCGCCGACCACGCCCGGATCGTGCTGGACACCCGCGTCCCGCCCGGCGACGTGCTGTACCCGCCCGGGTCGCCGCGGACGGCGGCGGTCTCCACGATCCTCGCCGCGTACGCGTGGTCGCGGGTGCTGGCCGCCCTCGACGACCTCGCGGCCGACCGGGGCGTGGAGCTGCCGCGCTGGACCAGCGCGAACGTCCCCGGCGGCGACGAGGTGAACGCCGCGCTGCTGGAGCGGTACCGCCACCGCGTCCCCGAGCTTACGGGCGGGCGCGAACCCGGCCTGTGACGCCTGACCGGAACCCCCTCCGGGAACCCCGTCTCTTCCTGCGGCGTTTCTCGTATGGTCCGGCTCGTTCCCTATGACATGATGCGGGCCACATCGGACCGGAAGAGGAGCGAGATGACCACGAGACCGACCGAGGACGACCTTCTTGCCGTGTTCAGACGCGCGGACCTCGGCGGCGACGAGAAGCTCGACCTGATGGAGTTCACGCTCGTACTGGACGAGCTCGGGTTGTCCTGGACGCGCGCCGAGACCCAGGACAGGTTCGAGAAGGCGGACAGCAACCTCGACGGGTTCATCTCCTACGGGGAGTTCCGCGCCATCCTGGAGTCGCAGGGCTGGGCCGAGGGCCCGCTGCCCGGCGCGCGAGCCTGATACGGGCTTCGGCCCGCCCAGTGTGAAGAGCAGTGCGAGGGCCCGCCGGCGGTGCGCCGGCGGGCCCTCGCACTGCCCAGAGCCGGATCAGGTCGTGCGGCCCCGCAGCGCGCGGTACCTGCGCACGAGAGCGGCGGTCGACGGGTCGGGCGCCGTGGACGGAGGCTCCGCGGAGGTCAGCGCGGGGACGAGGTCCATGGCCATGACCTTGCCGAGCTCGACGCCCCACTGGTCGAAGGAGTCGATGCCCCAGATCGTCCCCTCGACGAACACGATGTGCTCGTACAGGGCGACCAGCTCCCCGAGCGTCTTCGGCGTGAGCTTGGGCGCCAGGATTGTGCTGCTCGGGCGGTTGCCCGGCATGACCTTGTGCGGGACGAGCTCCGCGGGCGTCCCCTCGGCGGCGATCTCCTCGGCGGTCTTGCCGAACGCGAGCGCCGAGGTCTGCGCGAACAGGTTCGCGACCAGCAGGTCGTGCATGCCCGGCCCGTCGTCCGCCGGGGGCTCCTCGAACGGCTCGGCGAAGCCGATGAAGTCGGCCGGGACCAGCCGCGTCCCCTGGTGCAGGAGCTGGTAGAAGGCGTGCTGGCCGTTGGTGCCGGGCTCCCCCCAGAAGATCTCGCCGGTCTGCGCGACGACAGGCGCGCCGTCGGCCCGCACCGACTTGCCGTTGGACTCCATCGTGAGCTGCTGGAGGTAGGCGGGGAAACGCGACAGGCGCTGCGCGTACGGCAGGACGGCGCGGGTCTGCGCGCCGAAGAAGTCGGTGTACCAGACGCCGAGCAGGCCCATCAGCACGGGCATGTTCGCCTCGAAGGGCGCCGTGCGGAAGTGCTCGTCGATCACGCGGAACCCGGCGAGCATCTCGCGGAACGCCTCGCCGCCGATCGCGATCATCAGGGAGAGGCCGATGGCCCCGTCGAAGGAGTAGCGGCCGCCGACCCAGTCCCAGAACTCGAACATGTTGGCGGTGTCGATGCCGAACGCGGCGACGCGCTCGGCGTTGGTCGACACCGCGACGAAGTGCCGCGCGACGGCCGCGTCGTCGCCGAGGCGCTCGACGAGCCACCGCCGCGCCACCTTGGCGTTAGTGAGGGTCTCCAGCGTCCCGAACGTCTTGGAGCTGACGACGAACAGCGTCCGCTCGGGGTCGAGCCCGGCGAGCGCGCCGGTGATGTCGGCCGGGTCGATGTTGGACACGAACCGGCAGGTGATGCCCGGGTCGGCGTAGTCGCGGAGGGCCTCGTAGGCCATGGCGGGGCCGAGGTCGGACCCGCCGATGCCGATGTTGACGACGGTCGTGATGGGCTTGCCGGTGAAGCCCCTCCACTCCCCCGAGCGGACCCGCCTCGCGAAGTCGGACATCTTGTCCAGGACGGCGTGCACGTCGGCGGCGACGTCCTGCCCGTCCACCGTCAGCGCCTCGCCGGGCGGGAGCCGCAGCGCGGTGTGCAGGACGGCGCGGTCCTCGCTGACGTTGATGTGCTCGCCGGTGAACATCGCCTCGATGCGGTCGCGCAGCCCGGCGCGCTCGGCGAGGGCCACCAGCAGCCTCAGCGTCTCGTCGGTGACGCGGTGCTTGGAGTAGTCGAGGTGGAGGTCGCCCGCGGTGACGGTCATCCGGTCGGCACGGCCCGGATCGTCCGCGAAGAGCTCGCGCAGGTGCCGTCCGGCGATCTCCGCATGGTGCCCGGCCAGCGCCGACCATTCGGGCGACTCGGTTATATCTGACATTGCCTCTCTCATCTCCTCGCGGGGCGAGCACCGAACGTCCCCCTGCCGCCCCGCCTTTCCCATCCGGCGATCATAGGCGGACCGTGCGCGACCGTGCCGGGACGTGGCCGAAGCCGTGGGCATATCCGCCCTCCTGCGCAGGGACCTGGGCTGGTGGACCGGCCGCCCGCCGGCGGGCTCCCGCGGAAGGATCTGGGGGACATTCCGGTCAGCGGGCTCCACGTGGACGTCCCCGCCCGCACGGCGGGCGTCTGGGTGGGAACGTCCTGCACGGGGCTGGTGCCCGCTCTGGACGAGCTGTGGCCGGGGTGGCGCGTGGAGTTCTGGGAGGACCGCTACGAGGAGCAGCTCGCACGCTGCGAGGGCGCGGTCACCGTCCCGGCCCACGACCCGGTCGCCGCCCTCGACGAGGTGATGTCCGCCCTCGAACGCCGGCGCGGGGAGGACCCGGTGCCGCAGATGCTGGAGACCGTCCGCCTCCACGCCGGTGACCGCAAGGCCGAGCTGAACCCCCTGTTCACCGCGCACCGGCAGGTCGAGGCCGAGGACGGCGAGTGGCGCGCGCTCGTGGACGCCGCCGCCGAGCTTCGCGCCCGTCTCGCCGCGCGTGCCTGACCGGCCGCCGGGCCCGTCCGGCGGCGGGCTAGGCTCGCCCCTGCCGCCTCAGCCGGGGGCGGGCGCGTCGCGTGAGAGAGAGGTGTCGGTGAGCGAACGGGCTTTCTGGGTGGGCAGCTACACCGGTGCCGCCGGCGACGGCGCGGGGGTGTACCGCGTCCGGCGCCGCGCCGACGGGACGCTGGAGCCTC
>DATCLF010000233.1:0-6904 GCA_036564055.1 Spirillospora sp.
CTGCTCAAGCACTACCGGGGTGCCCCCGCCGCGGTGAACGACGTCCCGATGGACCGGTGGACGCCCGAGGAGATCTCGGCCCACGTGAAGTACATGAACGACTTCGCCGACCGGCTGAAGGAGACCGGCGAGTTCGTCGACGCGCAGGCGCTCGCGCCCGAGGGGACGTTCGTCCGGTACGACGGCGAGGGCCGCCCGCCGGTCACCGACGGGCCGTTCGCCGAGACCAAGGACCTCATCGCCGGGTGGATGGTGATCGACGTCGACTCCTACGAGCGGGCCGTCGAGCTGGCGGGCGAGCTGTCGGCGGCGCCCGGGGCGGGCGGCGAGCCGATCCACGAGTGGCTGGAGCTGCGCCCGTTCCTGACCGAGCCGCCCACGATCACGGAGTGAGCCTTCCGGTGGACGAGGCGCTGCTGAGGAGCCTCATCCCGCACGTCCTGGCGATCCTCGTCCGCCGCGGAGCGGGCTTCGCGGCGGCCGAGGACGCCGTCCAGGACGCGCTCGTCGAGGCGTTGCGCGTCTGGCCGGACGATCCGCCGCGCGACCCCAGGGGCTGGCTGATCACCGTGGCGTGGCGGAAGTTCCTGGACGCGTCCAAGGCCGAGGTCGCCCGCCGGCGCCGCGAGGACGCCGTCGACGCCGAACCGCCGCCCGGGCCGGTGCCCGAGGCGGACGACACGCTCCGGCTCTACTTCCTGTGCGCGCATCCGTCGCTGACGCCGTCGTCCGCGGTGGCGTTGACGCTGCGCGCGGTCGGCGGGCTGACCACCCGCCAGATCGCCGAGGCGTACATGGTGCCAGAGGCGACCATGGCGCAGCGGATCAGCCGCGCCAAACGGGCGGTGTCCGGGGAGCGCTTCGACCGGCCCGGCGACGTCGCCACCGTGCTGCGCGTCCTCTACCTGGTCTTCAACGAGGGCTACTCGGGGGACGTCGACCTCGCCGCCGAGGCCGTCCGGCTCACCCGTCAGCTCGCCGCGCTGGTCGACCACCCGGAGGTCGCGGGGCTGCTGGCCCTCATGCTGCTCCACCACGCCCGCCGCGCCGCCCGGACCGCGCCCGACGGCTCCCTGATCCCCCTCGCCGAGCAGGACCGGAGCCTGTGGGACACCCGGATGATCTCTGAAGGGATCACCATCCTGCAGGCCGCGCTCGCCCGCGACCGGCTCGGCGAGTACCAGGCGCAGGCGGCCATCGCGGCGCTCCACGCGGACGCGCCCACCGCCGAGGAGACCGACTGGGTGCAGATCGTCGAGTGGTACGACGAGCTGGCGGGCCTGACCGACAACCCGATAGTCCGGCTCAACCGCGCCGTGGCGGTCGGCGAGGCCGGCGGCCCCCGCGCCGGGCTGGCGGCGCTCGCGGAGCTGGACGACTCTCTGCCCCGTCACACGGCGGTGGCGGCCTACCTTCACGAACGCGCCGGGGACATCGGGACGGCGGCGCGGCTCTACGCCGAGGCGGCCCGCAAGGCGTCCAACCTCGCCGAACGCGACCACCTGACCCGCCAGGCCGCCCGCCTCAACACGCGGGACCGTTCCTGACGCTACTCGCGGACGCGGGTGCGGGACGGTCCTGCCCGGCCTCACTCTCGGCGTCCTGGGTGGCGGCCCACGTGCCGAGGAGCCGGAGCGCCTCGGCAGAGGGTGATCCGGGGTCGGCCGAGTAGGTGAAGAGCCAGCGCTCACCGTCCTGGAACCGCAGCACCTCGACGTGCAGGGTGAGGTCGCCGACGACGGGATGACGGAACCGCTTGTGGCCGCGGCATCGCGTGTCGACCTCGTGCTCGGCCCACCAGGTGCGGAACTCGGGGCTGGCGACGGACAGCTCACCGATCAGCGCGTGCAGCTTGGTGTCACGGGGGTGGCGGGCCGCGGCCTCGCGCAACACCCCGACGCTCACGCGCGCGTTCATCTCCCAGTCGGTCAGCAGCTCCCGCGCCGCGGGGTCCAGGAACAGCCAGCGCGCGTGGTTCGACGACGGCGACGGCATCGGTTCGAGGCCCACCAGCAGGGCGCGTCCCAACCGGTTCATCGCGTCGACGTCGCCCCGCACGTCGACGATCAGGCCGGGGATCGTGAGGCTGTCGAGCATCAGCCGTGCGCCCGCGTCCAGGGGCGCGAGCCGCAGGTCGCCGGGCTCGGACGCGCCGGCGGCCGGCCGGACGAGGTTGTGCAGGTACAGCCTCTCGACCTCGGACAGCCGCAGCGCACGGGCGATCGCGTCGAGCACCTGGTCGGACGGCTGGAGACGGCGGCGTCCCTACTCCAGGCGGACGTAGTAGTCGATGCTCACCCCGGCGAGCATCGCGACCTCTTCGCGACGCAGACCCGGCACACGGCGCCGGCCCCCGGTCTCGATGCCCACGTCCTCGGGACGGACGCGCGCTCGCCGGGTGCGCAGGAACTCTCGCAGCTCACCGTTCGCGGCCATGTCTCAACGGTATGCGCCAGGCGCGCCGATAAGGGTGGGTCTGTGCGTCCCAGGAAACCGCGTCCGCTCGTGGGGCCGCGCGCACCGCTCGCATAGTCGAGCCATGAGCGCAACCATCACGCAGACTTCGCAGCTTGGAGACAGGACCGTCCGCTGCATCGGCTTCGGGGCGATGCAGCTCGCCGGCCCCGGCGTCATGGGGCCGCCGAAGAACCCGGACGAGGCGCGCGCCGTCCTGCGCCGCGCCGTCGACCTCGGCGTCAACCACATCGACACGGCGCAGGTCTACGGCCCCGACGTCGTGAACGAGCTGATCGCCGAGGTGCTGCACCCCTACCCGGACGATCTCGTCATCGCCACGAAGGTCGGCGGCCGCCGCGACGGTCAGGGGGCGTGGATTCGGGCGTCCCGTCCGGAGGAGCTGCGCGCGACGGTCGAGCAGGACCTGCGCACCCTGCGGCTGGAGCGGATCGACCTGGTGAACATGCGGTTCGGCGTCGGCGGCCCCGACCCGGACCCCGTCCCGCTCGCCGACCAGATCGGCACCCTCACCGAGCTGCGGGACGAGGGCAAGATCGACCTCATCGGCCTCTCCACGGCCACGGCCGAGAACGTCAAGGCGGCTCTGGAGATCACCAACATCGCCGCGGTGCAGAACGCCTACGGCATCGCCAACCGCACGGACGAACCGGTCCTCGACCTGTGCCGCGAGCACGGCATCGCCTACGTCCCCTACTACCCCCTGGGCTCGGCGTTCACCGGCGGCCCCCGGGCACTGGCGGAAGACTCGGCCATCGCCTCGGTCGCCGCGAAGCACAAGGCCTCGGCGTCCCAGGTGGCCCTCGCATGGCTGCTGGCCCACTACGACCGCATGCTCCTGATCCCCGGCACGAGCTCGCTGGCCCACCTGGAGGAGAACCTGGCCGTGGACGGCGTCCACCTGGACTCCGAAGACCTCGCCCTCCTCGACCAGGTGACTCACCTCGGCGCCCCGACGTTCTAGAAGCCCACCCCAAGGCCCCGGGACCACCGTCCCGGGGCCGTGGGCTACTTGCGTCGGACAGCAGACGGTCAACCGTCCTCCGTGTCCACCTCGCAGTCGAGAGATCGCTAGCCTCGTGGCATGGCGGTTGCCGACCAGGTTGCGGTCGTGGACGACTTGCTCACCGCGCCCTTCCATGACCAGAGGACGTGGACACAGGGCGGTTACAGCGGCCCTGGCCACCACGTGGTGGTCCTGGAGGCCAGTCAAGACTTCTGGGAATCGCGTGACGTAGAAGTCGTCGAGGCCGCCGAGGCACAGATCGAAGCTGCGCTCCAGGCGCTGGTCGAGGTGTTCACCGCCCGTTGGGGCATGCCGAGCCGGGTCGATCTGGGACCGTACCTGTGGAGTGAGGACCCGGCGCCCGAACCGATGCTGCAGCTCAGCGCATTAAGCCTCGAGATGCTCGTCTGGTGGCCGCCGGAGACCGGCCGATGGGTCGCGCTGTCGGTGGGGCAGGCCGACCCGGAATTCCCCATCGAGCTGCGGGCGGCCGTCGCCGACGCATCCATCACGGTCAACGCCGCCCCCGCCGAACCCCCGCGAGGAACCGTTGCGGAACCGCCTGATCGCGAAGCGGCCGGAGGTCATTGAGCCACCCCCAAGGCCCCGGGACCATGTACCCGGGGCCTTCGCCGTACAAGGGGCTGCAAGCAACCGGTCGTCGGCCTCGGGGTCCACATCATCAGCGACGAACGTTCCGGGGCCGTGCACGCTGACGGTCAGTCCTGTTCCCCCCAGGACGCGTAGAACGGCGTCGCCCGTCCGCAGCGATACGCCGACCTCATTGACCTACGGCTGTGCGGGGGTTCCGTCGTTCTCGGGCTCTTCCGGCACAGCGAGCACGAATGTTCCTCTCCCGCCGAGCCCGCGGAGAATTCCGCGCTCCCGGAGGATCCGCACTGCCTCGGCGACGGTCCGTGAGCCGACGTCAAGCTCGCGCGCCAGCTCCGGCATGGTCGGGATCTTCGACCCCACGGCGTACTCACCCGACCGGATGCGCTCCTCGATCACCGCGACGACCTGATCGCGGAGTGGCCGGGGGTCGCTGAGGTCCATGTAATCAACGCTAAGCATGCCAACCTGGTGCTACATGAAAAGCATGTACTGCATGTAGTGCAAGATCAGCATGGACAGCGTATTCTGCAAGGTAGAGGAAAAGAAGCGGCCCCATGCGGCGCGGGCACGTCGCATGGGGCCTAGGGGCAACACCTGCAGGGAGGTATCACCCCATGGCGACCAACCCTAGTCCGGGACACGTTCCGCGCATCGATGCGAAAGACCCCCTGCCTGGTTACGAGGAGCCGACCTCGCGGTGGGCTGCGCCGTTCATCACCTATCGGGACGGGGAGCCCGTGTACACGGTGGCGTTGCGGCGGGGCTGCCCGTTGTCGGCGCGGGAGCGTGCGGCGGGGCTTTCGGCGCAACTGTTCGCCGCCACTCCGGAGGAGCTGCGCAGGCTCATGGAGCGAGAGGACGCCGTCCGTGCGCGGCTGCTCGGAAGGAGCCGGTGATGCTGACGGCGCTCGTTCTGGTCCTCTCGGCGGCGGCTCTGCTGGAGACGGCGGTCTTCGTCGCCGATCGGCGGCGGCCGCGTTACGTGGGGAGGCATCGGGCGGGCTGGTAAGGGTTTCCGCCGTGCTTTCGGTGCACCGGCCTGTTCAGGGTGCGTTGGAAGCAGGGGGTCGAGCCCGGCGACGTGCGCCGGGCGGTCGCGGCCGTGCTCGGCCCGCGGGACGGCGCCGACCCGGCCGAGGCGCCGCCGGTGGACGACACGCTGCTCGTCCTCGACAACTGCGAGCACGTGATGGACGCGGCGGCCCGCCTCGTCGACGAGCTGCTCGGCGTCTCCCCCGGGCCGCGCGTCCTCGCGACCAGCCGGGGACGCCTCGGGGTGGACGGTGAGGCGCTGTGCCCGGTGCCGCCGCTCGACCCTCCGGAGGCGGTCGAGCCGTTCACCGGACAGGCCGCGGCCGTCCGGCCCGGGTTCACCGGCGACGAACACCGACACGATCGCGGGCATCCGCCGGAGACCGGACGGCCCGCCCCTCGCGATCCCGCCCGAGTGGGTGGAGACGCGGCGCCCGGCGTCGTCCGTCGGCCCGAACCGCTCCAGCGGCTCGGCGGCGCGGGACCTCGGCCCTGCCCGCATCGGGACGCAGCGGCGTCGCGAGGATCCGTACCGCCGTCGTCCTCCCCGTCCCGTCAGGGCCCAGGTCGCCGAGCACCGTGCCCGGCCGGGCCGCCGGGTCGACCCCGGCGAGAGCCGTCGTGCCGCCGAATCGTTTGATCAGGCCCTCGGCCCGAAAGGCGTAGTCCATGCGGGCGAGCCGCCGCCACGCGCTCACAGATCGCGCACACGCTCGGCGGCCGCTCCGCTGCATTTCCGGCGGGACGCCGGGTCACCTCATGTCGAACTTGACTTCCTGGTCCTTGACGGACGTCACCGTGATCTCGGCGCCGCCCACGCGGGCCGTGGCGCCCACGGGAATCGTCTGCGGAGCCGAGCCGTCGACGGAAAGGGTCGCGCCGTCGCCGGAGATTCCGCTGACCGTGATGTCGTGGTCGTTGACCTCCAGGTCGCTCGGGACGCCGTTGACGGTCACGTGGCATTCGTTTCCGCGGCACGAGTAGCTGGTGCTCTGGCAGCCGGTGATCAGGAGCGAGCCGGCGAGCGCGAGGACGGCGAGGATCGGAACGGAACGGACCATGACTCTCCCGAAAAACAATACGTTGATGGGAATTTCGACTCGCCGCCGGGCGAAACGGTTCCTCTTGACCGGGAGGGAGAAGCATGCCGAGACTGCGTGAGGTGCCCCGCTCCGAGGTCAGCGACGAGCTGATCCTCTTCTTCTACGACCGCCTGTTCGCGCCGGACCGCGACCCGGCCGTCGACCACGGCACGGCCACCGGGTCGCCCGGCAACTGGTGGACGGTCTTCGCCCAGTCGCCCGACGTGTTCCGCCACGCCGTCAAAGGGTTCCAGCTCTACCGCAACGCCGAACTCGACCCCGTCCTGCGCGAACTCGGCCAGTGCCGGGCCGGGTGGGCGCGCGGCAGCCAGTTCGTCTTCTCGCAGCACTGCAAGCAGATGCGGGCGCTCGGCATACCGGAGGAGAAGATAGAGGCCATTCCGCACTGGCAGACGGCCGACTGTTACTCGCCGCTGGAACGCGCCGTCCTCGCCTACACCGACGCCCTCGTCCTGGACGGCGGCCGCGTCGCCGACGGCGTCTTCGACGTCCTGAAGGAGCACCTCTCCGACAAGGAGATCCTCCAGCTCACCTACATCACCTGCATGTACGAGATGCACGCGACGATGGCGCGGGCGCTGCGGGTGGAGTTCGACGACCGTCCCGAACCCGTCGTCGAGGTCCCCGCGCCCGAGGGCTACGGCACCCGGGACATCGCCGACGAGCTGACCGG
>DATCLF010000234.1:0-3551 GCA_036564055.1 Spirillospora sp.
CCGGGTCCCGTTCGGCGAGCTGCGCCCCGAGCATCTGGTGTGGAAGAACGGGCCCTTCCTGCGGCGCCTCTACGTCCGGCATCCGTCTCTGCGCACGCGTCTCGTGGAGTTCTTCGGCGGGGAGGCACGGCAGGCCGCGGAGTTCGAGCGGCGGCTGTGGGAGCTGATCAGCGCACGCGACCGGGCGCGCCTCGTCGTCGGCGACGACCCCTCGCCTCCCGGCGGTCTCACCCCCGTGCAGCGCTGGATCATCGCGGCGAGCGCCCCCTACGCCGCGATCAACGGCTTCCCGCTCGACCGTCTCGGCACCGCGCCCGGCACGTCCGCCGCGGCCGCCGACCGCCGCGCCGCCCACGAGCTCCTCCAGGACCCGTGGGGCGCCTGCGACCTGGAGCAGCTTCTCGCCGCCGCCAACTGGCTCGTCCAGGAAGGGCACCGCGCCGACTTCTCACGGGACGCCCGTCTCGCCTCCCGGCCACCCGCCGACCAGGAGAAGTACGGGACACTGCTGCGGGAGGTCGACGACCTCATCGCCGAGGACAGGCTCGAACCCCCGTTCGTCGAGCGTCTCATCGAGCTGGTGCGCATCCGGTACGGGGACGAGGGCGGCTCGTACGCGCGGCTCGTCCCGCGGCTGCTGCGCGACGAGCCCGGCGCGGACGCCAGCGAGGAGGGCGCCGAGCTCGCCAGGTTCCTCAACCGGCTCTTCAACGACCGCGACCAAACGGCCGAGGAACTGTACCGCCTGAAAGCCCTCGCCGACCCGGCGCTGCGCGCGAACGCCGGGCGGCTCCTCATCTGGGACTACGGACGGGCCCTCATGCTCTACCGCTGGGGCCACATGGTGGGCTGGCTGACCGAGGAGTACTGCTGGGAACGGATGCTTCCGCTGGCGATCGACATCCAGCGGCGGTACTCGTCCTGGCGGGACATGGCCACCTGCTACCTCCAGGGACGGCTGCTCTGGTCGGGCGGCGGGAAAGGCCAGGCCGAGTACGAACGGCTCGTCGACGACCTGCTCACCGACCCGCGCAGCCCCTGGACCCTCGTCCCCTGGGACCTTCCCCTCACCCGCGACTGGACGTGATACGACCCCGGGCCCCGGCGCGCCCGGCCCTTCGGCATTCGTTGTTCCCTGGCATATCCCGGTTCCTTGGCATACCTCGCAATCCTTCAGATACGGCCAGCATCTGCCCGATAATCTGATCCAGCTCCCCCGCGTCCGCCGGCCCGGCAGGGACCGGACGGGCACCGAACAGACGGGCACAGAACGGACCGCACGATCGGGAGCGCCGATCGGACAGCACGGAGGGCTCATGAACCCCCAATGGCCTGGCCAGCCGCCCGGCGGCCCCGGACTCCCGGGTCCGCCCCCGCCTCCCGGAGGCCCGGGGATCCCGCCGCCCCACAAGAGCGGCGGCGGAGCGCTGGTCCCCCTGCTGATCTTCGGTCTGGCCGGGATCCTCGCCGTGGTGGGCATCGGGGCCTACGTCCTCCTGAACGAGGACGACGACGACACGGACAGCAGGTCCGCGGCCCCCATCTACACGCCCGAGGCGCCGAGCACCCCGCCCTCCGTTCCCACCCCCGAGCCGACCCAGTCGACGGGAGGCACGTCGGGCGTCGCGTCCGTCCTCGGCCCCGCCATCCGGACCGCCAAGGGCAACACCTTCACGCGGGCGGGATCGCGCACCGCGTCGTGCACGTCCCGCGCCAACGCCAGGCTCGCCTCGGCGCTGCGCCAGAGCCCGTGCGTCGGCCCGATGTACTCGGCCGTCTACGCCGACCCGACCAAGAAGATCATCACGGTGCTGTCGATCGCGCAGTTCTCCAGCCCGTCGGACGCCGCCGCCGTCAGCCGCGTCACCGCCGACAAGGGCTGGCCGGAGCTGCTCCTGCCCTCGGACGAAAGCGGCTTGCCCCAGCCGTCCGACCCGCCCTTCTGGACCCGTTCGTGGACGCAGGGCTCCAACGTCGTGTACGCGCAGTCGTACTGGGCGAACGGAGCGCCCACCGGGGGCCGGTCGGGCAGCGTCTTCGCGACGGCGGGAGAGCTCGGCGTCGAGATCACGAACGTCTTGATCTGGACCGACTGAACCAAACGGGTAGATAGGGCAGATCCCTCACAGTCGCCCACTCCGGCATCTGACGCTCGGACGGGAGTTACCATCTGGCGGGTGCACTCCCATGCACCGGTCCCCCCGCCGGCCGAAGGGGCCCGCGAGGAAGAGCGACGGAGCCGGCGCCGCCGGCTGCTTCCCGCGTGCATCCTGGGGGTGCTGGCCGTGATCGTCCCGGTCCTGTGGGTGACCGGCGGGCTCAAGGAGAAGCCGAAGCAGCCCGCGGTGAAGGCGGGCGAGAAGCTGGACCTCGGCCTGTTCGCCGTCACCGTCCGGGACGCGCGGATCGGGCCGGCGAAGGCCGCGTTCGGGACGACGCGGGAACGCTTCCTCATCGTCCGGATGAGGGTCGTCAACAAGGGCAAGGAGACCAAGCCGCTCGGCGACGGCGGCCTGTCGGACGGCGTGGCCGCGCTGACCAAGAACGGCAAGTGGGTCGAGCCGGACGAGGCCGTGGGCGTGGCGGGCGGCGCGGAGACGACGGTGGCACAGCCGGAACTGCCGGTCGAGGCGTCCGTCATGTGGAAGCTGTCCCCGAGCGAGGCCCCCACGAAGCTGACCGTCGGTCTGCGCATGTGGAAGTACGAGCAGGGCTTCACCAACACCAGCTTCAACTGGAACGTCCAGAAGGAGAACAACGTGCTCGTCGGGCGGCTCACCCTTCCGGTGACGCCCGAGACCACGGGAACACCGAACCGCACGCCGCCGTCCCGCGCGACTCGGCCGACACGACCCGCGACCCGGGCGACGCCGCCCACGACACGGCGGCCGACGGCGCCCACGACACGGAGGCCGACGGCGTCCCTCCCGCGATCGACCGCGAGGCGCTCGTGAACGTGCGGCGGATCCTCCTGCAGAGCGGCGCCGGGATCGGCGGGACCGCCCTGCTCGCCGGCGCGATGTGGCTGTACTCGCTCACGCCGAAGGTGGAGGGGACGGTGCTGGACCCGATCCGGACCACGGGCAAGATCGGCGAAGAGGTCCGCAGCCACGACTTCAGCGTGCGGGTCGAAAAGGTGGAGGCGGCGCGGTCGCTCGTCAGCGGCCTGTCCTTCGACAGGCGTCCGCCCGTGCGCACCGACGGCATCTACCTCGTCGTGCGGTTCCGGGCCACGAGCCACCGCGAACCGCTGCAGCTCAGGACCGCGGAACTGGAGACCCCCGGCGGCTACACCTTCCAGGAGGGTCCCCGCGCCACCGCGCTGTCCACCGGGGCGCAGCCGACGTTCCAGCCGATGATCTGGACGCCGGGGACGTTCGTGTTCGAGCTGCCGGAGAAGCGGGTCGAGGGGGCGCGCCTGGTCGTCGGGCCCGGCGGGCTGCTTCCGCAGTTGTCCGCGGAGGCCGAGATCGACCTCGGGCTCACCCGGACGCGGGCGAAGGCGCTGGTCGGCGCCGCCGCCGACCGCTACCGGATCAGGACGGCCGGAT
>DATCLF010000235.1:0-29883 GCA_036564055.1 Spirillospora sp.
CTGCTACCTACCGCAATCGTCTTCGGAACGTCACGCTCTGACTGCAGAAAGTAAAGAACGTATCCGAAACGTGAGGTAGTAATTACCATGTGTCATCGACACGGCTACCAGGAGTTCTCCTGGGAGCTGCTCCCCATACCGGCCTCGGTGAGGGCCGGCCGTGACCTCGCTGAGGTCCAGTTGAACAAGTGGGACCTGTCGGCCATCGCCGAGGACGTCACCCTCATCGTGAGCGAGCTGCTCACCAACGCGACGGCGGCCAGCAGTGGAACGATCACGATGCGGTTGCTCCTGGACCCCGAGTCGCTGACCGTCGAGGTCAGCGACCAGTCCCCCGACCGCCCCCGGCGAAGGCAGGCCGGACCGGACGACGAAAGCGGCCGAGGGCTGCTGATCGTCGAGGCCCTGACGGAAGCCTGGGGCCATCGTTCGTCCGCCGACGGCGCCAAGGTCGTGTGGGCCCGATGCCGCCTTCCAGGGCTCCTTACGAGATCGCCGTAGCGTCCGCCCGGGTCACGTGTCGGAGGAGAAGCGGACGGCGGTGGGCGGGAGTTTCGTTCCCGGCCACAGGCGGATGCCGCCGAGCAGCTCGTTCCCGGGGCCGACGTCGACGTCGTCGCCGAGGACCGCGCCGTCGAGGACGGCGCCGGGGCCCACGCGGGCGCCGCGGCTGAGGACCGAGTCGCGCACGGTGGCTCCCTCGGCGACGAACGCGCCGTCGAGGAGCACGCTGCCGTCCACGGTGGCGCCGGCCTCGACCACGGCGCCGCGTCCGACGGTGGTGCCGCCGCCCACGACCGCGTCCGGGTCGACGCGGGCGCCGGCGAGGGTGAGACGTTCGCCGGGCTCGCCCGGCATCGCCGAGGAGGCCAGCACCCCGCGCACCAGGTCGCGGGAGCCGCGGACGAACGCCTCGGGGGTGCCGACGTCCAGCCAGTACTCCGACTCCACGTGCCCCATGACCACGGCGCCGGACGCGATCAGCGACGGGAACGTCTCCCGTTCGACGGACACGACCTCGTTCTCGGGGATCGCGTCGATGACCGAGCGGCGGAAGACGTAGCACCCCGCGTTGATCTGGTTCGTCACCGGGTTCGGGGTCTTCTCCAGGAAGGCGGTGACCCGGCCCGTGTCGTCGGTGGGCACGCAGCCGAACCGGGACGGGTCGTCGACCTTGGTCAGGTGCAGCGTCACCGCGGCACCCGCCTGCTCGTGCAGCTTCACCTGGGCGTGCACGTCGTGGCCCGACAGGATGTCGCCGTTGAAGACCAGCACCGGGTCGTCCGGGGCGCAGGTGAGGGCGCGCGCGGCGTTGCGGATGGCGCCGCCCGTGCCGAGCGGCTCGTCCTCGCAGACGTAGGCGAGGTCGACGCCGTAGGCGCGGCTGCCGAACGCGGCCTCGAACATCTCGGCCCGGTACGACGTGGCGAACACGATGCGGGTCACGCCCACGGCGCGGGCCCGCGCGAGCTGGTGCGCCAGGAACGCCACGCCGGCCGTGGGAAGCAACGGCTTCGGAGTGGAGATGGTCAACGGTCGCAGGCGTGTGCCCTGGCCCCCCACCAGGAGGATCGCTTCCACTCGGCTCCTTTCTGCACCTCGGGGCGTGGTGCGAGCGAGCCTAGTGGGTGCGTGCCGCCCGAGCGGCCTTCGACCGCTCCACGGCGCGCTGGTAGGAGGCCATGTGGGCCTCCGCGGAGGCCGACCACGAGAACCGGCGGGCCCGTTCGCGGGCGGCGCCGGCCAGCGCGGCGCGGCGGGGCCGGTCGTCGAGGAGGGCGCCGAGCGCCTCGGCGATGCCGTCCGGGTCGGGCTCGGTGTAGGCGACCGCGTCGCCGCCCACCTCGGGGAGCGGTCCCCGGCGGGTGGTGAGGACGGGCGCGCCGCACGCCATGGCCTCCAGGACCGGGAGGCCGAAGCCCTCGCCCCGGCTGGGGTGGGCCACGACCAGGGCGCCGCCGAAGAAGCCCGGCAGGGACGACCAGGGCAGGTAGCCGGGGCGCACCACCTTCAGGTGCATGGGGACGGTCGCGAGGGCCGCGTCGACCTCGTCGTCCCAGCCGCCGCCGCCCGCCAGGACGAGCGCCGGCGGGTCGGGGCGGTGCTCGCAGGCCCGGACCCAGCCGCGGATCAGGTTCGGGACGTTCTTGCGCGGCTCCAGCGCGCCCAGGTAGGCGACGTAGGGACGGCCGTGCAGGCCCAGCCGGTCCGAGACCCGCTTGATCTCGTCCTCGGACGGCGGGTGGAACGCCTCCCGGTCGACGCCGTGGTAGGCGACGTCGATCGCGGCGGGGTCGGCGCCGAGCAGGCGGACCAGCTCGTTGCGGGTCGCGCGGGACGGCACGATCAGCCGGGTGGCGCGCCGCGCCGCGGTGCGGGTCGCGGACCTGACGTAGCTGGTGCGGACCGGGTCGTGCGCCTCCGGCTCGGTGAACAGCGTCACGTCGTGGATCGTGACGACGGTGGGCAGCGCCGTGCTCACCGGGATCGTGTAGGTCGGCAGGTGGATGACGTCCGCGCCGACGCGGTCGGCGACGTGCGGCAGGCCGGACTGCTCCCAGGCGAGGCGGGCGGCGCGGTGCGACAGCGCGGCGGGGCCCGCGATGACGCGCGCCCCGGGGACGAGGTCCCCGTACCGTTTCTCGTCCGTCCGCTGGCAGACGACCGCAAGGTCGGCGCCCCGCGCGTGCAGGGCGCACAGCAGCCCGTCGACGTACCGCCCGAGCCCGCCGCGGTCGGCCGGCACGGCGGTGGCGTCGAGCAGAATCCGAGGCGCCACGGTCCTCTCCCTCATCCGCGGTGGCGTAGATCACGCTTTACCGTCGAGCCTACGCCCGCCGGAGCCCCGCGCGGGGCGGCTCGCGTCTTCGCCGCGGGGCCCGCCGCACGCGTCCCGCCGCGCGTACGGGTCCGCTAGCGCTTGCGCGCGTGCACGAGGACGATGCTTCCGCGCTCGTTCGGCGCCTTGCGGTCGGCGAGGGCGACGAGCGGTGTCAGCGGCGCCGCCGCGTTGAACCCGACCTTGCCGCCGTAGGTGGAAAGCGACAGGTAGAGGCGTTCGGCCGCGGCCGTGCGGAACTGGTAGCTGTGCTTCACCACGTCCAGGCCGCGCTCGTCCATCAGCTTGCGGAGGCTGTCGTGGGTGTAGGTGTGCTGGACGTGGTACTTGGCCTTATGCGCGTCGCGCAGCTTGGGCCAGGAGTCGGCGCGGCTCAGCACGTCGGCGGACAGGAAGATCTCACCGCCGGGCTTGAGAACCCGCGCCATCTCGTCCAGGGACCTGCCGCCGTCGTCGAAGTGCTCGATCGCGCACACCGACAGGACGGCGTCGAAGGAGCCGTCGGCGAACGGGAGCCGCAGCGCGTCGCACTCGATCAGTGCGGGCGCGTGGGCGAGGGTGCGCCCGTACTCCATCTTGCGGCGGGCGAGGTCGATGGAGACGGCGTCGGCGCCGCGCTTGCGGGCCTGCCCCGCCCAGTAGCCGTCGCCTCCGGCGACGTCGAGGACGCGCCTGCCGCGCAGGTCCCGTCCCATCCAGTCGAGGAGCGTCCCCGCCTCGCGGTACCGGCACACGTGCACCTGGTGGCCCATGAAGGCGACCACATCCGAGATCTTCATCGTCCTCAACTCTAGGCCGCCCGGGCGGTGGTGCGGCCGCGTTCGCCTACGCTGGGCCCGTGAACTTGAAGGTCGTCGCCGTCCGGGCGCTGCGGATACTCCTGGTGATGCTCGCGCTGGGGTTCTGCGGCTACAGCGTGGCCTCCCAGTGGGACGCGACGGCGGACGCGATCCGGCAGATGTCCTGGACGGCGCTGGTCGGCGCCCTGGCGGCGGGCCTGGCGGGGCTCTTCGTCTGGATGCTGGGGTGGCGCGAGTTCCTCGCCGGTCTCGGCTCGCCGCTGCCCGTGCGGGCCGTCTTCCGCATCTCGGCGATCTCGCAGCTCGGCAAGTACGTCCCCGGCAAGGTCTGGGCGCTGGTGACGCAGATCGAGATGACGCGCGAGCACCGCGTCCCGCCCGAGCGGAGCTTCGGGTCGACGATGCTGGCGGTGGCGACGTCCACGGCGTGCGGGCTCGCCGTCGCGGCGGTGACGCTGCCGCTCACGTCGGCGGCGGCGCGCGAGACCTACTGGTTCCTGTTCCTGCTGGCGCCGGTCCTGCTGGCGCTGCTGCACCCGAAGATCGTGACCTGGTCGCTCGGGCTGATGCTGCGGGTCATCCGGCGGCCGCCGCTGGAGCGTCCGGTGGGCCTCGGCGTCACGCTGCGCGCCATCGCCTGGACGGTCCTCGGCTGGACCATGTTCGGCGTCCACACGTGGCTGCTGTGCGCCGCGGTCGGCGGGGACGGCGCGGGCCTGCCCTTCCTCGCGACGGGCGCGTACGCGCTGGCGTTCGTCGCCGGGTTCCTCGTCTTCATCGCGCCGAGCGGGATCGGGGCGCGGGAGGCGGCGCTGACGGTGGTGCTGACCCCGGCTCTGCCTGCGGGGGCGCCGGTCGTGGTGGCGATCGCGTCCCGGGTGCTGCTCACCGCCGCCGACCTGACCGTGGCCGGGATCGCGCTGCTGCTCGGCCGCACCGCCCCGGTGAGCGCGCCGCCGGCCGAGGAGCTCGTGCGGGAGGCGCATCCCTCCAAGGAGGGTCCGTGATCCTCCCGGTCAGCGACCTTCTTCGCGCGCGCCGCCCGTGAGGGCGTCGTCGGTGAGGGCGGCCAGGTAGGCGTCCCAGACGGGAGCGTGGTCGACGGGGCGGACGCCGGAACGCAGCCGCTCCGGCTCGCCCGGCGCGTAGAACCGGCGCAGCGCCTCGGCGAGGGAGTCGACGTCGTCGGGCGCGCAGATCAGCCCGTCCACGCCGTCGCGGACCTGGGCGGCGAACCGTCCGACGTCGGTGGCGATGACCGGCAGGCCGTGCTCGTGCGCCATCCAGACGTTCTGCGACGCGGTGGCCGTCCGGTACGGCAGGACGAGCGCGTCGGCGGCGGCGAACAGCCCCGGCACGTCGGCGGCGGGAACGTACCCCGGCCGCAGCTCGACCCGCGAGACGAGGTCCAGGGCTCTGATCAGCTCGCGGGTCTCCTCCAGGCCGCTCCAGAACTCGCCCGCGACGGTCAGCCGCACGTCGTCGGGGCCTTTCGCGAGGGCGCGGAGCAGGACGTCGAGCCCTTTGTACGGGCGGACGATGCCGAAGAACAGAAGCCTGCGGTGCACCTTGCCGTCGTCGCCGTCGCCCTTCCGCGCGGGGGCGGCCACCGGCAGGTGGGCGGGCATCTCGGCGACCCGGACGGGACGGCTCGTGAGGCGCCGTGCCAGAGCCGCCTGCTCGCCGGAGTGGACGAGGACGCCGTCGACCCTGCGCAGCAGCAGCTTCATCAGCGGCTCGTCGTAGGGCCTGCGCTCGTGCGGCAGGACGTTGTGGCACAGCGCCACGACCCGCGCCCGGCGCCGCAGCCCGGCGAGGATCCCGAGGTAGGACGGCACCTGGACGGGGCTCAGCACGGCCAGGACGACCAGGTCCCGTGAGCGCAGGGCGCGGCCGGTGCGCCACCAGCCGTCCGGGCGGCGCCAGTCCAGGACCCGGCGGGTGGCGGGGAACGGCCTGCCCTCCGGGGCGGAGATCGTCTGCTGCCCGGGGTACAGGAACCGGGGGTACTGGGCGCGCCACGACTCGATGACGACGTCGTGGCCCGCGGCGGCCAGCCGGTGCGCCAGCTCGGTGGTGTGCTGGGCGCCGCCGCCCTTGTACGGGTACGCGGGCCCGACGACGGTGATCCGGAGCGGGCCGGAGCCGCGGGCCGCGGGCCCGGGTTCCTCGGGGGTGGAGGGCATGCCGCTAGACGTCGCCGCGTGATCGGACGATCAGGTCGGCCAGCAGCGCCAGCGACGCGATGATCAGCCCCGTCACGAAGATCATGATGGTGTTGTTCGCGAAGTAGCCGAAATGGACCACCATGTCGAACACGCCCTTGAGCAACCCGATCACGATGAGCCACAGCGCCGGCGGCATCAGCACCTTGAGCGGGTTGAAGTACATGACCATCCGCAGCACCTGCAGGATGTAGCGGTAGGCGTCCTTGGTGAAGTGGAACTTCGACTTGCCCGACCGCTTGGAGTACTCGATCGGCACGTAGCGGACCGGGTGCTGGTTCGACAGGAACGCGATCGTGATCGTCGTGACGCAGGAGAAGCCGGGCGGCAGCAGCCGCAGGTAGGGCAGCGACACCTCGCGGCGGAACGCGCGCAGCCCCGAGTTCAGGTCGGGGATCTTGGTGTTGGTGAGCCGTTCGGCCACCTTGCGGATGAACCACTTGGCGGGGATGCGCAGCACCTTGTGCGTGCCCTCCTCGCTCGTGCGCGCCCCCACGACCTGGTCGACCGACGGGTCGTTGTCCAGGATGTCGACGAGCTCGGGGATCCGCTCGTTCGGGTAGGTCATGTCGGCGTCGGTCCACACGACGATGTCGCCGCGGGCCTGCTGGGAGCCGATCCGCCGGACGGTGCCCGAGCCGCTGTTGTGCTGGAAGGCGATGACGCGCATGTTCGGGAAGCGGGGCGCCGCCTCCTCCAGCCGGGCCAGCGTCCCGTCGGTCGAGCAGTCGTCGATGGCGAGCAGCTCGTAGGTCTTGCCGCTCGCGTCCATCGCCGCGCAGATGCGCTCGACCTCGTCGATCACGTGGTCCTGCTCGTTGTAGCAGGGCAGGACGATCGTGACGTGGACCGGCCGGGACGTCGGGTCGTCCGGCTCCCGCTCGGCCTCGGGCTCGGCCGCGGCGTCGGACGCAAGGTCAGACGCGGCGTCGGACGCAAGGTCGGCCGGGGCGGGCCCGGGTGCGGGCGGAGCCTCGGTGGCGGGCCGGGCCGTCGTCTCGGTGGACGGGGCCGTCGCGGACGGGGCCTTCGCAGACTCGGCCGTCGCGGACTCGGCCTTCGCGGGCCCGGCCTTGTCGGGCCCGGCCGCGGCGGACGCGGTCTTGGCGGACGCGGTCCTCGTGGACTCGGTCTCGGCGGACTGGGTGCTCACGCAGCGCGAGGATACTCGCCCGCAGGCACCCGGTCGGCCAGGACGCGGAGCGGGAATCGGGAGCAGGCCCCGCCGGGGCCTCGACCAACGCCGTGACCGGCTCCGTGACCGGCTCCGTGACCGATGCGATGACGGGTGGCGCCGGGCCGTTCAGCGTTCGGCGGGCACGGCGATCCAGACCTCCATGGACAGCCCCCAGGTTCCTCCGGGCGGTTCGGTGAGCGTCCGCCCGTCCTGGCGCGTCCGCAGCCGCAGGACCCTGGTCGGGGTTCCGTAGGGCGCCACCTGGTCCGCCTCCGCCGCCATGACGATCGGACGCCGGCCGGCCCCGCGCACCTTGTCGAGGACGCGCCGCACGTCCTCGGGCGCGGCCCCCTCGGCCGGACGCGCGGCGGGCAGCCCGCACATGCCGCGCACGACCTGGAGGAACCGGTCGGCGGTGGAGCTCTCGACGGCCACGACCGACCCGCCCCGCCCCAGGGCGCGGCACATCCCGTCGACGGCGGCGACCTCGTGCTGCTCGGTCCTCGTCACCAGGTAGCCGCCGGAGGTGATCACGACGGGCACCAGCGCCAGCCCGACGCCGGCGGCCGCGCCGATCCGCACCGTCCGCGGCGCGTGGCCGGCCCGGCGGACGCGCCGCGCCGTCCAGGACGCGGCGAACAGGGCGAACAGCAGCAGCCCGGGGATGACGAGCCCGATCAGCCGCCGGGACGCCCACGGATGGTCGGGGGTGATCCCCGGCCGGATCAGCACCTGCGTCGTCGTCCAGACGACCACCGCGTAGGGCAGCAGCCACGGGGCGGAGCGTCCGCGCAGCAGCCGCCGCACCAGCAGCGCGGCGCCGAACACCGCGAACAGCAGCGCGGGCGGGCCGATGTACCAGGCGACCCAGTGCAGCGAAAGCTCCGAGTACTGGCGGGTGCCGTCCACCGGGAGGTGCTGGATCCGCTGCACGGTCTCGATGAAGCGGACGTTGAGCTCGTCGTCCTCCGTGGCCGGGGGACGCCGGACGGTCTGCACGAAGGGCCGCAGCGCGAACGCCAGCGCCGCCAGCACGGTGAGGGCGGCGGCGGCGTCCGGCAGTCTTCCCCGCGCGACCGCCGCGGCGGCGCGGCGCACGCGCGGGCCCGCCCGGCGGGCGCGCAGCACCGCCACCATGACCACCGTCGCCGCGACGACCGCCGCCGCGATGGCCGCCAGCGGCTTCAGCGACGCCTCCAGATAGACGAGGTACGGCCTGGAGAGCAGCAGTCCCTCGACGAGCCCGGCGGCGACGCCGAGCAGCAGCCCGCCGCCGGTCCACCAGCCGGTCCGCCGCCTGAGCCCCACGCAGAGGCCGGCGAAGGCGAACACGGGCAGGACGTCCCGCAGCCCGTCGATGCGGACGAGCACGATCAGCCCGAGCGCGAGGCCCGCGAGGAACGCCTTCGTCGCGGCGCCGCGGCCGGTCTCCCGGCGGGCGTCGTCCATCAGCGACAGCCCGCCCATCAGCAGGATGATCGCGGGCAGCTCGCTGAAGGTGCTCCGGGAGACGTAGAGCATCGGCAGCGTGAGCGCCAGGAACAGCGCGCCGGCCGGGGCCCACCGGGGCCCGACGAGCCGGGCGACCAGGCCGGCGAACGCCAGCAGGCAGCACGCGCCGAGCAGCGGCGCCGTCAGCAGGATGCCGTGGGTGCCGCCCGCCCAGCCGCCGAGCGTCAGCACCAGCGGCAGCCCCGCCATGAACTGCGGGACGATCGCGCCGTCCTCCTGGTAGAAGGCCGGGCTGTGGTAGGCGAGGGCGGGGTCGGGGCCGCCGAACGCCTGCTCCATCAGCGGGATCGGCAGGGACCCGTGCTCGGCGAGCCACGTCGCGAACTGCACGTAGGAGGCGGGGTCGCGGCGGACGATGATCTGCTCCGCGCACATGACCACCTGGAGCACCAGGAACGCCGCCGCGACGGCGAAGACCGCGGCGACCGCCCACCGGGGAGTCTGGCGCGCAGCGCCGGACGCCTCGGATCCCGACGTCGCAGAGCCGGACGTCCCGGAGCGGAGGCCGAGCCACACGGTGAACGCCGCGGCGGGCACGAACAGCGCGAGCGCGGGAAGGGGGCGCAACGCGCCCGCCAGCAGCAGCGGCAGCGAGACCGCCAGCCACGCCACGACGAGCAGCGTCGGGATCAGGGTGGCGCACGCGAGCAGCCGGTCCGCGTCCGGGGCGCCGCCCCGCGACCGTCCGATCCGCGCCCGTTCGACGACTGCGTTCACCCGTCCGGAGTTCACCCGTGCGGAGCGTAGCGGTACCGACCGGGTGATGCCGCCCGGCGGCCGGACGGGACGGTGGTAGACGACGGAGGATCGGATTCGATCCGATGGGCACGACGATCACTCGGGCAATACCCTCACCCCCATGAGCGCACACGCAGCGAACGAGGACGGGCCCGCGGAGCTGCTGCGGCGGCGGGTCGCCGACGACCCGTCCGGCCCGCTCGTGACCTTCTACGACGACGCGACCGGGGAGCGCGTCGAGCTGTCCGCGCGCACGTTCGACAACTGGGTCGCCAAGACCGCGAACTTCATGGTGGACGGGCTCGCCGCCGAACCGGGCATGCGGGCCGTGCTCGTCCTGCCGCCGCACTGGCAGACCGCGGTGTGGCTGATGGCGTGCTGGTCGGCCGGGATCGTCGCGGTGCCGGTCGACCCGGAGACGGTGCGCGGGGGCGTCCGCACCGGGCCCGGGGCCGCCGAACCGATCCCGCCGGACGAACCGTACATCCTGGCGGTGGCTCAGGAGGTGCTGGACGACGTGCTCGGCGACGACGAGGTGACCGGTGGGGCCGAGGAGGTCGTCGGCCTGTCGCTGCACGCCCTGGGACGCCCGCTGGCCGACTGCCCGCCGGGCGTGACGGACTACGCCGCCGAGGTCCGCGGGTACGGTGACAGGTTCGTCCCCGCGGCGCCCGTGACGCCCGAGACCCCGGCGCTCAGTGTGACAAAGGACACACTCACGGGGGCGGAACTCGTCGCCGCCGGTCGTGAAGCCGCCCGGAATTGGGAGCTGGGCGCGCGTGACCGCCTTTTGGTTGACATGTCGTTCGCCACACTTGACGGCGTTCTGACCGGGCTGGTCGCGCCACTAATCTCGGGTGCTTCCGTCATAATCCAACGAAACTTTGACAAATCGAGACTAGACCGCCGCTTGACCATGGAGCATGTCACGGTGGTGGCCGGCCTGCCCGGATGGAATGACGATTCCGGGCACCCGCACCGGCTCGCCTGACTACGCTTCCCTTGCCCTCGTCCAGTACCCGACCGTCCAGTACCCGACCCCCGGGACGACGGGACGTCCCCCCGGACGACCCGCCCCCGGAACCGTCCACCCGGGACCACGGAGCCCATGAGCAGCAACCCGATGTACATGGAGTACGTCGATGACGCCGACGAAGAGCCGGCTCCTCGACGCGGCTGGCGCATCCTCGGATGGGTGTGCATCGGACTGTCGGTCATCATGGTGGCGGGTTCCCTGACCGCCTACGGCCTGTACCGACAGGCGTTCGGCAACATCTCGCACGAGGACGTCAACGCCCAGCTCGGTCCCGACCGGCCGAGGAAGCTGAACGAGGCGATGAACATCCTCCTCATCGGGTCCGACACCCGCGCGGGGGCCAACGCGAAGTACGGGCGCCAGCTCAAGAACGAGCCGCCCCGCTCGGACACGATGATCCTGCTGCACCTGTCCCCCGGCGGCGGGCAGGCGATGGCCATCAGCTTCCCGCGCGACCTCATGGTCCGGATGCCGTCGTGCAAGGGCAGGAACGGCCAGGTGTACCCGCCCGAGGAGCGCGCCCAGATCAATTCGGCGTTCACCAAGGGCGGCGCCGCCTGCGTCATCAAGACGATCGAAAGCCTGTCCAACATCCGCATCGACCACTTCATGCAGGTCGACTTCAACGGCTTCAAGGCGATCACCAACGCGATCGGCGGCGTCCCGGTGTGCCTGCCGAAGGACGTCAACGACCCCAAGTCGAAACTCAAGCTGAGCGCGGGCAGGCACGTCATCAAGGGCGAGACGGCGCTGGCCTACGTGCGCGTCCGGCACGGCCTCGGCGACGGCTCCGACCTCGACCGCATCAAGCGCCAGCAGAAGTTCATGGGGGCCCTCGCCAACAAGGCGCTGAGCGCGGGCACGCTCAGCAACCCCAAGAAGCTCTACAGCCTGATGAACGCGGTGACCAAGTCGCTCACCACCGACGACGAGCTGACGCCGCAGGTCATGAAGGACATCGCGCTGGAGATGCAGGGCATCAGCTCCGGCAAGCTGCGCTTCGTCACCGTCCCGAGCGGTCCCGACCCGCTGGACCCGAACCGCGTCGCGCTGACCCCCGCCGCCCAGCCGTTCTTCGCCGCCATCCGCAACGACAAGACCATGCCGGAGAAGCCGAAGACCGGCGGGCAGACGATCCCGCCGAACCAGGTCCGGGTGCGGGTCTTCAACGGCAGCGGCATCGACGGCCAGGCCGGCCGCGTCGCCTCCGACCTGGAGTCGCAGGGCTTCCAGGTCACCGTCGGCGGCAACGCGCCCTCCAACACCGCCACCACGAAGGTGCTGTACGGTTCGGGTGCCGACCAGCACGCCAAGACGCTGGCCGCCCTCATCCCGAGCAAGCCGAAGCCGGCGCCGCGCAGCGGCGGCACGCCCGGTGTCGTCGACCTGATCATCGGCAGCAACTGGACCAGCCTCAAGAACGCGGGCGGCGGCATTCCGAAGCAGCAGGGTGAGATCCGCGCGAACGACGACATCTGCAAGGAGACCTAGGCCGGCAGCCCATGACGTACACCACCAGGCCACCCGGAGCGGACACGGCGCCGCGCGGCGGCACGCTGTCCACGGAACCGACGGCACCGGCACCGGAGGCGCTCGCGCCGCCGACACCCGCCGCACCGGGAGCCGCCGGTGCGGTCACGGGTGACGCGCAGCGGCCCAAGCCGCGCAAGGAACGCGACCCGTTCTTCGACAACGCCAAGTACTTCGCGATCCTCCTGGTGGTGGTCGGCCACTCCCTCGCCTACCTGCAGGACGTCCCGCTGGCGCAGGGGTTGTACCTGTTCATCTACATGTTCCACATGCCGGTGTTCATCGTGATCACCGGCTACCTCTCACGGAACTGGACGTTCTCCGGCGGTAAGGCCCGCAAGGTCATCACCAACGTGGGCGTGCCGTACGTGGTGTTCGAGTTCGCCTACTCCATCTACGACTGGCTCGCGGGACGCAACAACCTCGAGATCAGCCTGCTGAACCCGTACTACCTGACGTGGTTCCTGTGCGCGCTGTTCATGTGGCGCGTGTCGACCCCTGTCTGGCAGCAGATCCGCTGGCCCCTGGCCGTGGCGGTGGCCTTCTCCCTGCTGTCGTACATGAGCGACCTCGGCGGGACGTTCGACATCCACCGCGTGATCGGGCTGCTGCCGTTCTACGTCCTCGGCCTCAACCTGAGGCCGGAGCACTTCGAGCTGCTGAAGAAACCGATCGCGCGTCCCATCGGGGCGGTCGTGCTCGCCTGCGGGCTCGGGGTCTCGTTCCTCGTCATGGACCACATGTCACGGGCATGGGTCTACTGGAAGCACCCCAACGACGCGTTCCACGTCAGCAACGTCACCGGGTCGCTGATGCGGCTCGCCATGCTCGTCTGCGCGACCGTCCTCGTGGCCGCGTTCCTCGCGGTCATCCCCCGCAAGCGGTACTGGTTCACGAGCCTGGGCGCCGCCACGCTGTACGCCTACCTGCTGCACGGATTCGTCACCCGGCTCATGAACTTCACCGGCTGGTGGGGCATCGAATGGATGCACAACCCCTTTGGCATCATGCTGGTCGCCGCCGTCGCCGTCGTCGTGGGGACGTTCCTGTGCTCGAAGTTCGTCGTCCGGACGATGAGCTGGGCCCTGGAACCCAAGATGACGTGGGTGTTCACGCCCCTTCGACGCCCGGCCGCGCGGCGCTAGCACGGCACCCGCCGGCACGACGAACGCACGACGAACGACAAGACGAATTCGCACATCTGGCCTCAACTCCCCCTATTGGGGACTAGAGTCCTCCGTGCCTTCACGGCGAACGGCCGTCCCCCGCGTCACGACGGCACCGAGCCACCGGCACCGAGCCACCGGCACCGAGTCGCCGGCACCGGCTCACGCACAACCGCACCTACGACCGAACCCTCCGGAGACATGACCGACACGCTTCCTCCGCCGCGCCCCCCGGCGAACGCGCACGGGCCGACCGCCACGGCTCCCGGCCGCACGGCCCCGGGCGCCCCGGCGACGCCCGCTCCCGGCACCTCCGCCCCGGAGAGCGCGGCGCGGGACGTCCGCGGCGGCGGAACGTCGGCGACGCCCCGGCGGCGCGACGCGTTCTTCGACAACGCCAAGTTCTTCACCGCCGTCCTGGTCGTCGTCGGGCACGTCTGGGCGGAGTACGGCGACAGCATCGCAGCGCGCGCGGCCTACCTCGTGCTGTACAGCTTCCACATGCCGGTGTTCGTCTTCATCGCCGGCTACTTCTCCCGCGGGTTCATGCGGTCGACGGACAAGTTCCGCAGCATTTTCCCGACGCTGGTCGTTCCCTATGTCATTTTCATCCTGCTCTATCGGGCGCAGCTCATCCTGATCAACGATGTGGATTTCCGCCTGAACGAGCTTTTCCGGCCGCATTTCCTGATGTGGTTCCTGGTCGCCATGGTGTTCTGGCGGCTGAGCGTCCCGCTGTGGGGCCACCTGCGCCACCCCGTGGCGATCTCCGTGGCGCTCAGCCTCGTGGCCGGCACCTGGGCGTTCACCGCCGACTCGACGCTCAGCCGGACCGCCGGCCTCCTGCCGATCTTCGTGCTGGGGCTGACGATCGACCGCCGGCACGTCGAGCGGCTCCGCCGCTCCTGGACGCGCTGGGCCGGGCTCGCCGTGCTGGCCGCGGCGCTCCCCGTCGCCTACGTCTGGGAGACCGGCACGATCGTCCCGCGGGCCGACCGGGGGTTCGTCCTCTGGAACGAGGGCTACGAGGACATGGGGTTCAGCGCCCTCGCGGGAGCGGGATACCGCCTGGTCGCGCTGTTCTTCGCCGTGTTCCTCGGCGCCGCCTTCCTCGCGCTGATCCCTCGCGGGCACAGCTGGTACACGCGGATGGGGGCGCGCTCCATGTACGTGTACCTGCTGCACGGGCTCATCGTGAAGACGTTCGACTACACCGGGGTGCTCGCCGAGCCCGTCCTGCACACCCCGCTCGGCCTCGTCGGCGTCACCCTGGCGGCCGCCGCGCTCGGCGTCGTCCTCGCCACCGCCCCCGTGCAGCGCCTGACGCACTGGGCGGTCGAGCCCCGGGCGAGCTGGCTCCTCAAGCCCGCTCATGACAGGACATAAGATTTACCTACGTCTTGTGGGTATGGTCCCGAATCACCGAGTAGCTGATTGGCCTAAGTGTGAGCAGCGATAGCGGTATCTCCTTGAGCGTCATCGTGCCCGTGCACAAAGTGCAGGGGTACATCCGGCAGTGCCTGGACTCCATCCTCGATCCCGACGTGCCGAACCTCGAGGTCATCGCGATCGACGACTGCTCACCGGACGGGTGCGGGGAGATTCTGGACGAGTTCGCCGAACGCGACTCGCGCGTCCGGGTGCGCCATCTTGAGGAGAACGTCGGCCTGGGCCGTGCCCGCAACATCGGCCTCGACATGGCGACCGGCGACTACGTCTGGTTCTTCGACAGCGACGACTACGCCACCGACGGCGCCGTCCGGGCCATTTGCGACCGGCTCGCGGAGACCCGCCCCGACGTGTTGATGTTCGACTACGCCCGCGCCTACTGGAACGGCCGGGTCAAGCGCAGCATCATCAACCACCTGTTCCGGGAGCCGCCCGCGCCGGACGTGTTCACGCTCGCGGAACGCCCGAGCGTCCTCGAAATGATGATGACGGCGTGGAACCGGGCGATCCGCCGGCAGTTCCTGCTCGACCTCGGGCTGCGTTTCAGCCCCGGTTACTACGAGGACCTCAACGTCACGTACCCGATCCTCATGGCGGCCGAGCGGATCAGCCTGCTGGACCGGGTCTGCTACATCTACCGGCAGCGCCGCCGCGGCGCCATCACCAAGACCACCGGCGCCAAGCACTTCGACGCGTTCGCGCAGTACGACCGCGTCTTCGCGTTCATGGACGCGATGGGCCCGAAGGCGGACCAGTTCCGGTCGCTGATGTTCGACCGGACGATCTGGCACCTGCTCGTCATCCTGGAGCGCGGCGACCGCGTCCACCGCTCGGACGAGGAACGCTTCTTCGCCGAGATGTCGAAGACGTACAACAAGTACGAGCCCGAGGGGCACGTCCCGCCGGCCCCGGAGGACAAGCCGTTCCTCCCCGCCAAGCACCGGATGATCAAGGCGAACGACTTCAAGGGCTTCCAGCGGGTGCGCTCCCAGGAGGCCAAGCACAAGGCGCGCCGGAGGGGCCGCAAGATCACCCGGGCGGGGCGCAAGGGCGTGCGGCTGTCGAAGGAGATCGCCAAGGAGCGTCCCTACTACCGGGTTCAGCGGCGGCTGCCGATCGACGAGAACCTGGCCGTGTTCGCCGCCTACTGGTACCGCGGCTACGCCTGCAACCCGGCGGCGATCTACGAGAAGGTGCTGGAGCTCGCCCCGCACATCCGCCCGGTGTGGGTGGTCAAGCCGCGTGCGCGCAAGATGATGCCCGAAGGCGTGGAGTACGTCGTCTACGGGTCCGCCGACTACTACAAGACGATCGCCCGGGCGAAGTACTTCGTCAACAACGTCAACTTCCCCGACGAGTACGTGAAGCGGGACGGCCAGGTGCACATGATGACCCAGCACGGCACCCCGCTGAAGAAGATGGGCCTCGACCAGATGGACTATCCGGTCGGCGCCAACAACATGGACTTCAAGGCCCTCATCAAGCGGTCGGACCGCTGGGACTTCCTCCTGTCGTCCAACCCGCTGTCGACGGAGGCGTGGGAGCGGGGCTTCCCCTGCAACTACGAGATGCTGGAGATCGGCTACCCCCGCAACGACAAGCTGGTGCGGGCGGTCGGCGACGACGCGCTGCGCGAGCGGCTGCGGTCCGAGATCGGCATCCCGCCCGGCGCCACCGCGATCCTGTACGCGCCGACGCACCGCGACTACCAGCGCAAATACACTCCGATGTTCGACATCGGCAAGGTCATGGAGCGGCTCGGCGAGGAATACGTCCTCCTGCTGCGCGCGCACTACTACTACAAGATCGGCAACCTGGCGGCGGACATGGGCTGGCCTGAGGGCCGCGTCATCGACGTGTCCGAGTACCGTTCGGTGGAGGACCTCGCCATCGCCTCGGACGCGCTGCTCACCGACTACTCGTCGGTGATGTTCGACTACGCCAACCTCGGCAAGCCGATCGTCATCTACGCCAACGACTGGGAGACCTACAAGCTCACCCGGGGCGTCAACTTCGACCTGCTGGCCACCCCGCCCGGCGTCGTCGCCGTGAACGAGGACGAGCTCGTCGAGGCGTTCGTGTCGGGCGCCGCCTGGAGCGACGCCGCGAACAAGAACCTCGCGAACTTCAAGGCCCGGTTCTGCCCGTGGGACGACGGGCACGCGGCCGAACGCGCCGTCCGGCGGATGTTCCTCGGGGAGCAGGTCCCGAACCCGCCGCAGTAGCCCCCGGCCCGGCCCGCCGGGCAGTAACATCCCGGGGCAGACCTTCCCGCGCCCCCGCTGTGCCCGCCCCTCCGGGCGCCCGCCGCGCACACGCCGTCCCCCCGGACCCGGCATGCCCGCCGGGCCGGCCAAGTGATCAAAGGAGTGGTCGCTTGTCCGCCACCCGGATCAGCGTCATCGTCCTCGCGCACGGAGCGGGCGAGGCGCTGCCCGACACCCTCGCGTCGGTCGCGGCCCAGACGTACACCGAGCTCGACGTGCTCGTCATGGACGACGGCACCGGCGTCGCCGCCGAGGCCGTCGTCCCCGACGACAGGTTCCGCATCGTGCGCAAGGGCGCTCTCAGCCGCGGCGCGGCCCGCAACCTGGGGGTCGAGGAGAGCGACGGGGACTTCCTCCTGTTCGTCAACGGCGGCGACGAGCTGCCGGCCGCCGCGGTGGAGTCCCTGCTCTCCTCGCTGGAGACGTCCGGGTCGGACATGGCGACCGGTTGCGCGGCCGTGCGCCGGTGGACGGGCCAGGTGTCGGAGTGGCGGCGGTCCAAGCCGCCCGCCGAGCCGGTCACCGCCACCGACCTGTCCCGGACCCCCGACCTGATCCGCGACCGCAAGATCCCGGGGAAGCTGTTCCGGCGCTCCTTCTGGGAGAAGAACGCGCTGGAGTTCCCCGACGTCAGCCGGTACGACGACCTGCCCGTCATGATCAAGGCGCTGCACACGGCCGGCGCGATCGACGTGGTGTCCGACGTCGTCCTGCACCGCAGGAACCGCCTGTTCGAGCAGACGACGGAGCTTCAGGAGATCGCCGACGGGTTCGGCGCCGTCACGCTCGCCACGACCTGGCTGAAGGAGAACGGTCACACCCGGTCGCGCCGCAGGGTGCAGCTCCTCGCCGTCAACGAGGAGCTGCGCGCGTTCCTGGACGCGCTGCCGGACGTGCCCGCCGAGGAACGCGAGCAGGTCGTCACCCAGGCCGCCGCGTTCGCCTCGGAGGTGCCCGGCAAGCTGCTCGCCGAGGCGCCCGCGCTCACCCGGCTGAAGTGGCACCTCGCCGCCACCGGGCACACGACGGAGCTGGTGAAGGTCGTCCGGTACGAGCGGGGCAAGGCGTCGCCGTCGATCGTCCGCGACCCGCTGCGCCGGTACGTGGTGTACCCGTACTGGAAGGACTCCTCGCTCGGCATCCCCCGCGAGGTGTACCGGGCGCGCGACGAGATCAAGATGCGCGGCCGCGTCCACGCGGTGAGCTGGGAGGGCGACAGGCTCACCATCACCGGCGAGGCGTACATCAACTCGGTGAGCATGAAGCGCCGCTGGACGTCGCTGAAGACGATCACGCTGCGGTCCGGCAAGCGCAAGATCGTCGCCAGGGCCAGGCAGACGCCCAAGCCCGGCAAGAAGTCCGGCTGGTCGGGGTTCGAGTTCACCTTCGACGTCGGGCGGCTGCGCGAACGCGGAGCCTGGGTCGAGGGCGTCTGGGAGGTCCAGGCGTCGGTGTTCAACGCGGGCGTGTTCCGGCAGGGGCCGCTGCGCGGCGGCAGCTCCGGCACCGGCGCGCACCCGCCGTACCACTACGTCGCCGACGACGTGCGCGTCGTGCCGATGATCGAGGACCGTCGCCTCGTCATCAAGGTCGAGAAGGTCGTCACGAAGGCGACCGCCCTGCGGTGGGACGGCGACGCGCTCGTCATCGACCTCAGCACCACCGCCGAGGCGCCCGAGGAACTGGTCCTCAAGCTCGGCGACGACCGCGTGTCCGTCCCGGTCAGGCCGGGCAAGACCGGGTTCACCGCCCGGGTCGACCCGTCCGCGCTCGAAGGCTCGCCGATGCCGCCCGAGCAGATCGACGACACCCGCGACTGGACGGTCCTCGCCGGCGGGCGCCCGCTCGTGCTCGCCGAGGGCGTCGCCGACATCGAGCGGACGTTCGGCCCCCTGGAGGTCACCGCCGGCCGCGGGCCGAGCGGATACCTGCGCGTCCGGCGCACCACGACCCGGCTCGTCGTCGACGACTGCACCTGGCGGCCGGACGGCACGCTCGCGCTGACCGCGACGCACCCCTCCCACGACCGCGGGCAGATCGTGCTGCGCGGGCGGGCCCGGCGCAAGGAGTTCGCGTTCGACCTCGTCACCGACCCGTCCTCGGGCGTGCTGCGCGCGGAGATCCCGGTGGCGGCCGTGCCGAGCGTCGCGGGCGTGCTGCCGCTGCGGCCCGGCCGCTGGGACGTGCTGTTCCGTCCCCCGGGCGAGCGGGCGCTGACCGTCCGGCTGTCCGCCCAGGCGGCCGCGAACCTGCCCGAGGCGCTGGAGGTGGCGCGCCGCGGCTACGACCTGGAGACCAAGGACGGGCGGCTCGTCGTGGCGGTCACCGGCGACGTCTCCTCGGAGGAGAAGAGCGCCGGGCCGAAGTACCGCGAGGAGGCTCGCCGCCGCGTCGAGCGCGAAGGGCTGCGCGACGCCGTCCTGTTCTCCTGCTTCAGCGGCAAGCAGTACTCCGACAGCCCCAAGGCCATCCACCAGGAGCTCATGCGCCGGGGCTCGGACCTGGAGCAGCTCTGGGTCGTCAACGACGCGCAGGTGGAGCTGCCGGACACGCTGCAGCCGGTGCGGCTGCACGGCAGGGAGTGGAACGAGGCGCTCGCCACGTGCCGCTACATCGTGACCAACCACCGGCTCGGCGACGCGTTCCGGCGGCACCCGGACCAGATCGTCCTGCAGACCTGGCACGGCACCCCGCTGAAGAAGATCGGCAAGGACATCAAGGAGGTGCACTTCGCCTACACGCCCGGCATGAAGAAGGCGCTGCAGTCGAAGGCCACCGGTCCCGCCGTCCCCGAGTGGAGCCACCTGCTGTCGCCGAACCCGTTCAGCACGGAGATCTTCCGCCGGGCGTTCTCGTTCAAGGGCGAGATGCTGGAGGTCGGCTACCCGCGCAACGACCTGCTCTACAGCCCGGACGCCGACGCGATCGCCGCCCGGGTCAGGGCACGGCTCGGCATCCCCGAGGGCAAGCGGGTGGTGCTGTACGCGCCGACGTGGCGCGACGACCAGTACTACAGCCGCGGCCGCTACAAGTTCGACATGCGGATCGACCTCGAACGCGCCCGCCAGGCCCTCGGGAAGGACCACGTCCTGCTCGTCCGCCTGCACACCAACGTCGTGGACGGCGTCCCCGAGGACGAGTACGGTTTCGTCCGGGACGTGTCCCTCTACCCGGACATCACCGAGCTGTACCTGATCTCCGACATCATGATCAGTGACTACTCGTCGGTGATGTTCGACTACGCCAACACCAGGCGGCCCATGCTGTTCTTCACCTACGACCTGGCCGACTACCGCGACCGGCTGCGCGGCTTCTACTTCGACTTCGAGGCCGAGGCCCCCGGGCCGCTGGTCGAGACGTCCGACGACCTGATCGACGCGATCCGCGACGTCGAGGCGGCGACCGCCGGGTACGCGGACCGCTACAAGGATTTCGTGGAGCGCTTCTGTCCCCTCGACGACGGCAAGGCCGCCGCACGGACCGTGGATCGCGTCTTCGCATCGAACGACTGAGAGGCGCCTTGAGCCATCCCAAGGTCAGCGTCATCGTCCCGGTGTACAACTGCCGCGGGTCGGTGGGGACCACGCTGCGCTCGGTGTTCGAGCAGACGCTCGACGCCGAGCTGATCGAGATCATCGCGGTGGACGACGGGTCCACCGACGGGAGCGGCGACGAGCTCGACGCGATCGCCGAGTCCCGGCCGGGCCTGACGGTCGTCCGCCAGGCGAACACCGGGGGTCCCGGCGCTCCGCGCAACACCGGCATCGACCGGGCCCGCGGCGAGTACCTGTTCTTCCTCGACGCCGACGACCGTCTCGGCCCGGACGCCTTACGCCGCCTGTGCGCCATGGCCGACGAGCAGGGCACCGACATCGTCATCGGCAACTACGTCGGCGTCGGACGCGGGGTGGCCCGGTTCGACGCGAACATCCCGCACATCACCGTCGACGATCCCAAGACCGACATCTACGGCAGGTCGTTGACCGCCCACAAGCTGTTCCGCCGCGAGCTCGTGGAGCGGCACGGCATCCGTTTCCCCGAGGGGATCCTGTCGGGCGAGGACAAGGTGTTCACCGCCCACGCCCTCCTGCACTCCAGCGGCGTCTCCGTCGTCGCCGACTACGACTGCTACTACCTGGTGGAGCGGGACGACGGCACCAGCATCATGCAGATCGGCGGCGCTTCTCCCAAGGCCTACTACGAGAAGGCGGCGCGCGTGCTGCTGGAGCAGGTCATGACGCACCGGGGGCCGGGCCCCGTCCGTGACCGGATGCTCGTCCGCCACTTCCAGCGGGACGTCCTGCACCGGTTCGACGCCCGGTTCCTCACCCTCGGCGAGGCGGAGGCTCAGCAGACGATCGACGGGGTCCGCGGCCTGTGCGAGGACTACCTCACTCACTCGGTGCTGATGCGGATGCCTCCTCGCCACCGGGTCCTCGCCCACTGCGCGCGCAGCGGGCAGACCACGCTGCTCCGCAGGGTCGTGGAGGCGGCGACCGGGCCGGACCCGGTCCCGGTGGAGGTCGACGATGACCGCGCCCACATCCGCTATCCCGGGTTCCGGGAACTGGGCGCGGCGATCCCGGACGCCTACTACGACATCACCGACCGGCTGCGGGTCGAGCGCACGATCAGCGCGCTCGGGTGGGACGGCGACCGGCTGCGAGTGAGCGGCACCGCCACGATCGCCCAGCTCGATGCGGCGTCCCAGACGGCCACGCTCGTGCTGCGGTGCAAGAAGTCGGGCGGCGAGCACCGCGTCGCCGTCGAACGCGACGACGACGGCGGGTTCACCGTGGGCATCGAGCCCGTCTCGGTGGCGTCCGGCGCCCTGGAGTCCGGCGTGTGGGACCTGCACGTCGAGGTCGCGAGCGGCGGGCTGGTCAAGCGGGCGCGGCTCGGCGCCGACCGCGCCCCGGAGATCACCGCGGCTCCGCCGGCGCGGTTCGTCACGTCCAAGGACGGTCAGGGCGCGGCCGTCACGCCCTTCTTCACCCGGGAGTACGACAACCTGTCGTTCTCCCTCACCCCGGGGCCCGCGGGCCTCAAGCGGCTCCTCGCCGTCGACGAGATCGCCTGGGACGGCGCGCGCCTGCGGGTGCGCGGGCACGTCCCCGCGACGGCCGGGGCGGCCGCCCATGTCCAGCTGGCGTTCGGGCTCGATCGGCGCGGCGGGGGCGACGTCCGGCACGGCCGGGTCGAGACGTCGGCGGGCGCGGAGCGGCTGGAGTTCACCGCGGTCGTCGACCCGCGCGGGCTCGCCGACGGCCGCTGGGACGCGTGGATGGAGCTGAGCGTCGGCGACGAGACGTCCCGCATGCGGGTGCCGATGCAGGACGACGGCCCGTCGCAGACGGTGCCCTGCACCGCGCTGGGGATGCGCCGCGCGGCGTACTACCGGACGAACGGCGGCAACCTCGCGGTCAAGGTCGCCCCCGGGACGATCCCCATGTTGACCAGGTCGGTCCGGCGTCGCATCCTGCGCGCCCAGCGGTGACGCACCGGGACCGCCGCCTCGGAGTCGCCTCCGCCTCCGCCCTCCCGCGGGACGTCGTCGGTCTCGGTGCCCTCGGTCCCGGCGTACGGACGGTCGGGTTCCGGGCGCTGCGGCGGTAGCAGGGCCAGGGCGAACGCCACGCACGCGAACGGGACGGCGGGCAGCACGTACCGGTAGTCGAAGTCGGCCGTCGCCGCCGGGATCACGAGGAGCGCCAGGCTCGTCGTCCACGGCAGCAGCGGCCCGGCCGACCAGTGCCGTACCGGTCGCAGCGGTCGCCACCGGCCCCGGTGACGCACGTGGACCAGCGTCCCCGCCAGGCCGCCGAGCAGCAGGACGCCGAGGATCGTGCCCGGCATGACCACGCGGTCCTGGTAGCGGAGCGTCCACTCGGCCCACGGGTCCACCACCCGCGTCTCGCCGGTGGGGTCGTATCGCGCGGCGAGCCGGTCCTGCTCGTCGCTCCACGCGACGCCCTCGGGGAACTCGTACTGCAGCCACGTCCACGGCGTCGGATACGGCTTGCGCTCCCACTCGAACGCCCGGAACGTGTCGCGGACCACCACCCGCGCATAGTCGCCGGGCTGCTTGGTGATCGCCTCGCGGGCGAACTCGCCGGCGAGCCGGTCGGAACGTTCGGCGTAGATCCAGCCGGGAAGCCTCCGGAACGGCGAGTCCTTCGTCCACAGGGACGCGAACGCCGGTGAGATGCGGGGGTCGGTGCGCCGGTGGCACATGACGGCGAGTTCGGGACGCGGCTTGATGATCCGGCAGTCGGCGAAGTCGGCCGTGCGCCCGTAGAGCCAGATGTTGCCGGACTTGGCGATCGCGAAGTCGCCGTGCGTCCGCTGGAACACCGCCATGTACGCGACGACGGGGACCGCGAACGCCACGACCGCGGCGGCGCACGCCCGCCGGCCCGCCGGCCGCAGCAGCATCGCCATGAGGATCACCGCGATCAGCGGCAGGCCCGCCGTCCGGGTGAGCGCCGCGGCCGCCGCGAACAGCCCCGCCAGCGCTCCGAGCCACCAGGTCGCGCGCCGCCGCCACAGGACGGCCGTCACCGCCGCGAGCAGCAGGAAGGCGAACAGCGCGTCCGACATGAGCATGTGTTCGAGGGCGATCTGGTGCACGGGGTACAGCACCGGGACGGCCGCGAGCGCCCCGAGCGCGCCGGGCAGCCAGGCCCGCCACGCCCACCGGGACGGCCCGTCCGGCCACGCGGCCCGCGCGGCGCGCCACACCAGCGCGTACACGAGCACCCCGGTCAGGAGCCCGATGGCATGCTGCGCCGACACCACGACGGTGAAGCTGTGGAACGGCTTGAGCAGCCACAGCAGCAGCGAGTATCCGGACGGACGCGTCTTGCCCGGACGACCCTCGATCGCCGACTCCAGGTACTCCGGAGAGTCCCCGAACCACATGGGCGCCGGGTATCCGAGCACGGCGACCACGCGGACGACGGTCGCGGGGACGAGCGCGCAGGCCAAAGGCAGATGAACCAGCACCGTTCGGGCACGCACCTGCAAAGACTACCCAGCGTGTGCGCCAACATCCGGTGGCGCGATCACGAGTCGGAGACAATGCCGGGACGCGATCCGGACAGCCGATAGCATCGAACCGCTTCTCACAAGGAAAGGATCTCCATGGCGCACTTCACGCTCGACGACGTTCGGCAACGGACGTACAAGGCGCGTGACGCCTGGTGGACCGTTCTTCTGGTCGACCCGCTCGCCTCCCGGCTGGTCAAGTTCACGGCCAACCGGACGCGCGTGACCCCGAACCAGCTCACCGTGGGAGCCCTCGTCCTCGGTCTCGGCGCGGGCGCGTGCTACGCCGTCGCGTCCTGGCCGTGGCTGCTCGCCGGCGCATTGCTGTACCACCTGTCGTTCACGCTCGACTGCATGGACGGCAAGATCGCCCGCCTCAAGGGCACGGGGTCGGTGTTCGGCGCCTGGCTCGACTACATCTTCGACCGGGTCCGCGTCCTGGCCTGCGCGATCGCCCTCATGGGGGGCCAGTACGCCGCCACGGGCAACGTCGCTTACCTGTGGACGGCGCTCGCGGTCGTGTTCCTGGACATGCTGCGCTACATGGACGCCCTGGAGATCTACAAGGTCCGCTCCCAGATGCGGACCACCCTCAACGCCGCGAGGCAGGAGGCCGCCGAGCTGGAGCTCGCCGCCCGGCGCGCCAACGGCGACACCGAAGAGGAGCTGCGTTCCGCCGAGAAGGCCATCGGCGAGGACCCGGACGCCGACATGGAGAACCGCGTCGTCGGCGACGACCCGGCGACCACCATCCTCCAGCAGGGCTTCAACAAGCGGTTCCCCTGGTACGCCCGCATCCGCAACGTCCTGATGGCGGGCCGCATCCGCCCGCACCTCGTCAGCGGCATCGAGTTCCAGATGGGCGTGTTCATCGTCGCCCCGATCGCCGCCGCCGTCGTCGAGGGCGCCATCATCCCCGTCGTCGCGGTGAGCGGCGCCGGGCTGCTCGCCTTCGAGCTCGTCATCATCTACAAGTTCTGGCTGTCCAGCCGCGACTACAGCCGCAACCTGGCCAGCCTGAACGCCAAGATCGAGGAGTACCGCGCCCAGCTCCCGGCCGAGGCCGAACGGCCCGTCGCCCCGGCGGTCAGCAACTCCGGCTGACACGACGCCCCCGAACGGCACAGGCCCCCGGAAGATCCTCGTCACCGGGGGCTTTCCTCATGCGTCCCGGTCGACGGCAGGATGATTCCGTGCACCATGGCACTCGCGGGTCACGCCGCTCCGGCGAGCAGGTCGATCCACTGGCGGCAGACCTCGTCGAGGCCGTAGGCGGTCCTGACCTGGTCGCGGGCCAGGGCCCGCTCGGCCTCCCAGCGTCCTTCGGAGACGGTCGCGGCGATCGACGCGGCCATCGCCGACGGCGTCTCGTGGATCCAGCGGGCGTCGTAGATGGTGTCGGAGCCGGGCCACGGCAGCAGGGCGGGAACGGCGCCGGAGGCCATCCCCTCGGCGGGCGCCAGGTGGAAGCTCTCGTCGTCGCTGGTGGACAGGACGAAACCGATGCGCCGCAGCCAGGACGCCACGTCGCGGCCGTAGGAGTCGAAGACGACCCCGCCGGACAGGACGCGGGAGCGGCGGATGCGGCGGAACACCTTCTCGTAGTGGTCCCGCTCCTCCTCCTTCTGCCAGATCCACCAGTACTCCCAGGGGAGCTTGGACTTGATGAAGAGGGTGAAGCGGGGGTCGTCGCGGCGCAGCTCCTCGACGACGTCGAGGGCGAGGTCGAGCCGCTTGCGGGACGGTGCGATGCCGATCATTCCGAGGTGGTGTTCGGCGCCGGGCAGCTTGTCCCGGTCGAACTGGGCGTCGTCCACCCAGTTCGGGATGGTGACGACCTTCTCGGCGGGCCAGCCCGTCATCTGCCGGGTCAGCTCGTTGTAGTGGGGGCTGACGCAGATCACCCGGTCGACGGCGTCGATCTTGAGCTGCCTCGGCCAGGCGGCGTAGAGCTCGAAGCGGTGCAGGCGGACGACGAGGCGCTGGTCCGGGCGCTTGCGCGCGGCGTACCAGAGCGCGTTCGGGCCGCACCATTCGCAGACGACGACGTCGGCCCAGTCGGCCAGGTCCCGGCTGCGCTTCTCGTCGTGGGCCTTCAGAGCGGCCCAGTGGTCCAGCCGGACCTCCATGTCGGGACGCGAGCGCAAGTGGTCGAGCAGGCGGGTGAAGAACTTCAGGTCGTGTCCCGCCACGCCCACGCGCAGCGGCCGTGACTTCACCGACAGGACGGCCTGGGAAGGCTCCGGGAAGACGTGGGCCAGGTAGGTGCGCAGACGCTCCACGGCGGCGTCGAGGGTGAACTCCTCCGCCGCCGAACGGCACCGCTCCACGGCGAGGGTGAACACGTCGGGGTTCTTGCCGATGAGCGTCAGGGCGTCCAGGACGTCGGCCTCGGTGACGGCGAACAGCGGGTAGTCGGCGCCGAGAAGCCGTTCGTGCATGGGCGTGCGGTTGAGCACGACGGGGACGCCCAGGGCGCCGCACTCCAGCACCTTCGTGGACAGTTCGAGGCTCGCGTCCATGTCGGGGTGCCGCCACGACAGGCCCACGTCGCAGGACGCGGTCAGCCGCATCGCCTCCGCACGGGGGTGCCCGCCGTGCCAGACGACGCCCTCGCCGGTCTCCAGCGCGGTCCGCATCCGCGGCGCGAAACCCGGGTCCGCGGGATCCTCGTGGATCTTGTCGCCGACCATGTGGAGCTCGGCGTCCACGCCGCGCATGGCCAGCAGACGCGGCAGGGAGGTCATCTCGTAGGTGTTCCAGCGCGGCGCGAACTTGCCCGTGTAGACGAGGCGGAGGGCGCGGCCGTCCGGCGCCCCGGGCGCCCGGGGCTCCAGGCCGTCCGGGAGCACGACGACCGGCGGGAACAGGACGCTCTTGCCCGCCGTGGCGGGGACGGCGCTCTCCAGGAACCCGCGGAGCTCCTCGGTCTGGCAGAGCAGGAGGCGGGAGGCGTCGGCGATGCGGCGCAGCTCCGCCTTGGCGGCGGCGTCGAACTCGGCGGCGGACTGCGGGACGTCGGTGAGGTACGTCCACAGGCGTCCGGCGAGGGGGCTCATGGCGAGCTTGCCCGCGATCCGGCGGCCGCGGACGACGACGAGGTCGAAGCCGGTCCCGGCGGACTCCTGCTCCTCGGCGTCGAGGCGGGCGAGGATCGTCGCGGCGTGTCTCGGCATCATGACCGCGTCGAACATGCCCTCGGCGTGCGGGCTGCGGACGGTGACGCCGGGCAGGGCCCGCAGCGGGTCCACGAGGCGGCCGGTCCGGACGGGCGCCTTGAGGACCAGGGTCACCTCGCAGCCGGCGCGGGACAGGGCCTGGACCATCCCCTGGACCCAGATCGCCGAACCGTCGATCAGGTTGAGATCGACGTCGCCGTAGACGAGGGCGCGTGGTCGCACGGTGGTTCCTTTCAACGGACGGGTTCGAGGAGCCGGGAGAACCGGCCGGGGTCGGCGGCGCCGCCGGCGAGGGCGGCGGGGTCGGCGAGGACCGCGCCGTCGGCGATCACCGCGTCCCACGCCAGGCACGCCAGCGTGGGCGGCGGCGTCTCGCCGAGCAGCACGACCGGAAGCGACCGCGCGGCGGAGATCGTCCGGATCTCGTCGAGCGCGGCGTCCCGGTCGTGCATGCCGGGGACGCCCAGGTACGCCCAGGGGCCGCCGGGGTCGCCGGCGGCGGCGTCCACGACGACGAGGTCGACGTCCGCCCTGTCGAGGACGATCGCGGCGTCGTGCGGGTAAAGCGGGACGACCTCGGCGTGCTCGGCGAGCCGGGGCACCGTGCCGGGCGCGAGGACGCCCGCGACGATCAGCCGGTCGCAGGGTCCCGCGACGAGCAGCCGGTTCTCGGGACGGTCGACGCGGTCGGGCTGGACGGGACGGGCGTCGCCGGACCGGGACGCCGGGACGGGCGCGTTGCGCCTGCGCCACAGCCGGTACAGTTCGCGGGGCAGGCGGGGGCCGCGCCGGGGGTTGCGCGCGGCCCCGGCGACGAGCCGCCCGAACTGCACGGCCGTCGAGGCCTCCAGGGCGTTGAGGCGCTGCTCCAGCTCGGCGAGGCGCGCCTCTCGCTCGCGCAGCACGGCCTTCAGGCGTCCGAGCTGCTGGTACGCCTTCGCTTCGCGCCGCGCGGCGGCGTCGTTGTCGTCACTCACTCAGGAACCTCATGATCACTTCGGCGATGCGGGGGCCGGCGTGACCGTCCCACAGCGGCGGCCTGCGGCCGGCGTCCCGCCCCGCTGACTCCCCTTCCAGGCACTTGCGGACCTCCGGCACCACCTCCTCGAACGTGACGAGGCGGTTGGTGCCGTGGGTGATGGTGATCGGCCGCTCGGTGTTGGGCCGGACGGTCAGGCACGGGACCCCGAGGATCGTCGTCTCCTCCTGCAGGCCCCCCGAGTCGGTGACGACGGCCGCCGCGCCGCGCACCGCCGCGATGAAGTCGATGTAGCCGAGCGGCTCCAGGATGTGCACGCGGTCGTGGTCGTCCAGGCCCGCGGCCAGCAGGTTCGCCCGGCCCCGCGGGTGGACGGGGATGACCAGGTCGGCGAGGTCGGCGACGCCGTGCAGGTGGCGGACCAGGGCCGCCGCCGTCTCGGGGGCGTCCACGTTCGAGGGCCGGTGCATCGTCGCGAGGACGTACCGCCCGGGCAGCCCGTACGCGTCGCGGACCGCGGCGGTGTCGAACGCGTCGAGGTTCGCCAGCAGCGTGTCGATCATCGGGTTGCCGACGAAGTGGGCCCGTTCGACGGGGACGCCCTCGTCCGCCAGGTGCCCGATCGCCTCGGGGCTCGTGACCAGGCACAGCGCGGACAGCTGGTCCGTGATGCGCCGGTTCACCTCCTCGGGCATGGACATGTCGAAGCTGCGCAGCCCGGCCTCCACGTGGGCGACGGGGATCTGCAGCTTGGCCGCGGCGAGCGCGGCGGCGATGGTCGAGTTCACGTCGCCGTACACGATGACGAGCGAGGGTGAACGGCTCGTGAACTCCTTCTCCAGCCCGACGAGGAGCGCGGCGGTCTGCTCGGCGTGGCCGCCGGAGCCGACGCCGAGGTTGACGTCGGGTTCGGGCAGGCCCAGCTCGTCGAAGAAGACCTCCGACATGCGCGCGTCGTAGTGCTGGCCGGTGTGGATCACCGCCTGCTCGGCGCCCGCGGCGCCGAGGGCGTCGATCACCGGGGCGGCCTTGACGAAGTTCGGCCGCGCCCCGAGGACGTGCACGATCGGTGCCAACACAATTTCCCTTCTGTTCATCGGGGTTGCCTACGCTCGCCCGCCGTGCTCGCGAAAAAGCCCGTCTACCTGGCAGGACTCGCCTGGCGTCACGTCCGTGACGATCCCGGCAGGGTGCCGCGCCTCGCGGTCCGGCTGGCGGCCCGGACACCGCTCGGCGCGCGGCTGCGCCGTTCCCCGCTCGCGGTCCCGAAACCACGCGACGTCCGGCGCGAGACGGCCGACCTGCGCCGCCTGCTCGCCCACACGCCGCCTGCCCGCCCGACCCGGGACGGCCGCGCGGCGCGGGACGGTCTCCCGCCGCGCGGGAAGACCGTCCTGCAGTTCGTGACGAACGCGCTGCCGGTCACGAACGCCGGCTACACGGTCCGGACGCACCGGATCGCCCTCGCCCAGCGGGAGTCGGGTCTCGACACCCACGTGGTGACGCGGCTCGGGTACCCGCTCAGCCAGGGCGTCGGCGACGCGCGGACGCGGGTCGAGGTCGAGGGCGTCCCCTACCACCGGCTGCTGCCGTGGCTGCCGCCCGCGGACCCGGTGCGGGTCGTCGCCAAGAGCGCCGACCTCGCCGAACGCCTGGTCGGGGAGCTGCGGCCGTCGGTGCTGCACGCGGTCAGCAACCATCTGAACGCGGCCGTCGCGCTGGAGCTCGGCCGCCGGCACGGGCTGCCGGTCGTCTACGAGGTGCGCGGGTTTCTGGAGGACTCCTGGCTGTCGCGCGACCCGTCCCACCGGGACACCGACGAGTTCTACCGGCTGACCCGCGAGCTGGAGACGCGCCGCATGGCCGAGGCGGACGCGGTGGTGACGCTCGGCGAGGCCATGCGCGAGGAGATCGCCTCGCGCGGCGTGCCCGCCGAGAA
>DATCLF010000236.1:0-6340 GCA_036564055.1 Spirillospora sp.
GAGCCGCCTGTCGGAATCGAACCGACGACCTATTCATTACGAGTGAATCGCTCTGCCGACTGAGCTAAGGCGGCCTGCCGTGCGGGGCACGGCGAGTAGCAGTTTACCGGGTCCGCGGGGGTGGGTCGCACCGGATTTCAGCCGCATCTGGTCCGGTCCTTCGGGGGGTCGGTGTTGATCAGGTAGTTCCTGGTGGTCTCGAGGACGCAGCGGTCTCCCTGCAGGTAGGCGGTGTGACCGTCGCCGTCGAAGGTGAGGAGGACGCCGCTGGAGAGCTGGTCGGCGAGCTTCTCGGACCACTGGTAGGGCGTCGCCGGGTCGCGGGTGGTTCCGATGACGAGGATGGGCGGGGCGCCCTTGGCGGTGAGGGGTTTCGGTTCGTCGTCGGTCTTGACGGGCCAGTAGACGCAGGGAACGCCGCCCCAGACGACCAGGGGGCCGAAGCGGGGGGCGACCTTCTCGGCCTTGGCGGCGGCATCGGCGTAGGTGTCGAGGTCCTGGGGGTTGGGCTTGTCGACGCAGTTGACGGCCATGTTGGCGTCGGTCTGGTTGCTGTAGCCGTTCTTCTTGCGTTCGACCATCTCGTCCGCGAGGGCGAGGAGGAGGGTGCCGTCCTTCTCCTGCGTGGCCTGCGTGAGGGCCTGGCGGAGGGTGGGCCAGAGCTCCTTGACGTAGAGGGGCCTGAGGATGCCCAGAGTGGCGAGGGACTCGGTGACCTTGCGGGGGTCGCCGGTGGCGGGGAGGGGCTGCCGGTCGGTCTCGGCGAGGAAGGAGTCGATGCGTTCGACGACCGCGTCGGCGGTGTCGCCGAAGGGGCAGCCGCCCGTGCCGACGCAGTCGTCGGCGAAGGCGCGCAGGGCCGTCTCGAAGCCCTTGGCCTGCTCGATCAGAAGCCCGGTGGAGGACAGCTTCGGGTCGACCGCGCCGTCCAGGACCATGGCACGGACGTTCCTGGGGAACTGCTCGGCGTAGACGGCGCCCAGGTAGGTGCCGTAGGAGGCGCCGTAGTAGGTGAGTTTCCCGTCTCCGAGGACGGCGCGGAGGACGTCCATGTCGCGGGCGGCGTTGACGGTTCCGACGTGGGGGAGCCTGGCGGCGGCCTTGGCGTCGCAGTTCCGGGCGAACTTCCTGCCCGCGGCGCCGATCGCCTCGGTCTCCTTCTCGTCGTCCGGGGACGCGTCGGTGGCGAAGAAGCCGTCGAGGTCGGCGGTGGCGTTGCAGCGGACCGGGGCGCTGCGGGCGACGCCGCGGGGGTCGAAGCCGACGATGTCGAAGCGGCGGCGCAGGCCGGGGTCGAAGAGGCCGGCCGCCTGGCGGACGAAGTCGACGCCGGAGCTGCCGGGGCCGCCCGGGTTGGTGAGCAGTGAGCCGATGCGGTCGGAGCGGGCCGTGGCCGGGAGCCTGATGAGGGCGATGCCGATCTTCTCGCCGTCCGGTCTGGAGTAGTCGAGCGGCACCTGGACGGTCGCGCATTCGAAGACGCGCTCGCAGTCCTTCCAGGACGGTTCCTGCTCGTAGAACCATTCGAGCCCGGCGGGGACGGGGGACGAGGCCCTGGCCGTGTCGCCGCCGTCGTCGTCGCATCCGGTGAGCGTCGCGAGCGTCAGCACCGTGGCCGCGCCGATGACCTTCGCTGCCCTCACCCTTGACCCCGTCTCGTCGTAGCCGCGTGTATGCGATCTTCTACGCTACGTCAGCGTCCCGTGAATGGGCCACTTCCGCCGTACCGCTTTTCGATGCCGTCGAGCAGCCGGTTGCGGCCCTGCTCGAAGTCGCCGCGTCCGTGGCGACCGGTTTCGAAGAGGGGCTTGAGGTACGGAACTCGCCGGCCTCCGGGAGCGCGCGGACGTGCCGCTTGTGCAGGGTGCAGCCCAGCATGGGGTGGTCGATCGCGGTGACGATGGCCGGAATCCTCTCCCCGGGTCGTCGGTGAGCCGCGCGGTGTAGAGGCTCTTCACGCGCACGCCGAACTCGCCCGCGATGCGGCGGATCGACACCGTCTCCGGTCCCCCGGCGTCGGCGATCCGCATCGCCCTTCCGGCGCTCGCTTCGCGGGCCGGTTTCGGGCGGCGTCCGCCGCGAGGACGCGTCCGCACGCCGTCGCCCGGCCTCGGTGTCCCGGCCACATCGGGGATCGTACGCGCGCCGTGATCCTGATCGTCTCCCCGGTTCCGGTCGTCGCCGTTCCCCGCGAGCCGGGGTCGTCCGGCGCGGAGCCCGGCCGGCCGCGTGATTGAAAACCGTGGTCACGGCCCGTTCGGGACGACTCCCGGGTGAAGGACGACATCGGCCGATGAGCCATCGGCCGATGGTGTGACGCCCGTCGCTTTGCCGCCGGCGGTCTTGCCTCTTTTCCTACGTCTCCGTAGCTTACGGAAGCGTAGGTTACGAGTCATCGGGAGGCAGGGTGACCGCAACCCGGAAAACGGCATCCGGCGCCGCATCGCGCCGTCCGATGGGGCGCCGGCTGGCGGCGGTCGCGCGGCGGCTGACGACGCCGCTGCTGCCCGACGACTACATCGGCCTGGTGAACCCGCTGCTGTCCACGGACGAGCTCGCGGGCCGGATCGAGGCGGTCCGGCACGAGGCCCCGCGGGCGGCGACCCTGGTGATCAAGCCGGGACGGGCGTGGCGGGGACACCGGCCGGGCCAGTGGGTGAAGGTCGGGGTGGACATCGACGGCGTCCGGCACTGGCGGACGTTCTCCCTGTCGTCCCCGCCGAGGCCGGACGGCCGCATCACCATCACGGTCAAGGCCGCCCGGGACGGGTTCGTCTCCCGGCACCTCGTCACGAGGATCCGGCCCGGCACGATCATCAGGCTCGCCCCGGCCGAGGGGGACTTCGTGATCCCCTCACCCGTCCCCGCGAAGCTGCTGTTCGTCACGGCGGGCAGCGGGATCACGCCGGTCATGGCGATGCTGCGCGCCCTGCGCGGCACGTCGTGCGACATCGTGCTGGTCCACGCGGACAGGACGGCCCGTGACGTCATCTTCGGCGCCGAGCTGCGCCGGATGACGTGGATCCGCCTGTACGAGCGGCACACCGCCGCGCAGGGCCGGTTGACGCCGTCCGAGCTGCCGGAGATCTGCCCCGACTGGGCCGAACGCGAGGCATGGGCGTGCGGCCCGGGGGCGATGCTCGACGACCTCGTCGACCACTGGCGCGCCGCCGGGCTCGAGGAGAGGCTCCGCGTCGAGCGCTACCAGACCGTCCTCGCCGCCGCCGCGGACGCGGCCGGTGAGGGCGGGCGTGTCACGTTCACCAAGAGCGGTGTCGAAGTGGACGCGGACGGCGCGACGCCGCTGCTGGTGGCCGGGGAGGAGGCGGGGGCGCTGCTGCCGAGCGGCTGCCGGATGGGCATCTGCCGAAGCTGCGTCGGACGCCTGTGCTCCGGCAGGGTCCGCGACCTGCGCACCGGAGAGGTCCACGGCGGTGAGGGCGAGATCGTCCAGACGTGCGTCTCGGCCGCCGCCGGCCCCGTGGAGATCGAGCTCTGAGAGGACCACGACGATGACCACCACTCCCGTGACCACCACCCCGACCACCGCTCCCGCCGGGGCGACCGCCCCCGGCGGCGCTTCGGCCCACCTCACCGACGAGGACTACGAGGCCATCGCACGCGAGCTCGACGCGCTCCGCGACGAGATCTTCTCCGAGCTCGGGGAGCGCGACGCGGCCTACATCCGGCGGCTGATCCGCGTGCAGCGGGGTCTGGAGGCCGCGGGCCGCGCCCTGCTCATGGCCTCCTCGCAGCCGCCCGCCTGGATCGCCGGGACCGTGACGCTCGCCGTCGCGAAGATCCTGGAGAACATGGAGATCGGGCACAACGTCATGCACGGTCAGTGGGACTGGATGCGCGACCCGAAGATCCACTCGACGACGTGGGAGTGGGACAACGTCTCGCCCGCCGACCAGTGGAAGCACACCCACAACTTCATCCACCACACGTTCACCAACATCCTCGGCAAGGACAAGGACGTCGGCTACGGCATCCTGCGCGTCGCGCCCGAGCAGGAATGGCATCCGGCCCATCTCGCGCAGCCGCTCTACAACCTGCTGCTCGCGATGTTCTTCGAGTACGGCGTCGCGATCCACGACCTGGACCTCGACAAGATCCGGTCAGGAGAGCAGGACAAGGAGGTGTCGCGGGAGAAGCTGCGCGCGGTCGCGCGCAAGGTGGGCCGCCAGTGGGGCAAGGACTACCTGGCGTTCCCCCTGCTCACCGGTCCGCAGTTCCTGTCGACGCTGGCGGCGAACTTCACCGCGAACGTGATCCGCAACGTGTGGGCCCACACGGTCATCTTCTGCGGGCACTTCCCCGGCGACGTCGAGCTGTTCGAGGAGGAGCGGCTGGACGGCGAGACGAAGGGCGAGTGGTACGTCCGGCAGCTGTGCGGTTCGGCGAACATCAAGGGCGGACGGCTCTTCCACATCATGACGGGCAACCTCAGCCACCAGATCGAGCACCACCTGTTCCCCGACATGCCGAGCAACCGGTACGCGGAGATCGCCCCGCGCGTCCGGGCGCTGTGCGAGCGGTACGGGCTGCCGTACCACACGGGCTCGCTGTCGAAGCAGGTCACGAGCACGTGGAAGAAGATCGTCCGTTACGCGTTCCCGGGCGGCAAGCCGTCGAAGCCGTCCCGGAAACCGTCGGGGAAGGCGGTCGCGAGGGCCGTCTCGGCGCGGCGTGCGAAGGCGCGGGCCGCCACCGGGTGACGCGGAGTGACCGACTCCGGGCTGGTCTTATGCGGACGCGCCGCCCTCTGAGGAGCCGTAGCGGGCCTCGTGCTGCCGGCGGGGAGAGCAGACCGAGGCGGACGGGCAGGAACAGCGGCCGCCGCTGTTCAGGCGGACGGTGACCTTGTCGGCCGGGACGTTGCGTCCGACGACCTGGCCGGGCCCGTTCGGCGTCTCCACGCGGGCGCCCAGGGCCGGCATCCGCTCGTGGGCCTCCACGTAGAGGGGGTGCTCGTACTTGAGGCAGCACATCAGCCGGCCGCAGGCGCCCGCGATGCGCAGCGGGTTGACCGGGAGGTCCTGGTCCTTCGCCATGCGGACGGAGACGGGCTCGAAGTCCTTGAGGAAGGTGGCGCAGCACAGGTCCCGGCCGCAGGGTCCGATGCCGCCCTGCAGGCGCGCCTCGTCGCGCGGGCCGACCTGGCGGAGCTCGACGCGGGCCTTGATGCCGCGGGCCAGGTCGCGGACGAGGGCGCGGAAGTCGACGCGGTGCGGCGCCGTGAAGTAGATCTTGAAGACGTTGTCGGCGTCGAGGTAGTCGACGCCGATGACCTTCATCGGGAGGCCGTGCTTGCGGATGAGGCGCTTGGCGATCGAGCGTCCCTCGGCGCGGCGGCGGCGGTTGGCCTCGTCGCGTTCGAGGTGCTCCTCGGTGGCGAACCCGGCGCACACGGGCAGGCCGCCGATGTCCTCGGAGACCCACTGGGGCGCCCACACGCACTCGGCGACCTCGGGGCCCGCGTCGGTGGGGACGAGGACCTTGTCGCCCACCTTCGGGCTGTACGGGCCGGGGTCGAGGTAGTACAGGCGCCCGTACCGGGTGAAGCTGACTGCCATCACCATGCCCACGGTTTCGCTCCGTTCGCCCGGTTCGTGCGACCCACTCTAGGCCGTCCGGGCGAGCGGATCACCAGGCGGCGTCGGCGAAGTCGTCCCCGCGCAGGGGCGGCGCGTTCCGCGCGTACAGGTCACCGGCGGTGACGAGGAGGCGGCCGTCCGCGGGGGACACGTCCAGGTCGGTGAGCGCGCCCTTGACCCTCTGCCGCCACGGCGACCCGGCCGGCCTGCCGTCCGGCGTGTACGCCTGAAGGGTGAGCTGGGAGCCGCTGGCGGCACCGACCACGATGGTCTTGCCGGAGACGACGGCCATGGTGCTGCCCTTGGGCATGGCGAAGACGGCCTTGCTCAGCCTCAGATCCCCTGCGGGACCCCCGGTGTTGAGAGCCCGGATCTCGTGCTTGGTCTCTCTGAGGGTCCCGCCGATGACGCGCACGGGGCTCCAGACGAACGAGAGCGTCGCCCCAGACCAGGAGAGGCTTCCGATACGGCCGGGCGCGTTGGTCATCCACGTCTTGCGGGCGCCGGACGCGGTGGACACGACGTCCACCCGGCCTTTGGCGCCGGTGTAGGTGACGTAGGCGATGCGCTCACCGTCCGGGCTCACGGCGAGGTCCGACCATCGGTTGGACACGCCCGGCACGACGACGTTGGGGAACTCGCGGAGGTCCTTGGGCCGTCCGTCCTCGTCCAGGAGGAAGCGGTGGAACGTCACCTTGCGGGCGGCGTAGGACGCGACGATGAACGAGCCGTCCTTGACC
>DATCLF010000237.1:0-5257 GCA_036564055.1 Spirillospora sp.
CCCACATGTAGGCCAGCAGCGCGCGCAGCCCGGCGAACTTCTTCCAGGCGTCGCCGGGCATCTTGCCCAGCAGCGACCCCTTCAGGTGCACCACCTCGTCGTGCGACAGCGGCAGCACGTAGTTCTCCGAGAACGCGTACACCAGCGAGAAGGTGATCTCGTTGTGGTGGTGGCGCCGGAAGATCGGGTCGCGCTGCAGGTACGCGAGGGTGTCGTGCATCCACCCCATGTTCCACTTGAAGCCGAAGCCCAGGCCTCCCAGATGGGTGGGCCGGGAGACCCCGGGCCAGGCCGTGGACTCCTCGGCGATCATGACGATGCCCGGGTACCGCCGGTAGACGGTGGCGTTGGTCTCCTGGAGGAACGAGATGGCCTCCAGGTTCTCCCGGCCGCCGTAGATGTTGGGCGTCCACTCGCCTTCCTTGCGCGAGTAGTCCAGGTACAGCATCGAGGCCACCGCGTCGACGCGCAGCCCGTCGATGTGGAACTCCTCCAGCCAGAACGTCGCGTTGGCCACCAGGAAGTTGCGGACCTCGGCGCGGCCGTAGTTGAACACGAGCGTCCCCCAGTCGGGGTGTTCGCCGCGCCTCGGGTCGTCGTGCTCGTACAGGGCGGTGCCGTCGAAACGGGCCAGCGCCCACTCGTCCTTGGGAAAGTGCGCGGGCACCCAGTCCACGAGGACCCCGACGCCGGCCTGGTGGAGCCGGTCGACCAGGTGTCGGAACTCGTCGGGGGAGCCGAACCGCGCGGTCGGAGCGTAGTAGGACGTCACCTGGTAGCCCCACGACGGGCCGTACGGGTGCTCGGCGACCGGGAGCAGCTCCACGTGCGTGAAGCCCATGTCGGTGACGTAGGCGGTCAGCTCGTCGGCGAGCTCGGCGTATCCGAGCCCGGGACGCCACGAGCCCAGGTGCACCTCGTACACGCTCATGGGCTCGTGCAGCCAGTCGCGGTTCTTGCGGGCGTCCATCCACGCGCCGTCGCCCCATTCGTAGGACGAGGTGTGGACGCGCGACGCCGTCGCGGGCGGACGCTCGGTCCACTGGGCCATGGGGTCGGCCTTGGTGCGCCACACGCCGTCCGCGCCGAGGATCTCGTACTTGTAGCACGTGCCGTCGCCGACGCCGGGGACGAAAAGCTCCCAGACGCCGCTGGAGCCGAGCGACCGCATCGGGTGCGCGCGGCCGTCCCAGTGGTTGAAGTCGCCGACGACGCGGACGCCGCGGGCGGTCGGGGCCCACACCGCGAAGCCGGTGCCGTGCACGGTGCCGAACGCGGAGGCGTAGCGGCGGACGTGCGCGCCGAGCGCCCGCCACAGCTCCTCGTGACGGCCCTCGCCGATCAGGTGCAGGTCGAGTTCGCCGAGCGTGGGCAGATGACGGTAGGGGTCGTCCTGGATCGTCTCGACGCCGTCCGCGTAGGCGACGGCGAGCCGGTAGTCGGGGACGGCGAGGGGCGCCTCGTCCTCGCCGGCGCCGGACAGGGACGCCCCGGCGGGGAGCGTCCCGACGAACACGCCCTCGTGGAAGTGCCGCAGCGGATGCCGGGAACCGTCCGGGAGGACGGCCTCGACGCGTTCGGCGAGCGGGCGCAGGGCCCGGATCGTCACTCCGTCGCGCTCCGGGTGCGCGCCGAGGACGCCGTGCGGATCGTGGTGGTCCCCGCCGACGAGACGGTCGATCTCCGCCCGCGTCACCCGTGCCATGTCCTCATGGCCTTCCGTCCGGCTGGCCGTACCTCCGTAGAGGTGCCCCGAGATCGGCCGGTCTCACGTCGCGGAGGCCCCTGTTTTCGACCGCCCCGTCGCCGTTTCGCCGTCAGGCGGCCGGTTCCCGCCGGACGGTCGCTCGTCGCCGCCGGTCGCCGCCGTGTGGCGACCGCACGGACGGCACGACTTTCTGTCAGGGGTCGCGCCGGATTGTGCCGTCCGTGCGGCCACGTCCACCGGTCCAGGGGTGACGGCGACCACGCCGCCCTGGACTCCACTCCTGTGTCACCTCAGCGACACGCGTACTTGCCGTACCGGATCGTCTCGGCCCGGTCCGCCCCCGTTCGCCGACCGGGTCGCGCCGTCCTCCGGCGATGTCGCCTCACCCGTCGCCGCCTTCGCCGCGGGTCTGGTCGCGCAGCAGCCGCCGCAGCCCCGGAGGGTCGTCGGCGGCCACCGTCATCGCGCACCCCGCGGCGAGCTGGGCGTCGCTGAGGTCGCCGCTGCGGGTCGCGTACCACCGGCCCGCGTCGCTGCGCCACACCTGCCAGCCCGGAAACTCCCCTTCGATGGCCGCCTTCAGATCGTCGAAGTCGCCCATCAAGGTCGTCCTTTCCCCGAGGCCGCTCTTCTGTATACAAAAGTCTTACTTGGGCTGAGAGGTGTCAAGCTGTCCGTAAGCGGACCATGCCCCGGCGGATAGCGCGCGGAGGGCATGGGTTGACAGGAGGACGGGCCAGGATCGAACACCGCGTCGAACAGTGAGTCGAGCAGGGGCGAACTGGCTGGGCGGCGCGTCCTGACGAAGGAGAGGTGACGCCGGTGCCGGACCGTCCCGCCTACCTGCGCATCGCCGACACGCTGAGAGAGCGCATCAGGGACGGCAGTCACCCCCCGGGTTCCCGGCTGCCGACCATCGCGGAGCTGTGCGAGTTGCACGGCGTCTCTGAGATCGTCATCCGGCAGGCGATCTCCCTGCTGCGCGGCGAGGGGCTCGTCGAGACGCGCCGCGGCGGCGGCACCCTCGTCCGGGTCGTCCCCCCGGCGCGCCGCGTCGCGATGGACCGCTACCGCGCGGTGACCGGGCCCATGGCGGTGCCGGAGACGACCTTCACCCGCGACCAGAAGATCACCTGGGACGAGTACCGGCTCGACCGGGAGTTCACCCGGGTGCGGGCCGACGACGAGCTCGGCGCGCTGTTCGAGCGGCCGGTGGGCATCGAGCTGCTGCGCCGCCGGTTCGTCTTCTACGCCCGGGGCGAGCCGCAGCAGATCTCCGTCAACTACCTGCCGTGGGACCTCGTGGGCGACACCCCGGTGTCCGATCCGGCGCGCGAGCCGTGGCCCGGGGGCACGCTCGCGCAGCTCGCATATCTCGGCCATCCGCCGACGCGTGTCGAGGAGGCCGTCCGCTCCCGCATGCCGACCCCCGAGGAGGCCGAGACGCTCCGCATGACGGTCGGGGTGCCGGTCCTCGCCATCACGCGCCGCATGCTGTCGCGCGCCGACGTGATGGAGGTCTGCCGCGACATCGTGCTGCCCGCCGACCGCGTCGTCCTCGACTACGCCATCGACCTGTGAACCGGCCGGCCCGGGAATCGGCCGAGCCGGGAACCGGCAGGGCGCGGGTCAGCCCGCGAGGTGGGCGAGGGACCGCAGCGGGACGGGGAGCCACGAGGGACGGTTGCGCGCCTCGTAGCGGATCTCGTAGACCGCCTTGTCGAACTCGAACGCCCGCACCAGCGCCGCGTGCTCGGCGGGGTCGGGTCCGCCGGCCGCCGCGTATCCGGCGCAGAACGCCTCCCGGTTGCGCTGGGCCCAGGCCCGGGCGCGCGCTTCGAGCGCCTCGGTCGCCTCGGGCAGCTCGCCGTCGCGGGCGATGAGGAACCGGGCCGCGTACTCGAACGAGCGGAGCATCCCGGCGACGTCGCGCAGCGGGTGCGCGAGGGCCCTGCGCTCGGCGGGCGTGCGCGCGGGCTCGCCCTCGAAGTCCAGCAGGACCCATCCGGTGTCGGTGCGCAGGACCTGGCCGAGGTGGTAGTCGCCGTGGACGCGCTGGACGGGCAGCGCCGACGCCTGTGCGGCGACCTCGTCGAACACCGCCCGGATCGCCCGGGCGTGCGGCCGGATCTGCGGGACGGCCGCGGTGACCTGGTCGAGCTGGCGGTGCATCGCGAAGACCGAGTCCCGCACCGCCTGCGCGGGCGCCCGCGTCACGCCGAACGCGGCGGCGAGGTCGCGGTGCACCTGCGCTGTCGCGGCGCCGAGCCGCTCGGCTTCCGCGCCGAAGTCGCCTCCGGCGGCGGCCGCGTCGTCCGCCGTGAACACCGGCGGCGGCCCCGTGCCGGGGGGAGCGGGCTGCGCGAACCAGTCGCGGACGCTGGTGAGCGCGAGCTGCCAGCCGTCGGTCGCGCTGCGCAGGAACTGCGAGAGCAGCGCCAGCGTGAGCGGCTCCTCGCCGGCATCCTCCGTGCCGGCGCTCTCCGTGTCGGCGCCCCCCTTGCCGGCATGGTCGAGCGCGCCGTCGCCGACGAGGTCCCCGGCGCCGCCCGGCGCCAGCTCGATCCAGCCGTGCACGGCGGGGACGTGGAGGCAGCCCACCCGCGACAGCGCCAGGTTGATCTCCAGGTCCGGGTTGACGCCGGGGGAGAGGCGGCGGAACAGCTTGCAGAGGTACCGGTCGCCGAAGATCAGCGAGGTGTTGGTCTGCTCGGCGCCGATCGGGACGCCCTCCAGGCCGGTGCGGATGCCGGTGCCGGGCGCGCGGCGGAACCGGAGCGGCCCGACCTCGGCGTTCTCCGCCATGGACGTCAGCAGCAGGCCGGTCAGCTCGGGGTCGTGCACGGCGTCGTAGACGTGCCCGGCGGTCCCGTCGGCGAGGGCTCCCTCGCCCGGGGCGAGACGCCCGATGAGGGCGGGCAGGAGCCGCTCGGGCAGGTCGCGGCGGACGCCGAGGAGGATCTGGTAGTGGTCGGTGGTGCCGTTCTGGCGGACGCCGAGGACGAGGTGGTGCAGGGCGGGGTCGCCGGACCGCAGCTCGGTCGCGGTGCCGACGGACAGGTCGTCGATGGGCGCGTCCTTGCCGCCGAACCAGCGCTGCCGGGGCAGCCAGCCGGCCAGGAGCCGGACGAGGGACCGGTCGGGCGGCGCCACGGTCACATCCCCCCTTCTCCCGCGTCGGCGTCCTCGGGCGGGGGCGGCAGCAGGAACCAGTAGAAGCCGTGCCCGGGGAGGGTGAGCAGGTAGGGCAGGTCGCCGATGGGCGGGAACTGGACGCCGCCCATGCACTCGATCGGGGACGAGCCCTTGAAACGCCGCAGGTCGAGTTCCACCGGCTGCGGGAAGCGCGACAGATTGTTCACGCAGAGGATCGTGTCCATGCCGCCCCACTGCCTGCCTTCGCTGGCCGTCATTTCGCGGGTGAAGGCGAGGACGGAGGGGTTGGAGGCGGACAGTTCGACGTACGAGCCGACGCCGAAGACGGGGTGGCGTTGGCGGATTTCGATCATTTTGCGGGTCCAGTGCAGCAGGGACCCGGGGTTGTTGGCC
>DATCLF010000238.1:0-8776 GCA_036564055.1 Spirillospora sp.
GGCCAACAACCCCGGGTCCCTGCTGCACTGGACCCGCAAAATGATCGAAATCCGCCAACGCCACCCCGTCTTCGGCGTCGGCTCGTACGTCGAACTGTCCGCCTCCAACCCCTCCGTCCTCGCCTTCACCCGCGAAATGACCGAGGAGGAAAGCCCCTGGGGCGAGATGGACGCGATCCTGTGCGTCAGCAACCTGTCCCGGTTCCCCCAGCCGGTGGAGCTCGACCTGCGACGCTTTGAGGGGTACTCCCCCGTCGAGTGCATGGGCGGCGTCCAGTTCCCGCCCATCGGCGAGCTGCCCTACCTGCTCACCCTCCCCGGGCACGGCTTCTACTGGTTCCAGCTGATCCCGCCGGACGAAGACGGCGGCGCCCCCCGCCCGGGCACGGACGCGACGGCGAACACCGAAAGAGGGCACACCGAGCCGGCGAACGAGAACAGGGGTGCCGCGACGGATGCGGGAAGGGCAGACGGGGCGTGCTGACGTCCCGGCCGTCGCTTCTCGAAGACCTAGCGACATGGCTGCCCCGGCAGCGGTGGTTCAGCGGCAGGGACGGTCCCATCGACGGCCTGTCGATCGGCACCGCGACCGAGCTGCGGTCCGGCGACCCCGCCCTGCACCACCTCGTCCTCGACGTCCGCCAGAACGGCACCACCGACCACTACCAGGTCCTCCTCGGCGTCCGCCGCGACCTGCCCGGGCGGCTCCGGTACGCCGAGATCGGCGACCGCGACCGGCCGGCCCCGGAGCACGGGCCGTCGCGGGACGTGCGTCCGGACGGCCATCTGTACGACGCCGCCCATGACCCGGACCTGACCCGCCTCCTGCTCGAAGCGATGGCGTCCCAGGCGTCCGTCGGCCCGCTGCGCTTCCGCCGCGTCGACGGCGCCGACATCCGGACGGATCTCGCGAGCGTGCCCATCACCACCGAGCAGAGCAACACTTCACTGCTGTTCGGCGACACCTACATATGCAAGCTGTTCCGGCGGCTCAGCCGGGGCGTCAACCTCGACCTGGAGGTCAACCTCGCGCTGACCCGGGCCGGCTGCGCCCACGTTCCCGCCGTCCACGGATGGATCGAGCTGGAACCGCGACCGGGCGACGGCGACGGGGAGCCGGTCACGCTCGGCCTGCTGTCGGACTACCTCCACACCGGCGTCGACGGGTGGAGCCTGGCGATCGCGAGCGTCCGCGACTGGTTCGCGTATGCGCCGCCCGCCGGTGACGCGTGGGCGGAGCTGGACGCGAGCGTGGCGGGCGGCGACTTCGCGGCCGAGGCCGAGCGGCTCGGGGCCGCGACCGCGCGGGTGCACGGGGCGCTCGCCGCCGCGTTCGGGGTGCGGACGCTGCCCGCCGAGGACGTGCGCGCGATGGCGGCGCGGATGAACGCCGAGCTGACGGCCACCTGCGCCGCGGTGCCCGATCTCGCGCCGCACGCGAAGGCGCTCGCGGCCGCGTACCTGGAGCTCGCGGCCCGGCCGGGACCGCTGCCCGTGCAGCGCGTCCACGGCGACTACCACCTCGGCCAGGTCCTGCGCACCGAGGCCGGCTGGACGCTGCTGGACTTCGAGGGCGAGCCGGCACGGACGCCGCACGAGCGCCGGGCCCTCGCGCACCCGCTGCGCGACGTCGCCGGGATGCTCCGGTCGTTCGAGTACGCGGCCCGGTTCCTCATCGCCAAACCCGGGACGATGCCGCCCGAGCCGCGGGGCCGGCTGGAGACGCGGGCGCACGCCTGGGCGGCGCGCAACAGGGCCGCGTTCTGCCGCGGCTATGCCGCCGCGGGGGGTGCCGATCCCGCGGCGCATTCGGTGCTCGTCCGCGCCTTCGAATTCGAGAAGGCGGTCTACGAGGTGCGTTACGAGGCCCGTAACCGGCCGTCGTGGCTTCCGGTTCCGCTCACCTCACTCGCCCATCTGGTCGCTTGATCAAAGACACCGAACGACGCCATTAATTCCGCGCCATCATCCTGCAAAATCGAGGCGCCTCCTCCTTTCCGGAGCGATCAGCCGGGTACCCGGTCTGTCGGCGAGGTGATGATCACCTGCCCGACCGAAAACCGGACACATCCGACAACGGAACGGGGGCGCAGTCATGGCACCCATACGTCGCGCACAGCTGGACGACGCCGAGAACAGCGTACCTATCGCCCATAATTCCCGAAATCGGTCAGAGAACCGAAAACGGGGAATGCTCCGGATGGCCGTCGGCGTCACGGTGACCGGGCTCGCGCTGGCGGTCCCGATGGCGTCACCGGCCTCCGCGAAGCTCAATCCCACCGTGCTGCGGAGCCTCCACCTGGACTCGGCCACGTTGAAGCAGGTCAAGGCGTACGACAAGTACCGCACCCGGGTGGCGGAGCAGCGCAGGAGCGCCAAGAAGGCTGTGAGGTTCGCCCGCAAGCAGATCGGCAAGCCCTACCGGTGGGGCGCCGAAGGGCCGGACGGGTACGACTGCTCCGGGCTCGTCATGGTCGCGTGGCGCAAGGCCGGCGTCCACATTCCCCGCGTCACGCACGCGCAGTACCGCAGCGTGAAGCGGAAGGTGAAACTGAAGAACCTCAAGCCGGGCGACCTCGTCTTCTTCCGGAACCGCAACCACGTCGGAATGTACGTTGGCGACGGGAAGTATCTGCACGCTCCCCGCACCGGGGAAAGGGTGCGGATCGACAAGCTCACGAAGAGACGCAAAAGACAGTTCGCGGGGGCGGTCAGGCCCGGGGCGCCCGAATACAGGAAATGGTCGGCATCGGTGAAGGAACTCGTCGAGAAGATCGACCGGATGACCGCCGACCAGCGCGCCGATCGCAAGCCTCCAGATAAGAAGCGGTCCCCCGAGATTCCGCCGCCCACCGACAGCGTTCCACGCACCGAGACCCCCTCGTCGCAACCCCCCGGCCGCACCCCCGCACAGCAGGCCGCACCGCCGGGCGGCCCCGCCGGCTCCCCGCCGGCCGGCACACCGGGGCAGACCCCGGAGCAGCCGGGCCACTCACGGCCCGAGCCCCGGCCGATGTACCGGACGCCACCGAGCAGCGATGCACAGCCAGGTGACACGACGCAGCCGATCGCCGCATGGTGGCACCGGGGGAACCGTCCGATGCTTCTTCCCTGGGCCATGTACCCGGGCCCCTACTACCACGACATCGCCGCGGCGTCCGGCCGCGTGGCGACCTGAGACGACCCGCGACACGAGCCGGCCCGGCGGCGTGCACGGCGCCGGGCCTCAGAGCGGCCGTGACGAGCCGTCCGGGAAGGGCCGGGAGCCGTTCCCGGACGGCTCACCCCGGCCCCGACCGTCATCCTGAACCGAACCCGCCTGGTCTGGATCATCCCGGGCCGAGTCATCCTCGGCCGGGCGGAGGTGGCCTTCCAGAAGCCCGTCGAAGCTCAGCCGGACCAGCGTCTCTCCCAGCGCCGCCATCTCGCGCAACGTCTCCGTCATGCGGGTCAGCTCGTGGAAGGCGCGGCCGTAGGCGCGCTGGCGTTCCAACGACAGCCTGGGAACGCGCGTGCGACGCGGGTCGAGGCGGTGCGACCCGGCTCCCGTGGCGCCGCGGCCGTCGGCGAGGCCGAGCAGCCCGGCGAGGAACCGCGGATCGAGTCGTCCCTCGTCCGGCCGGTAGACGGTGAGACCGGGGCCGAGCGCGGCGCCCGGCTCGGTGATCAACCGGACGGAGCCGGCGGCGACGACGACGTCGCCCGCCTCCAGCATGACGAGCTCGGGGCCGTGGGCCGACGTCCCCGACGGACCCGTCCCGGCGCAGACGTCGTCGGCCGTGAGGACCGGCACGTCGTCGCCGTCCGGGAGCCGGGAGGGGGCGTGGATGATCGTGACGACGCCCGCCTTGGCCAGCTCGGCGAGTGTCGTGAACGGCAGGGGCCGCCGGTCCGGCAGCAGTTCCAATCCGGGGGGAACGGGCGCGGTGGCGGCCAGCCGGCCGAGCGTCTCGGTGAAGCGGCGGCCGAACGCGTCACCGGTCTGCCGCGGGCGGTGGCGGGACGGACTGAGGTCGATCTCGTCGTCGAGGAGGTCGATGACCGGCACGCTGCACTCGCCGTCCGGGTGCCGCTCCCACTCCCGCTCGGCCCGCGTGAGGTCTTCCCCGGCGTCCAGCAGCAGGACGGCGGACGGTGGGCGCTCGCCGGGCCGCGGCCGTTGCAGGAGCCACAGGTCCGGGCCGCCGGGGGCGACGGTGATCACGGCCCGCAGCGCTCCGGCGCGCAGCAGGTTGCCGCGGATGCGGCGGCCGGGGCGGCGGCTCGCCACCGCCGACGGCATGAGCAGGGCGACGCGGCCGCCGGGCCGCACGTGCGCCAGGCAGTGCTGCGCCCAGGCGAGCTCGGGTTCGCCGCGCGGCGGCAGCCCGTACTCCCAGCGGGGGTCGCCGGCGAGGTCGTCGTGGCCCCACGCCCGGTCGCCGAACGGCGGGTTGCACACGACGGAGTCGGCGACCTCGCCGGGGAAGGCGTCGCGGCGCAGGGAGTCGTCGGACGCGACGCGGGCGGGTCTGCCGGCGAGCAGGAGCCTGATCGCGGTGATCCGGGCCGCGGCGGGGTCACGGTCCTGGCCGAGCACCCGCCGGGGACCGGGGGCCGCGAGCAGCAGCGTCCCGAGACCGCAGGCCGGATCGAGGACGGTGTCCCCGTCACGGCAGGCGAGGCGGGCCATGAGCCGCGCCACGTCCGGGCGCGTGACGACGAGCCGCCGCGAATGGGCCCGGACGTAGCGCTGGAAGAGCATGTCGAAGGCCGCGGCGTGGCCGTGCTCGTCCGCCAGGTCGGCGAGCATGCCGCGCAGGCGGGGATCGTCGGGCTCGACGTCGGGTAGCGGTAGGCCCGCGGGGTCCTCGACGGTGTCGCCGCGGAGGCCGAGAAGGAAGAGCCCGGCCCAGCCGACGAGGTCGGCGAGCCGGAAGTCGTCGCCGCAGGCGCGGAGCCGCTGCCAGGCGCGGTCGGCGGGCGACACCTCGAACGGTTTGCCGTTGCGGCGCAGCCAGTCCTCGACGTCGGTGAGCGAGAACAGCGGGCTGGTCGCCGTGCCGCCGACCGGCCGGGGGAAATCGTCGTGGCGGCGGCGCCAGTTGCTGACCGTGGCGCGTCCCACGCCCGCGAGCCTGGCGATGTCGCCGGCGGTCACACCCGGATCACCGCTCATGCGGTCACCCTACTGGACCCTGCAACATCGGTCGGTACGAGGAATGGCTGTGAACTCAGTCAATGGTCGGGGCGTGTCGGCTCACCGGGCGAGGGCGGCCGGGCGGCGGTGGCGCCGGCGGGGACGGCGGCCGAGGCGGGTGAGGCCGGCGAGACGGCCCCTGAGGCCCCCGCCGCGTGCGGCGCCGACGAACAGCGGCTCGGTGGGCACCTCACGCGTGGCGGCGACGACGTCCGCGACGACGCAGGTGGCGTCGCCGTGCCCGCCGGCGTCCGCGGCCAGGTCGATGAGGCGGAAGACGGCCTCGGCGGGCGTCGCGGCCCGGACCAGCGTCTCGCGGATCTGCTCCGGGGCGACGTGGTCGGAGACGCCGTCGGAGCACAGCAGGTAACGGTCGCCGGGTTCCGCGTCGTGGCGGAACAGGTCGGCCTTCGCGTCACCGCCGCTCTGCAACGCCCTGACGGACGCCGTCTCTTCCGCGGCCGCCTCCGGACGCGCCGCGGTGTCGCTCTCGTTTCCGGACAGGCCTCCACCGTCCGCGCCCGACCGGACCAGCACGTGGTCGCGGGTCAGCTGGACCAGCTCACCGGCGCGCAGCAGATAGGCGCGGGAGTCGCCGATGTGGGCGACCTCGAAGCCGGAACCGTCCCACGCCATCGCGGTGAGCGTCGTCCCCGTCCCGGCCGGCCGGGTGTCGTTCCGGCCCAGCTCGTCCAGCCGGGAGGCGATCTCGGCCACACCGGAGGCGAGGGCGGACGCGGGATCGCAGGCCGGACCGGCCGCGCCGGCGGACGCGGCGTCCGAGGGGCCGGACGGCGCGTCGCCGGGACGGATCGGCGCCGTGGTGAACGGCAGGGCGGCCAGGGTCCTGACGGCGGCCGCACTGGCGATGTCGCCGCCCGGACGGCCGCTCAGCCCGTCGGCGACGGCGAGCAGCCGGGGGCCGGCGTACGCCGCGTCCTCGTTCACCGTCCTCCGTCCGCCGACGTCGGAACCAGCGAAGAAGCGCAGCACGTGGTAAGCCATGGACGCCAGTAAACCACACTAAAACACTATTTACAAACAGATGCCGCGCGACAGGATTTTTCCGGCATCTCCGACCACCCCGGCATCTCTGTCACAACGGCGCCACCTCCGACGGCACCGATGGATCGCCCGCCGGGCGGGACGAACCGGGCGGATCATGCTAAGTTGCACTGAAAACCGTTTTCATTGTTATTCGAGGAGTCCTCGATGACCTCTGTTCAGCGCGCCCGGATGCTCGGGACGGCAGCCGTCCTCGCCGCCTCGGCACTGGCGGCCGGTGCCTGCGGCTCGGCCTCCGGCGAGGGGTCGGCGGCGCCCGGCGGCGGACCGGTCCCAGTCGTGACCTCCACGAACGTCTACGGCGACGTCGCGCGCAGAATCGGCGGAGACAAGGTGGACGTGACGTCGTTCATCAGCGACCCTGCCCAGGACCCCCACTCCTTCGAGGCCGGGACGCGCGCCCGGCTCGCCGTGTCCCGGGCCGCGATCGTGATCCGGAACGGGGGCGGCTACGACGACTTCATGGACACGCTGCTGAAGGGCTCGGCGTCGAAGGCGGAGGTGCTCGACGCGGTCGAGATCTCCGGGAAGACCGCTCCGGAGGGCGAGGAGCTCAACGAGCACGTCTGGTACGACCTGCCGTCCGTCGCGCGCCTCGCCGACCGGGTCTCGGCGGCCCTCGCGAAGGCCGACCCCGGGGACGCGGACGCGTACGCGCGCAACGCCGCCGCCTTCAAGGCCGAGCTGAGGAACCTCGAAGGAAAGGTGGAGGAGATCAGGAAGGCGCACGAGGGCGACCCCGTCGCGATCACCGAGCCCGTTCCCGGTCATCTGCTGGAGGCCGCGGGTCTGCGCAACGAGACGCCCGACGCGTTCAGCGAGGCGATCGAGGAGGGCGACGACGTGCCGCCGCGCGCGCTGCAGGAGACGCTCGCTCTGCTCACCGGCGGGAAGGTCGAGGCGCTCGTCTACAACGAGCAGACCGGCGGGCCGGAGACCGAGCGGCTCAGGAAGGCGGCCGAGGACGGCGGCGTGCCCGTCGTGCCCGTCACCGAGACCCTGCCGGAGGGACGGGACTACGTCTCCTGGATGGACGGCACCATCACCGCGCTGCGGCAGGCCCTGTCGTGATCCGGCTGCGCGACGCCGCCCTCGCCTACGGGGACCGGACGCTGTGGCGGGGGCTCGACCTGGACGTGGCGGCGGGCGAGTTCCTCGTCGTGCTCGGGCCGAACGGGTCGGGGAAGACGAGCCTGCTGAAGGTGCTGCTCGGGCTGCGGCGCCTCACGTCCGGGACGGTCACGGTGAACGGCCGGCCGCCGCGCCGCGGAAGCGACCTGATCGGCTACGTCCCGCAGCACAGGACGGTCGTCCCGCAGACCCCGCTGCGGGCCCGCGACCTGGTGCGGTCCGGGATCGACGGGCACCGCTTCGGACCGCCGCGACCGCGCGTGCGCCGCCGCGTCGAGGAGGTCCTGCAAGACGTCGGCGCCGCGCACCTCGCGGACGTCCCGCTGGAGTTCCTGTCGGGCGGCGAGCTGCAGCGTGTGCGGATCGCGCAGGCCCTCGCGACCGACCCGCGCATCCTGCTGTGCGACGAGCCGCTGCTGTCGCTGGACGCCGAGCACCAGCGGATCGTCGCCGAGCTGGCCGACCGGAGACGCCGCGAGCACGGCACGGCCGTCGTGTTCGTCACGCACGTGTCCGGCTCCCCCGGTGAGGACCCCGTCCTGCCTTTCGCGGACCGGGTGCTGGACCTCGGAGAAGCACGGGTCGGTGCTCGATGACCTGGCACGAGCTCTGGGGAGAGATCTTCAACTTCGAGGACTACGGGGCGCTGCTCGGGCTCGTCCGCAACTCCCTCGTCGCCGGGGCGGTGCTCGGCCTCGTCGGCGGGCTCGCCGGGACGTTCGTCGTCATGCGCGACCTCGCGTTCGCCGTGCACGGGATCGCCGAGCTGTCGTTCGCGGGCGCGGCGGCGGCGCTGCTGCTCGGCACGAGCGTGGCGGGCGGGTCGATCGCGGGCGCGCTCGCGGCCGCCGCGCTCATCGGGCTGCTCGGCGCCCGGGCCCGCGACCGCGGGTCGATCATCGGCGTGCTCATGCCGTTCGGGCTCGGGCTCGGCGTGCTGTTCCTGTCGCTTCACAAGGGACGGTCGGCCAACAAGTTCGGCCTGCTGACCGGGCAGATCGTCGCGATCGACACGCCGCGGCTGTCCTGGCTGCTGGCGACGTCGGCGGTCGTGCTCGTCTGCCTCGCGGTCGTCTGGCGCCCGCTGACGTTCGCGAGCCTCGACCCGGACGTGGCGGAGGCCCGCGGCGTGCCGGTGCGGGGACTGTCGCTGGTGTTCATGCTGGCGCTCGGCCTCGCCGTCTCGGTGTCGGTGCAGATCGTGGGGGCGCTGCTGGTGCTCGCGCTGCTGTGCACGCCCGCCGCGGCCGCGGTGCGGGTCACCGCCTCGCCGGTGCTCGTCCCTCTCCTGAGCACCGCGATGGCGACCGTGTCGGTGGTGGGCGGGATCCTGCTGTCGATCGGATCCAGCATCCCGATCAGCCCCTACGTCACCACGATCTCGTTCGTCCTGTACGGCGT
>DATCLF010000239.1:0-24042 GCA_036564055.1 Spirillospora sp.
GGCCCGCCGTTCACCTTCGACACGAGCTTGCGGGGGAGGTTCTGCCCGTCGGTCCACACGTCGAACTGGATCTTGGTGGTGTCGTCGTTCGCCGGCAGCCACCGGCGGACCTTCTCGCGCACCTCGGGGTCGAGACGGCTCAGCGCGTCCTTCACGGTCACCGTCCCGGTGTAGTGCGTCGTCTCGGTGCCGTCGATCGACTCGGTGCCGACCCTGCGGGCGTCCTTGGAGCCGGTGAACATCTTCGTCTGCTCCGCCGGGTTCACCTTCTGGACCTGGTTGATCAGGCGCTGCACGTCGAACCCGGTGCGCTGCTCCGCCTCCTTCACATCGATCTTCAGCCACGGCTTGCCGCCGCTCACGAACCGCGCGAGCTTCGGCGCCTTGGCGTACAGCGCGTCCCCGGTGAACAGGGCCTGCCCCTGGATTCCGGGGACGGCCCGGCCGTCGTTGGTGAACTCGTCCAGCTTCGCGCTGAACTTCAGCGTCGGACGAAGCTGGAACTGGCCGCTGGCGTGGATCCGCCCGCTCGTGCCCGTCCCGGTGCCGGTCACCGTCAGGTCGGCCTTGAACGTGTCGGCCTGACTGGTCTTCTCGGACGCCTTCAGCAGCGCCTGACCGGCGGTAAGCCTGATGTTCTCGGTGCCCTCGGTACCGCTGCCGCCGCATCCGGACAGGAGCAGCGCGGCGCTCACGGCGGTGCCGCCGGCGGCCACCACGAGTCGTCTTCTCATCAGAGGATCCAGCCTCCCTCGTCGCTCTGCTGGTGATCCCAGTGTCCCGGGGGTCCCGAGAACGCCACATCCCCCGCTGGTACGAATGCCCCGCGGCGGCGTACGACCTGCGACTGACCCGCAGGGTGCGATCCCTCGCGCCCGTTCCGACACGGGGCGGAGACGTGAACAGGGCGTTCCCGGCCGGGAACGCCCTGTTCACGAAGGGTGCGCGTGAAGGGCCGCGCTCAGGCGTCCTGAAGCTCCGCGGTCAGGTTGCGGACCGCGTTCGGGTCCACCGGGATGCCCGGGCCCATCGACGTGGTGATCACCGCCTTCTTGATGTAACGGCCCTTCGCGGCGGACGGCTTGAGCCGCTGGATCTCCTCCATGGCGGCGGCGTAGTTCTCCACGAGCTGGCGCGGCTCGAAGGACGCCTTGCCGATGACGAAGTGCAGATTCCCGTGCCGGTCGACCCGGAACTCGATCTTGCCGCCCTTGATGTCGCTGACGGCCTTGCCGACGTCCATCGTGACGGTGCCGGTCTTCGGGTTCGGCATGAGGCCGCGGGGACCGAGCACCCGGCCCAGCCGTCCGACCTTGCCCATCTGGTCCGGCGTCGCGACGACCGCGTCGAAGTCGAGGAAGCCGCCCTGGATCCGCTCGATCAGGTCGTCGGAGCCGACGATGTCGGCCCCCGCGTCCTTGGCCTCCTGCGCCTTCGCGCCGGCGGCGAAGACCAGCACGCGGGCGGTCTTGCCGGTGCCGTGCGGCAGGTTGACGGTGCCGCGGACCATCTGGTCGGCCTTGCGGGGGTCGACGCCCAGCCGCAGGGCGACCTCCACGGTCGAGTCGAACTTGGTGATCGCCGTCTCCTTGGCGAGTTTCACGGCCTCGGCCGGGCTGTACAGGTGCTCCCTGTCGATCTTCTCCGCGGCGGCGCGGTAGGCCTTGCTGCGCTTCATCTCTGTTCCTCCGCTGGAACTCGTGGTATGGGCCGGCGCAGGCCCTTCCACTGACGGGTCTTCCGTGTGACCGGTCCTACTTGATCTCGATGCCCATCGACCGGGCGGTGCCGGCGATGATCTTCTCGGCGGTCTCCAGGCTCTTCGCGTTGAGGTCGGGCATCTTGGTCGAGGCGATCTCGCGGACCTGCTCGGCGGTGATCGAACCGACCTTGTTCTTGTGCGGCTCGCCGCTGCCCTTCTCGACGCCCGCGGCCTTGAGGATGAGCTGCGCGGCCGGCGGGGTCTTGGTGACGAAATCGAACGACCGGTCCTCGTAGATGGTGATCTCTACGGGGACGACGTTGCCGCGCTGGGACTCCGTAGCGGCGTTGTACTGCTTGCAGAACTCCATGATGTTGACGCCGTGCGGACCGAGCGCGGTACCGACGGGCGGCGCCGGGGTGGCCTGGCCGGCCTGGAGCTGCACCTTGACGACTGCGGCGACCTTCTTCTTCGGAGGCATGCAGAACCCCTTTGTCCCAATTTGCCGGTGGTTCCGACTCCCGGTCATCCGGGCAACACGGCGGCTGGGACACATCCGCCGTGTAGGAACCGCTGCGATGTCCGCCCCTGTCCGCCGGTGCGGAAGGGGCGGGCGTCCCGGGACGCGAGGCCCGGGTGACCCTGGGCGAGGTCCGCGCACGGGAACCCGTCCAGGGTACGTGCCGGCCCGGGTGAGCCGGCCGGGTCTGGAGGACTCGCGGTCAGATCTTGGAGACCTGGTTGAAGGACAGCTCGACGGGCGTCTCCCGACCGAAGATCGAGACCAGGACCTTGAGCTTCTGCTGCTCGGCGTTGATCTCGTTGACGGTGGCGGGGAGGGTGGCGAACGGGCCGTCCATGACGGTGACGGACTCGCCGACCTCGAACTCGACGGTGGCGGGCGCCTTCGTCTGCTCCTTGGCGGCCTTGGCGGGCCCCTCCTCCGGCTCGGGGGCGAGGAGGCTCGCGACCTCGTCGAGGCTCAGCGGGGACGGCTTGTTCGACAGCCCGACGAAGCCCGTGACGCCGGGCGTGTTGCGGACCGCGGCCCAGGACTCGTCGGTCAGCTCCATGCGGACGAGGATGTAGCCCGGCAGGACCTTCTCGTTGACCTTCTGCCGCTTGCCCTGCTTGATCTCGGTGACCTCGTGCTGCGGGACCTCGATCTGGAAGATGTAGTCCTCCATGTTGAGGGTCTGCGTGCGGGTCTCGATGTTGGACTTGACCCGGTTCTCGTATCCCGCGTAGGAGTGCACGACGTACCACTCGCCCGGCAGGAGCCGGAGCTGCGCCTTGAACTCGGCGTACGGGTCGGCCTGCTCGCCGTCCTCGTCGCCGCCCGCGGCGGCCTCGGCGCGGTCGCCCGCGGCGCCGGGCGGCTCGGGACCCTCGCCCTCGAGCTTCGTGTCCGCGGGCTCGCCTTCGCCGGCGGCGACGGCCGCCTCGGCCGTCTCCTCGGCGGGCTCCGCCGCCTGATCTGCCGCAGCAGCCGCAGCGGACTGGGCCTCTTCCACGGCCTCGTCGTAGGGCTGTGTGGGCTCGGACACGGTGTCTCTTTCTCTCGGTCGGCGATGATGGACTTGCGAAGGTGCGGCGGCGGTCCGCCCCGGGCGCCGCGGCTCACCCGGAGACCGCGGCCTCGGGCGGCGTCAGCCGAAGACGGCGTAGACGCCCTGCTGCAGCCCGTAGTCGACGCCGGACACGAGCCCCACCATGATCAGCACGAAGACGAGGGCCGCGATGGTGTAGGTGATGAGCTCACGCCGCGTGGGCCAGATGACCTTGCGCAGCTCGGCGATGATCTGGCGCACGAAGAGCGCAGGAGTCGTCCGCCTCGGGGACTTCTCCCGCTTGCGCTTGCCCTCGCCCTTGGTGGCCTCGGGCTCGTCGCGCTCGTCGGTCTCAGTGGCCATTTGCCGCCGTTCACCTCATAGGTCGTGATCCAACCACATGAACACCATGTGGTTGCCGCGCGGTCCGCGCCGCGAAGCGCCACGGCGCCGCCGGTACGAGTGCGTGTGCCGCACCTCGCAGGGCAGGAGGGACTCGAACCCCCAACCACCGGTTTTGGAGACCGGGGCTCTTCCAATTGAGCTACTGCCCTTCATCCCGGTTAAGGGAACCCCGGTCCTGGACCGGGACGGTGTCGCATCCCAGCTTACGGCCTCGTCCGGGATCCTCGCGCGGACAGGCGCGCACGGCGGGTACGCCACTAGGAGGGTGAGTCTACGTGGCCGAGGCCCCTGCGTCGAACCGGATATCGAGAGATGCCCCCGCGGCGTCCCCGATTCCGTGCGTTCGCCCGGTCGCCCGCGGCGGCCGAGGCGGCGGGCCCCGCCAGGGCGGCCGGTTATTCCGCCCAGGTCAGGGGACGGCGTCTGTAACGATAGGGGCATGAGCATCGACCGTCCTCGCATCTCCAAGCGCATCGCCGCGATCTCCGAATCCGCCACGCTGGCCGTCGACGCCAAGGCCAAGGCGCTCAAGGCGGCGGGCCGCCCGGTCATCGGGTTCGGCGCGGGCGAGCCCGACTTCCCCACTCCCGACTACATCGTCGAGGCGGCGGTGACCGCGTGCAGGGTGCCTCGCTTCCACAAGTACACGCCGGCGGGCGGGCTGCCCGAGCTGCGCGCCGCCATCGCCGAGAAGACCGAGCGCGACTCCGGCTACAAGGTCGAGGCGTCCCAGGTGCTGGTGACCAACGGCGGCAAGCAGGCGGTCTACGAGGCGTTCGCGGCGCTGCTCGACCCCGGGGACGAGGTGCTCGTGCCGACGCCGTACTGGACGACCTACCCCGAGTCGATCAAGCTCGCGGGCGGGGTGCCGGTCGACGTCGTCGCCGACGAGACCACCGGCTACAAGGTGAGCGTCGACCTGCTGGAGGCGGCCCGCACCGACCGGACGAAAGTGCTGCTGTTCGTGTCGCCGTCCAACCCGACCGGCGCGGTGTACTCCCGCGCCGAGATCGAGGCGATCGGCCGCTGGGCGGACGAGCACGGCCTCTGGGTCATCACGGACGAGATCTACGAGCACCTGGTGTACGGGGACGCCGAGTTCCACTCGATGCCGGTGGTGGTGCCCGAGCTCGCCGACCGGACCCTCGTGCTGAACGGCGTCGCCAAGACCTACGCGATGACCGGCTGGCGGGTGGGCTGGCTGATCGGCCCGCCGGACGTGGTGAAGGCCGCGGCCAACCTGCAGTCGCACGCGACGTCCAACGTGGCGAACGTCTCGCAGGCCGCGGCGCTCGCGGCGGTGACGGGCGACCTGTCGGCGGTGGCGGAGATGCGCGAAGCGTTCGACCGTCGCCGCAGGACGATCGTGCGGATGCTCAACGAGATCCCGGGCGTGGTGTGCCCCGAGCCGCAGGGCGCGTTCTACGCCTACCCGTCGGTCAAGGCGCTGCTGGGCAAGGAGATCCGGGGCAAGCGTCCCGAGACGTCGGTGGAGCTGGCGTCGCTGATCCTGGAGGAGGCGGAGGTCGCTCTGGTGCCGGGCGAGGCGTTCGGGACGCCGGGCTACTTCCGTCTCTCCTACGCGCTCGGGGACGACGACCTCGTCGAGGGCGTGTCGCGTGTCGGGAAGCTGCTGTCCGAGGCGCACTGATCGCCGCACCGACATCCATGATGTCGGGAACCGGCCCCGGGCGGCCACGTGCCCGGGGCCGGTTCGCGGGGAACGGGTCCGGCGCGCCTCACGGGCCCGTTCCGGGGTCGTCCCGGACGATCGTCCCGCCGCGGCCCCTCTCCGCCGCGGGACGTCCGCCGGAACGGGGCCGGCGTGCGACCAGGGATCCGTGCGATCAGGGGTCGACTCCCCCGGCCCGTCATGGCCGGACGCCCTCGGCGACGCGCATGAGCTGGTCCTTGACCGACCCGCCGGCCGACACGGTGACCCCGACCCCCGGTCTGGCGAGCCACGAGACGTGACGTTCGGGGCCGGGACCGTCGACGACGAACGCGGGAGCCCCCCGCACGGTCGTGCGGTCGGGCAGGCCGGGCGCGTCCACCAGGTCCCCCGGCCCGGTGATCCCGCTCCCCCGGACGATGGTGACCTTCAGCCATCCGGGGGTTCCGCGCCACGTGCACGTCGTCGTCTCACGCTCGGCGTTGTTCTTCACCTGGCAGGGGCCCGTGACGGTGAGCCCGCCGGGAACGTAGGCGACCCAGCGCGGCAGGCTCTCCGGTGCGCCGCCGGTTCCGCCTCCGCCGGACCCTTGCCCGCCGTCCTCGGAGGTACCGGTCCCGGGGCCGCGTGAAGGTCCCGTTCCGGGCTCCTCCTCGACGGACGGGGACGCGGAGGGCCCGGGGGCGGGGGGTCGTCCCGGCTGCCCGAGGGTCGAGGCGCCGTCCGCGGGACGGGCGGTCTCCGACGTCCCGGTGGGTGCGGCCCGGAACGACTGGTACGCGGGCACCAGTGCCGCCACCGCGACCGCGGCGGCGGCCGCTCCGACGGTGGCGTGGATCCGGGCCCTGCGGCGCCGGTGCCGGCGCTTGACGTCCGCGACGAGCGACGGCGGCGCGGTCGTCCCCGCGACGTGCTCGGCCATCGCCTCGCGCAGCTCACGTTCCAGATCCATCGGTCATCTCCCCAGGGGCGCCAGGTTTCTGTCGAGGCGTTCCCGGAGCCTGGCCAGCCCCCGGGACGCCTGGCTCTTCACGGTCCCGACCGAGCAGCCGAGCGCCTCCGCCGTCTCGGCCTCCGAGAGGTCCTCCCAGAAGCGCAGGACCAGCACCGCCCGCTGCCGCGGCCCGAGCCTGCGCAGCTCGTCGATGAGCGTCCCCCTCAGCTCGACGGCGTGGTTGGGCGAGGCCGACGCCTTCTCCGGAAGGATCGCCATCTGAATCTCTTTCAGGACCTTCCACCGCCGGGCCCGGCTGATCACGAGGTTGACCAGGATCCGGCGGACGTAGGGCTCGGGATCGGCGCCGGGATCGAGCCTGCCCCAGTGCCGGTACGCCCTCTCAAGCGCGGTCTGGAGGATGTCCTCGGCGTCCTGCCGGGCGCCGCACATCAACGCCGCGGTGCGCAGCAGGGCATCGCCGCGTGCCGCCACGAACTTCACGAACGACTCGTCGTCTCGACGCCCCACTGTGCTCCGTCCCGGGTTGGAGGTGATCCGGCCGGTGTCTTTCGTCGCGGGCGGGCGGCCCCGCGCCGAGCCGCCCACCCGTCCCTCTGGGGACCGTCTGGCCCTCCCGGTCAGCGGGTCTCGGCCAGGGCGGCGGCGACGTCGGTCAGGCCGCCCGCGAGGGCGGGGCTGCCGTTGACGAGCAGTGACCGGCCGTCGGGGCCGAACAGGAGCACGGCGCCGCGGTCCCGGCTCACCCAGCGGGTCACGCCGTGCACGGTGGTGACGGTGCCGTCCTTGAGCCCGAGGGTGTGCCGGAGCTGATTCTGCGCCACGCCGGCGGGCGCCTTCAGCGTTTCGACGGTGATCCACCGGCCGTTCGCGCCGACCCACTTCTGGGTCACGGAGCAGATGTTCTTCTTCTGCAGGTCGGCGGAGCCGGGGACGGTCGCCACGTGGCGCAGACCCTTGGTCAGCATGACGGTCCGCTCGACCGGGCCGCCGACCTGGATCGCCGGCGTCAGCTTGCTGCAGTCGAGCTTGGGCGTGGAGGGCAGGACGGGCTTGCCGGGGACACGGGCGTCCGGCTTCTTGACCGAGGGGGCCTTCGGCAGGTCCTTGGTGCCCGGCACGCAGGTCGGCGGGTCCGCCGGGACCTTGCCCCTGACGTCGGGGGCCTCCACCTTCGGGGTCTTGACGTTCGGAACCTTCGCGTCGGGGATCTCGGCGCCGGGAACCTGGGCGTCCGGCACGTCCACCTTCGGCAGGTCCCTGGCGGCCCGGTTCTGGCCGAGCCGCTCGTCGATCTCCTTCTTCACGCCGGTTTGCGGAGCCTTGGCGTCGGGCAGGCCGGGCTTGGCCGGCACGCAGGTCGGCGCGCTCGAGGGCAGCGTGTCGTGGACCCTGTGCTGGGCCGCCGGGGCCTTGGCGCCGTGCGTGTGGACGCCGGCGTCGCCGTGGGAGCCGGTCAGCGCCCAGGTCGCGCCGCCCACGGCGACGGTGCCGACGGCGGACGCCGCGATCAGTGCGGCCTTCAGCGTGATCATTCGTGTATCCCTTCTGCCCGTGCTCGTTCTGCGGGGGTGCCAACTCTCTGGCGCCCCTCGTATACGCGCGGTCGCGGAAGGGGGTTGCACGCGGTTTCCAAGATCTTTTGGTGCCCATGCGCGGCGATGGCCGCGGAGTGTCATGCGAGGTAGTCCACTGTGGTGATCCTGCGCGAACGGGGTTCAACTCCGGCGATCACCCGGCAGCATTGGCACATGGAGGCCCCTACCGTGTCAGCTCGATCCCCCCAGGAGGTCATGGCGTCCCCCCGCCGGGACGTGACCCTGCTCCCCAAGGCGCACCTGCATCTCCACTTCACCGGGTCGATGCGGCACTCCACCCTCGTGGAACTCGCCGCGAAGCACGGCGTCCACCTGCCGGACGCCCTCGCCGAGGAGTGGCCGCCCAGGCTGCGGGCGACCGACGAGCGGGGATGGTTCCGGTTCCAGCGGCTCTACGACATCGCCCGCTCGGTCCTGCGGACCCCGGACGACCTGCGCCGCCTGCTGCGGGAGACGGCCGAGGACGAGGCGGCCGAGGGGTCGGGCTGGCTGGAGATCCAGGTCGACCCGAGCGGGTACGCGTCGCGGTTCGGCGGGCTGACCCCGACGGTCGAGCTGATCCTCGACGCCGTGCGGGAGGCGTCCGAGGCGACCGGCGTCGGCATCGGCGTGGTCATCGCCGCGAACCGCACCCGGCACCCCCTGGACGCGAAGACCCTCGCCCGGCTGGCCGTCCGCTACACCGACCAGGGCGTCGTCGGGTTCGGGCTCTCCAACGACGAGCGGCGGGGGCGGGCCTACGACTTCGAGGGCGCGTTCCGCATCGCCAAACGCGGGGGGCTGCTGTCGAGCCCGCACGGCGGTGAGCTGCTCGGCCCGGCGAGCGTCCGGGAATGCCTGGAGATGCTGGGCGCCGACCGGATCGGGCACGGCGTGCGCGCGGTGGAGGATCCCGGCCTGCTGTCCCAGATCGTCGAACGGGGGGTGACGCTGGAGGTCTGCCCGGCGTCGAACGTGGGGCTCGGGGTGGCGGCGACGGCGTCGGACGTGCCGGTGCGGCGGCTGTACGAGGCGGGCGCGTCCATCGCTCTGGGCGCCGACGACCCGCTGCTGTTCGGGTCGCGGCTGGCCCTGCAGTACGAGCTGGCCCGCACCGAGCACGGTTTCTCCGACGAGGAGCTGGCGGAGCTGGCGCGGCAGTCGATCAGGGCGTCGGCGGCACCGGACGACGTGCGCAAGCGGCTGCTCGCGGGCGTCGACGCCTGGCTCGCCGGCTGACCCTGCGGCCCCCGTCGCCCGTCAGCCGGTGCGGTCGTCCGCCCGGTCGCCGGGGTGGTCGCCGAGCGTCTCGACGCCGCGCAGGTTCTCCGCCCACTCCGCCATCGAGCGGGGAAGGTCGTCCCCGCCCGCGTGGGGGACGCCGAACGCGGCGGCGACGTTCACCAGCAGCCCCGCCGACAGGAAGCCGGCGATCCCGGCGGGGTCCTCGCCGGTCAGCTCCCCCACCAGGCGCCACAGCCGCGCCCAGCGGACGTGGCCGAGCCTGCCGACCTCCGCGTCCCGGACGGCGACCGCCTGCACCTTGAGCTGCATCTGCAGCAGGACCGGCGCCTCCACCGCCAGCCGCCCGTACGCCTCCGTCATCGCGGCCAGCGCGTCCTTGCCGTGCCGTCCGTCGGCGGCGCCGCGCAGCACGTTCTCGATCTCGTCGAAGCACCGGTCGGCGGCGGCGAGGAAGAGGGCGTGCTTGTTCGGGAAGAGCCGGAAGATGTAGGGCTGGGAGACGCCGACGCGCTCGGCGATGGTCCACGTGGACGTGCTCTCGTAGCCGCCGTGGGCGAATTCGACCATCGCCGCTTCGACGGCCTGTTCGCGCCGCGCGTCGAGGCTCATCCTCCGGCTCATGGATGTCACGCTAACCGCCGGAACACCGAGCGTTCCGCGGCATTCGGGAGGAATATGGCTTTTGTTCACCCGGGCGTGCCGCGTGCTCGCGCTTCGGGTCCGGGGCGCGGAGACGGGGCCGGCGGCCGCGATGATCGGCGGCGCGCCGGAGACCGTGAGGCCCGGGTCAGCGCGAGGGCCGGGTCAGAGGGACACGCCGACGAACACCGGTTCGTTGACGAGTTCGACGCCGAAGGCGTCGCGGACGCCGTCGCGCACCTGACGGGCGAGCTTCAGCAGGTCGTCCGTGGTGGCGCCGCCCGGGTTGGTGAGGGCCAGGGAGTGCTTGGTGGAGATGCGCGCGGGGCCCACGGCATGGCCCTTGGAGAACCCGGCGTGGTCGATCAGCCAGGCGGCGGACGTCTTCACCCTCCCCCCGGCCTCGGGGTAGCGCGGGAGGGTGACGTCCGGGCCGAACCGTTCGGCGACACGGCGTTCGACCTCGGCGAACTGCTCGGGGTCGAGGACGGGGTTGGTGAAGAACGACCCGGCGCTGCGGGTGTCGGGGTCGGCCGGGTCCAGGACCATGCCCTTCTTGCGCCGCAGTTCGAGGACGGCGTCGCGCGCCTCCTTCAGCGTCACCCGCTCCCCCGTCCGCACACCGAGCCTCTTCGCGAGCTCGGCATAGGCGACGGGCCGTGACTCCTCCGACTCGTCCAGCGCGAACGTCACGTCGAGGACGACGTACCGGTCGCTGCCCTTGAAGACGCTGTTCCGGTAGCTGAACCGGCAGGAGGCGGGGTCGAGCGCGACGACGGAGCGCTCCCGGCGGTCGTAGGCGCGGACCTCGACGATCGTCTGGCTGACGTCCTGGCCGTAGGCGCCGATGTTCTGGATGGGACTGGCGCCGACGCGCCCGGGTATGCCGGACAGGCATTCGATCCCGGCGAGCCCGTCGGCGACGCTGCGCGCGACGAACGCGTCCCAGTCCTCTCCGGCCTGGGCGCGGACGTGGACCGTGCCGCCGTCGGCGGCGACGCGTTCGACGCCGCGGGTGCCGACGTGGACGACGGTGCCGGGGAACCCGTCGTCGGACACGACGAGGTTGCTGCCGCCGCCGAGCACGAGCACGGGTTCGCCTTCGTCGTCGGCCCGGCGGACCGCGGCGACGAGCTCGTCCTCGGTCGTCGCCTCGACGAACCGGCGGGCGGGTCCGCCGAGCCGCAGCGTGGTGTATCCGGCCAGGTTCACCTCTTCAGCGAACACCGCCACGTCGTGTTCCCTCCCGTGCGTGCCACGTTCTTCGCCCGCGCGGCGCGCCTGCGTCCGCCGTCCGCGTCGTGTCCGCGCCGCCGGGGCGCACCGGCCGGACGAACCGGCCGGTGCGCCGCCTCGCGCGGTTCAGGGGAGCCTGACGACCGCCTTCGCGCGCGTGAGGACCTTCTGGTCGTTCGACTTGGCGGTGAGCGCCACGACGACCTTGTTGTCGTCGAGCTTCTCCTCCACCCGGCCGCTGATCTCCAGGGTCGCGCCGCCCTCGTCGGGGACGACGACCGGCGCGGAGAACCGTACCCCGTAGTCGACCACGGCACCCGGGTCGCCGGCCCAGTCGGTGACGAACCGGCCGCCCTGCGCCATCGTGTACATGCCGTGGGCGATGACGTCCGGGAGCCCGACGGCCTTGGCGGTGGACTCGCGCCAGTGGATGGGGTTGAAGTCGCCGGACGCGCCCGCGTACCTGACGAGGTCGGCGCGGTCGATCGTGAACGTCCGCGCGGGGATCTCGGTGCCGACCTCGACGTCGTCGTAGTTCACCTTCGCGGTCATCAGGCCCCCCGTTCCACGATCGTGTTGTAGGCGCGGCAGACGAGCTCGCCTTCGACGGTCTTGATGTCGGTCTCGATGACCATCTTCTCGTTCTTGCCGATCGACTTGATCTCGGTGATCGTCGAGGTGCAGGTCAGGACGTCGCCGGCGCGGACCGGACGGGTGTACTCGAACCGCTGCTCGCCGTGCACGACCATCGCGTAGTTCAGGCCGAGCTCGGGGTCGGCGAGGGCGGGGTTGCCGAGCGACACGACGATCGGGAAGGTGGGCGGCGCGATGACGTCGGGGTATCCGGCCGCCTTCGCCGCCTCCTGGTCGCGGTACAGCGGGTTGCCGTCGCCGATGGCGTCCGCGAACTCGCGGATCTTCACCCGGCTGACCTCGTACGGCTCGGTGGGCGGGAAACTCCGCCCGATGAAATCACGGTTGAGTGCCATGCAATCCCGTCCCTCCAGGTCGAACAGGGTCTCGGGTGCCCGCCCGGGCACGCGCTGGTTCGTCTGGGTCGGACGGTAACAGAACGACGTTCAGCCCGCCCTCGTGGGTCTCGGCGACGAGGACGGGCTGATCAGGTCGGCGCAAGCGTGCGAAGAGGCGGCCGCTCGCCGGGCCGGGTCGTGCGCCCGCGGGGTCGCGGGGCGCCCGACCGGCGGATGTACCGATGGGGACGGCGGATCCGGGCTCCGCGTGGGAACGCGGCGGACCGTACGTCATGCGCCCGGACGCCCGGTGTCAGCGGGTCCGGGTCTCCCGGTGCGGACGGTGGGTCCGGCAGTTCGGGCAGTACTTCCTGATCTCCATGCGGTCCGGGTCGTTGCGCCTGTTCTTCCGCGTGATGTAGTTGTGGCGCTTGCACTCCTGGCAGGCCAGCGTGATCTTCGGCCGGACGTCGGTGGAAGCCACGTCGGAGTGCCTTTCTTGACTGGGGAATGGGACGTCGGCCTCGGCCGCCCTCGCGGGCGGCCGGGCGATTCTTGCCCAGGCGTCCTCACCCCCGGGGCCGGGGGTGAGTCGCCTGGGTCGTAGCGAGGGCCGGACTTGAACCGGCGACACAGCGATTATGAGCCGCTTGCTCTGCCAGACTGAGCTACCCCGCCGTGATGGTCCGGTGCGAACCGGAATGAAGGATACCGGATGCTCACCGAACCCTGGAAACACGAAATCCCGCCGATCGACGGGGATTCGGTTCCGAGGGCTCCGGGGAGCGCGTCCCAGGTTACCGGGTGCGCCGATGACCTGCGAAACGTCCCCCTGGGAACCAGGTGGGGACGGTACCACAGCACCCTGTGACGAGCGAATCGGCGACCGTCACGACGACTCTTCACGACGACCGGGACCGGAACACACGCCGGCCGGGGGCGTGGAGCCTGAGACACCGAAGTCCGGAAACGCCGAAGGCCGTCCCCTCGGGAGGGACGGCCTCAGTTCTGATGAGCCCCTTTACGGAATCGAACCGTAGACCTTCTCCTTACCATGGAGACGCTCTGCCGACTGAGCTAAAGGGGCGTTGCGTCGTTCGCGCACTGAAACCATACACGGAGTCGAGCCCTCGTGCGAACTCGTTGACCGGCCTGGTCCGGGGCGTGCAAGCCCACGCCCGCCGACACGGCCCCAGGGCCGCGTCGCCGTGGCCCGAAAGATCGCGAACGCGGCCCGGAACCTCGTCTACGCAGGTCAGGCCCGGTCAGAAGCGGACCAGCACCGCGGTGGCGTCATCGTGCCGTTTTCCGCGCCGGCCGGCCGCCTCCCCGTTCGCCTGCCGTTCCGCCTCCCGGGTCCGCCGGACGAGCTCGCGCGGCCCCTCCTCGTCCAGCAGCCGCAGCAGGCCCGCCCAGTCCGTCCGTCCGAACCGCTCGACCAGGCGGGACGCCCCGTCGCTCAGCACCGCGGCGCGTCGCAGCCCCTCGACGGGAACCTCGCCGGTCAGCCCCTCGTAGGCGGCCTCCGGTCTGGTGCTCGCCACCCAGAACCCGCCCGGGGTGTTGCGCGCCGCGCGGACCGCCTCCGGCGTGTAGCCCGGCAGGCGGTCGACCCGGTCGTCCCGGAAGACCCGCACCTCGCCCGTGTCGATCACGATCGGCGAGTCGGCCAGGACGTACCACTCCACCACCCCGCCGCGCCGTCGCAGCAGCGACACCGTCGCCGAGGGGCTGTCCGGGTTCTCCAGGTCGCAGGTCCCCGTGTGGCTCTCCCCCGTGATCTTGATCGCCTCGGCCACGACGTCGGGCAGCGGCCTGCCGTCCTCCCGGGCCAGCAGGGCCGCGATGCCCCCGCCGAGCCTGCGCACGAGCCACGCCGGATCGTGCCGGCATCCGCTGTCGACGCCCGCGGGCGCCGTCGCCCCGTCCAGCAGGACGACCCAATCGGGTCCCGCGGCCACGAAGTCCTCGTTCTGCCGTCCCGGGGTCGCCTCGCTCACATAACTCACCTGCACAGATGCAGGTCTACCCCCTGAACCGTCGCTCCGGTGCGCGCCGGACGAAATCCCGAACCTCAATACCGGGCCGAACCCGGCGCGTTCCGCGGAGGCCGCCGTCCGCAGCGCCGTCCAGAGGAGCATGGACGAGCCCGCATACCCTGAAACGACACATCAGAGTGGGATAGCGGGGAAGGAAAACACGAAACGGCGGCCGGTGACCGCCGACCCCGCCGAGATCCGGGCGCACACGACAGGAGGAGCCGTCCCGGGCGGACGGCCCGCGAGCAGTGGCATCACGACGAACGCATCACGACGAACGTTGCACCACGACGAACAACGCCCTGGGAAACACGTCCACGCGACTCTTTCCCGACAGCGTGCGCAGACAGGAGCAGGACGATGAGCGGGAAGACGAGCGAGAAACCCGCCGGGGCGGCCGAGAGACACATGTCGAGCCTGCTGCGGTCCCGGCGGACCGCCGTGCTCGACCGGTGGGTCGAGCTGGTCACCGAGGGAACGCGTGGACGCATCACCGTACGCGAGGTGCGCACGGAACTGACCGAGCTGTACGACCTGGTCGAGCGCGCGCTGGAGAAGGACGACGCCGCCGCCGAAGGGGAGCTGCGGTCGGCGCTCGGCGACATCTCCCGCAACCGGGCCCGCCAGGGGTTCGGCCCGTCCGAGACGGCGATCGGCGTGTTCGCGCTCAAGCGGGCCGTCTACGAGCAGCTCGGGGACATCGGCGACGACCGCGCCTACGCCGACTTCATCGACCTCTCCGCCCGCATCGACGAGCTCGGGCTGGCGACCTTCGAGACGTACGCGGGTGCGCGCGAGCAGGTCATCGCCGACCAGGCCGCGCAGCTCCTCGAACTGTCCACGCCGGTGGTGAAGCTGTGGGACGGCATCCTCGGCGTGCCGCTCGTCGGCACCCTGGACTCGGCCCGCGCCCAGGTCGTGACGGAGACGATGCTCCAGACGCTCGCCGACACCGGCGCGCGGTACGCCGTCATCGACATCACGGGGGTGCCCGCCGTCGACACCGAGGTCGCGCAGCACCTGCTGAAGACGGTCATGGCGGCGCGGCTGATGGGCGCCGAGTGCGTGATCTCCGGTATCCGGCCGCAGATCGCCTCCACCATCGCGGCGCTCGGCATCGAGTTCGGCGACATCGTCACCAAGGCCAGCCTCGCGGACGCCCTGGAGTACGCCTTGCGCGGCAGCGGCCTGCGGGTCCTGAAGGAGGCGGACGGGTGATGCAGCAGATCCCGATACTCAGGATCGGTGACTTCCTGCTGGTGTCGATCCAGACCGACCTTCAGGACCAGACCGTGGTCGCGCTCCAGGAGGACCTCGCCGACGAGATCGCCCGGACCGGCGCGCGCGGTGTGATCATCGACATCTCGGCCGTCGACATCGTGGACTCGTTCATCGGCCGGATGTTCTCGACCATCGCGGCGATGTCGCGGCTGATGGACGCCGAGACCGTGGTCGTCGGCATGCGTCCCGCCGTCGCGATCACGCTGGTGGAACTCGGGCTCTCCCTGGAGGGGGTCCGTACCGCGCTGAACCTGGAGCAGGGGATGCATTTGCTCGAACCCTCGCTGGACACGCGATGACCTCCCTGTCCGCCGGTGAACTGCCCGTCGCCACGAACGCCGACGTGGTGCGCGTGCGGCAGGCCGTGCGGACCGCGGCGGCCGCCGTGGGCTTCTCCCTCGTCGACCAGACCAAGATCGTCACCGCGGCCAGTGAGCTGGCTCGCAACACCCTCGTCCACGGCGGGGGCGGCTCGGCGGGCATCGACCGGTCCTTCGGCGACGACGGCAGGGCCGGTCTCCGCATCGTGTTCACCGACCACGGCCCGGGCATCGCCGACGTCGACCAGGCCATGACCGAGGGCTGGTCCACGGGCGACGGGCTCGGGCTCGGCCTGTCCGGCGCCCGCCGCCTGGTGGACGAGTTCGTCTTGCACAGCACGCCCGGCGAGGGCACGACGGTGACGGTGGTCAAGTGGACCCGCTGACCGTCACCGGCTGGACGGCGAGCCCCGCCGCGGACGAGTCGCGATGGTTCACGGTCGAGGAGACGAGCGCCGCCGCCGGGGTGCGGCGCGGGATCACCGCGTTCGCCGAACGGCTCGGCTTCACCGGCGGGCGGCTGGAGCAGATCCGGCTCGCCGCGGCCGAGGCCGCCGCCGGCCTCGCCGAGCACGCGTCGCGCGGCGAGATGCTGGTGCGGATCGTCCGGGACGGGACGGTCGCCGCGCTGGAGTTCGTCTGCCTCGACCACGGGCCCGGCATCGCCGACGTGGCCCGCTCCCTCGTGGGCGGCCGCTCCACCGCCGCGGCCCCGGGGCTCGGGCTCGGCGCGATCGAACGGCTCGCCGACCGCAGCGGCCTGCACTCGCTGCCCGGCGCCGGGACGACGCTGTTCGCGCGTTTCCGGCAGCCGGGGGACGTCGCCGAGGCGGGCGTCCCCGCCGACCCGCCGTTCGCCGGCCTGACCCGTCCGATCGCCGGGGAGACCGAGTGCGGCGACGCCTACGCCGCGATCGCCGGCGACGGGGTCGTCCACGCGATGCTCTGCGACGGCCTCGGGCACGGGACCCTGGCGGCGCGCGCCGCGCGGGAGGCCGTCCGGGCGATGCGCGAGACCGCGCTGCCCGCCGGTCCCGCCGCGATCGTCGAACGGATCCACCGGCGGCTGCGGCCCACCCGCGGGGGCGCGGTCGCCGTCGCGGTGATCGCTCCGGGCCGGAGACGGATACGGTACGCGGGGGTCGGGAACATCTCCGGATGGATCGTCCACGGGGACCGCCGCACCGGGATGATCTCGGTTCCCGGGATCGCCGGCGCGGGGGCGCGGATCCGGGAACGGACCTACGAGCTCCCGCCGGGAGGCACGGTGGTACTGCACTCCGACGGCCTGAACGGCCGGTGGGACCCCGTCGCGCGACCCGGGCTGTTCGACCGCGACCCCCTGCTGGTCGCGGCGACCCTGCTGCGCGACGCCGGCTCGCGGCACGACGACCGGTCGGTCCTGGTCGTGCCGACGACGCCCGCGGCGCCCGCGGCGCCGGCGGCCTCGTCGGCGGCGGGAGAGGGGTGACCGCGTGCCCGACGACCTGATGCGGATGCGGATCACCGACGAGCAGGGCGTCTTCACCGTCCGGCAGGCCGGCCGCCTCGTCGCGGACGCCCTGCGCTGCCCCGACCACGACCAGGTCAGGATCGCCACCGCCCTGAGCGAGCTGGGCCGCGAGCTGTACTTCTGCTGCGGCGACGTCTCGGTCGCCTTCCAGCTCGACCGGGGCGCCTCCCCCGCCCTGGTGATCAGACTGGACGTCACGCCGCCACCCGGCGTCGAGATCCCCGGTGAAGGCGTCTCGGCGGCCGCACGGCTGATGGACGTCGTCGACGAGGACACCGGGAACGGCGTCGTCGTCAGGACCCGCAAGCACCTGCCCGCGGGCACCCGCGTGAGCGATGCCGAGCTCGGCGAGCTGCGCTCCCGGCTGCGGCGCCTGGTCCCGATCTCCGCGCTGGAGGAGCTGCGCACGCAGAACGCCGAGCTGATCGAGGCGCTGGAGGAGTCCCGGCGGCGACACGAGGAGCTCCGGCACCTGAACGCCGAGCTGGAGAGGACGAACCAGGGGGTGCTGGCGCTCTACTCGGAGCTCTCCGAGGAACTGGAGAAGACCAACCAGGGCGTCGTCGCGCTCTACGCGGAACTGGACGAGAAGACCGGCCAGCTCCGCGACGCCGTCGAGACCAAGAACCGCTTCTGGGCCGGCATCAGCCATGAGCTGCGCACACCCATCAACGGCATCGTCGGCCTGGCCCGCCCCCTCCAGGAGCCCCGCACCGGCGCTCTCGACGAGGAGCAGCGCCGGCAGGTGTCACTGATCATCGAGACCGGGACCGCCATGCTCGGCATGGTCGACGAGCTCCTCGACATGGCCAAGGCCGAGCAGGGAAGGCTGGAGCCGCGTCCCGGCCTGGTGGACACGCACGCCATGCTCCACCAGGTGTCCGCGCTGCTGGAGCCCGTGGCCGAGCAGAAGGGGCTGGCACTCGCAGTGGACGCCGCCGACGCCCCGCCCACCCTTGTCACCGACGAGGTGATGCTCACCCGGATCCTGCGCAACGTCCTCGGCAACGCGGTGAAGTTCACCGACGCGGGAGAGGTGCGGCTGACCGTCCGGTCCGCCCCGGACCACGCGTCCTTCGTCGTGACCGACACCGGCAGGGGCATCGCGCCCCACGACCAGGAGCGGATCTTCGAGGAGTTCTACCGGGTCCCCGGCGTGAGCGCCGCCGGGACCGGGCTCGGCCTGCCCTACGCCCGCAGGCTCGTGACGATCCTCGGCGGCGACCTGTCCCTCCACAGCGTCCCCGGTGAGGGGACGACGGTGACGGTGCGGGTGCCGGCGCACCGGCCCCTCGCCGGACTCGGCCTCGGGCACGTCGTCGTCGCCGACGACGAGACGACCCGGCGGAGCCTGCGGAGCCTGGTGGAGGGCGCCGCGGGACGGGTGAGCGAGGTCCCCGACGCGGCCTCGGCGGCGGGCGTCACCGCGTCCGGCCCGCCCGACCTGATCCTGCTCGGCCCCGGCGCGTCCGCGTGGGACGTGACCGGGGCCCTGCCGCCCGAAACGATGGTCGTGGCGGTGACGGGCGACCCGGCGTCCGGCGGCCGTCCGCCGGACCGGGCCGACGCCACGGTGAGCGGGGACCGGCTCGACCCCGTCATGCTGGCGGACACGGTACGGCGGATCAGAGAACGGCGAAAGCAGGGACATCGATGACGGACGTGGAGCACGCCACCGCGCTGGTCGTCGACGACGACGACACCAAGCGGTACGTCATCGGCAGCTGGCTGCGGCGCGCGGGCCACACCGTGGTGTACGCGACGAGCGGCGCGGAGACGTGGCAGCGGCTCGCCGAGCACGACGTCGACCTGGTCGTCCTGGACATCAAGCTGCCGGACGTGAGCGGCGTCGAGGTCTGCGCGCGGATCAAGGCGGACCCGGAGACGGCGTCCCTGCCCGTCATCCACGTCTCGGCGTACGCCGTGGACGTCGCCGACCGCGCCCGCGGCCTGCAGCGCGGCGCCGACGCCTACCTGACCGACCCGATCGACCCGGACGAGTTCCTCGCGACGGTCGAGGCCGTCATGCGGTACTACCGGGCGCGGATCCGGGCCGAGCGCATCGCCGCGCAGCTCGCTGCGTTCACCCGCACGTCCCTGGCGATCAACGGTGCGGAGAGCTTCGAGGAGCTGACCGACGTCGCCGCCCGCGGCGCCCACGAGATCTTCGACGAGCCCGCGTCGGTGCTCGTCCTTCCCCCCGACGGACGCCCGCGTCGCACGGTCAGCCGGGACGGCGAGACCGAGGCGCGCACCAGCCCGCCCGACGTGTTCGACCGGCTGCCCGCCCTGCTGGACCTCGGCGAGGGGGCCGACACCGGGGTCGCGCTCGTCTCGGCGCACCAGTGGAAGACGCTCCTGCCCGACGCGGTCGCGTCCGGCGACGTCGCCGTCGTGATGTCCCGTTCCAAGCGGGGTCGTCCCCCGATCTGCATCGGCATCGAGGCCCGCGGCGAACCGGACGACGTCGACCTCAACATCCTGCGGCAGCTCGAGCAGGCGCTGGCCCTGGCGATGGAGGCGCTGCAGTCGTTCGCCGAACAGCACACGATCTCGCTCACCCTGCAGCGCAGCCTGCTCCCGTCGCGCCTGCCGTCCGTCCCCGGTTGGACGTTCTCGGTCCGCTACGAGCCCGCCAGCGACCAGGCGGAGGTCGGCGGCGACTTCTACGAGGTCCTCGACCGCGGCGACCACCTGCTGATCGCCATCGGGGACGTCCAGGGGCACTCGCTGCACGCGGCCACGGTGATGGCCGAGATCCGGCACGCGCTGCGCGCGTTCGCGGAGGAGGGCCACGACGCCGTCACGATCCTCCGGCTGCTGAACGGCGTCATGCTCGGCTACCACGACGACCAGACCGTCACGATGTGCGTGATGACCCTCGACGCCCGCACGGGGGCTCTGCAGTCCGTGAGCGCCGGCCACCTCCCCCCGCTGTACCTGGTGGACGGGGAGGCCCGCTACGGCCGCGGCGGCGGCATCCTGCTCGGCTTCCCCGCCGAGCGGGTCACGATCGAGGAGACCGTCGTGCCCCCGGGCGGCACCGTCGTCCTGATCACCGACGGGCTGATCGAGGACCGCGGCATCCCCCTGTCCGACAACCTCGAACGCCTGCGCGCCGTCGCCCTCCCCGTCGACGACGACCTGGAAAGCTACAGCGACCGCCTGATCGCCGAGTTCGGCCACCGCGAGGACGACGTCGCCCTCATCGCCCTCCGCCGCTCCCCCTGAGGAGCAAGAATCACACTCGTCGCCGTGCGCCCCGTTCTCGGCTTCGTCTCGCCCTAGAGGACGCTGGGGCTTCGGCGTTCCAGGAGCAGGACGTCCCGCCAGCGGCCGTGGCGGCGGCCGATGCGTTCCCGGGTGCCGACCGTGCGGAACCCTGCTTTGGCGTGGAGACGGAGACTGGCCGTGTTCTCGGGGAAGATGCCGGTCTGGATGGTCCAGATGCCGTCGGCCTCGGTGGCGGCGATGAACGTGGTCAGCAGTGCCGCGCCGATGCCCCGGCCGCGGGCCTGAGGGGAGACGTAGATGCTGTGCTCCACGACCCCGGCGTAGCAGCATCGGTCTGAGACGCGGCCGGCCGCGATCCATGCGAGCACGTCGCGACCCGGATCCGCGGTGGGGTCGGTGGCGACGTAGCGGTATCGATCGAGTTCGGCCGCGTCGAACGCCTCCCAGGTGGGGGCGGTCGTCTCGAAGCTCGCGTTCCCCGTGTCCAGGCCTTGCTGGTAGATCGTCAGGACCTGGTCGGCGTCCGTGCTCCGCATGGCACGGATGGTGATCTCCGGGTGAACGTGGCGGTCGGGTGACATGGAGCGTCCTGGGGCCGGCTGATGGACCTTGCTGTCTTGAGTGGACGTTACCGGCGCCGACTCTGCGCCGACGTGAACGAGGGTGAGCACGTCCCCGCCGGCGTCCGGGCCGGAGACGGCTACGGCAGGCCCGGACCGGCGGGCCGTGAGGAGCGCGAGCGACCACGTCCTGCCGGGCACTTGCACAACGGCTTGAGAACGACACGGTGATGAGCAAGCCGACCGCGCTCGGGGCGGTCGGTAAAACAAGACAAATTTGGAGGTATTCAATGTATGGATATCAAGGTCCGCAGACGCAGAGAGCGCAAGTGGTGGGTCCTTGGCCCAGACGACAAGCCCGTTATAAACCAAGGGTTCAACACCAAGGCACAGGCTGAAGAGGCCGCAAGAAGGCTAATGAACAGCGCCAAGAACAAGTACAGGTACAGATGAGCCGGCCTCTTGAGCAGCCGGCTTCCCGCACCCCGCGGGAAGCCGGCCCCTTCAACACCCATCGCTTCGACGTACCCATGGCCCGGTTCGTCCCGGTCGACCGGCGCGGCGCACGACAGCCCACGCGAAATGCCGGCCATCGAGCCGAGCACGCGCATGGCTACCGGCTCCGCCGGCTGCCGTTCGGCCCTCACCACTGAAAGCACCAGTGTTCGTCAGGCTGCCGCGTGCACGCCGCGGGACCCGACCCGCGCCGTCTCGGCGCGCAGATGCGGAGGTACAGAACGGGCGGCTCGTCGACGGCCGTGAGAGCGTCCGCACGCCCGCAAGGTCCAGCAAAGACGGGTCGGGGCCTTGAGGCGCTGGTCGTCCACGTGCGCGCGGCACGCCAGGTAGGCGCGGGCCCGGCAGTACACCAGGCCCCGAAAATCACCAGGCCCCGAAAAGATCTGCGGCGCCCGCGCTCACTGCCCGAATTCCGCGGGATGGGGACGACGCTGAGATCCGACTGTGTGAAAGCTCTGCACCGATGGGATTGGTCGGACACCGGGTCGGAGTCGAGGATCGCGAGCGCCTCCGCCGTCACGAGCCGGCGGGCAGAAGCTCGGCGAGCAGAGCCCGCACGCGGGTGTCGATCTCGTCCCGGATGGGACGGACCTTCTCGACGGGGAGGCCGGCGGGGTCGGGCAGCTCCCAATCGAGATAGCGCGTGCCGGGGAAGACGGGACAGACGTCACCGCACCCCATGGTGACGACCACGTCCGCTGCCTGGACGGCTTCGCCGGTGAGCGGCTTGGGGAACTCCTTGGACAGGTCCAAGCCGAGTTCGGCCATCACCGCGCGGACGGCGGGACTGATGTCGTCGGCGGGCGCGGACCCCGCCGAGCGGACACGGACCCGTCCGGCGGCGTGATGGTCGAGCAGGGCGGCGGCCATCTGGGACCGTCCGGCGTTGTGGACGCACACGAACAGCACCTCGGGCACAACTGTCATCACGGGCGCCCGGTCAGGAGACGCCGGCCGCGGTGGCGCGCGGCTCCAGGATCGTCGACAGCCGTTCCAGGACACCGGGGTTGAGCCGGTAGTAGACCCACGTTCCGCGTCGCTCGGAGTCGATCAATCCCGCCTGCTTGAGCACTTTCAGGTGGTGGCTGATCGTGGGCGCCGTGAGGTCGAACGCGGCGGTCAGCTCGCAGACGCACACCTCCCCGCCCTCGTGGCAGGCGATCAACGACAGCAGACGCAGGCGCACCGGATCGGCGATCGCCTTGAACAGCGGCGCCAGCACGGTCGCCTCGTCCTCGCTCAACGGCTTGCAGACCAGCGGCGTGCAGCACGCCCTGTCACCGTCAGCGACGTTCACGACCGGCAGCTCCTGCTTAGACATGTCTCTAATTTGACATCCATCTATGCCAGGGCGCAAACTCGGACCGAGGGCTGATTAGACAAGCATCTAAACAGCCTGGCAAGTGCACCCGGCGACCTGCCGACACCGGCCACGACCTGAGGAGAGCCGCATGTCCCGCGTCCAGCTCGCACTGCGCGTGCCCGACCTGGAAGGCTCGATCGCCTTCTACTCCAAGCTCTTCGGCACCGAACCGGCCAAGCTCCGTCCCGGCTACGCCAACTTCGTCGTCACCGAGCCGCCGCTCAAGCTCGTCCTCATCGAAGGCCGAGAGGACGAGCCGACCCGCATGGATCACCTCGGTGTCGAGGTCGAGAACTCGGCGCTGGTCACCGAGGCGACCGAACGTCTGGCGGACGCCGGCCTCACAACCCTGGAGGAGAAGGACACCTCGTGCTGCTACGCATTGCAGGACAAGGTCTGGGTCCACGGCCCCGGCGGCGAACCGTGGGAGGTCTACACGGTCAAAGCCGACGCCGACACCCTGTGCAAGAGCACCGTCCCGGCGGACGACGACGCCTGCTGCGCACCCGAAGAACAGCTTCTCGACCCCGCGGAGATCAAGGCCGAGCCCGGACGCGCCCGTCCTTGATCGGCCCGTCCGATACGTCGCACGCGCATGCGGCCCTTCGCCGCCATGAGCTCCGAACCGGGCCGCATGCGACGGGCCACCCCATGCCGTCCCGATCACGTCGGCATCGCCCCACATGCGCCATCTTGCGATTCATCGGCTCAACGCAGCCGGAACACTCCGGCCGCTCGGCTTCGTGACCTACAGGTCCGACCGCCGGCAAGTGAAGATCACAGCGACGAGGGGCGAGCCGTACGAACGCGTGATCGCCCGGCTTGAACGAAGCGTCGGTCCACCAGTGATGACCCGTCCGCTCTAGGTGCGCCTCGGCTCCACCGAGGCGACCGCACGAACAACTGCGGCCTGCGCCCACCGGAGCGCTCGACCCGGCGACCACGGCCGCTCTCCCCTTTTTGTCGAGCAGCGCGCAATCGGACGCCGACGGGCGCCCACGACAACGGCCTGACGACGAAGCATCCACGCCTGAGCGGCCTCGGCCGGCAGGCGGCCGGAGCCGCCCCAGAACAACCGCCACGCCGCGAGAAGAAGCGCCCGCGCAAATCTTGAGGCGGCCCCGACCGTCGCAGGATCCGATCACACAGAAACTGCGGCTAGCTCATGAGGCGGCGGGCTCCGGGGCCGTCGTTGCCGAGCCTGTCCCCCGGGTTGACCAGTCCGCACTGGTCGAACGACAGGCAGCCGCAGCCGATGCAC
>DATCLF010000240.1:0-6353 GCA_036564055.1 Spirillospora sp.
GGACGTTGGCGTAGGCGTACAGCTCCGCCGCGGCGGCCTGGCCCTCCTCGGGCGTGCGCTGGAACTCCGGGTCGTCCCCGCCGATCAGCGTGTTCGACCAGTGGAAGATCTTCTCCCGGTCCTGCGGAGGGGCGCCGAGCAGCTCGCAGATCACGTACAGGGGCAGCGGGGCCGCCAGGTCGCGGACGAAGTCGGCCTCGTCGCCGCGCTCCAGCGTCTCCGCGACGAGCCTGCGGCAGATGTCCCTGATGTGGTCCTCCAGCGCGGCGATCGCCCGGGGCGTGAAGCCCCGGTTGACGAGGCTGCGCTTGCGGGTGTGCTCGGGAGGGTCCTGGTTGAGCATCATCATCCGCTGGAGGACGAGCTGCTCCTCCTCCGGCTCGTCGAACAGCGCGAGCCGCCGCCACGACGAGAACAGCTCGGGGTGACGCGACACGTGGACCACGTCCTCGTGCCGCGTCACCGCCCAGAACGGCGGGTAGCCCCGGTCGGGGTCGCCGTGGTGCCGGTACACGGGCTCGTGCTCGCGCAGCCACGCGAGCTGGTCGTGCGGGACGCCGCCCTGCTCGTACGCGCCGGGGTCGACCAGCTCGATGTCGGGGGTGGCGGGGATGGCGGTCACCGGGGCCTCCTCGGTCAGGACGGGGTGAACCGCACCGGCAGTTCCTTGAGCCCGTTGATGAAGTTGGACCGGAGTCTGCGGGGCTCGCCCGCGAGCTCGATGTCGGGCACGCGGTCCAGGATCGTCTCGAAGATGATCCTGAGGTTCAGCCTGGCCAGATGGGTGCCGAGGCAGTAGTGCGGCCCGCCGCCGCCGAAGCCGAGGTGGGGGTTGGGGTCGCGGCCGATGTCGAAGGCGAAGGGGTCGTCGAAGACCCGCTCGTCCCGGTTGGCGGAGGAGTAGAACAGCACGACCTTGTCGCCCGCCTTGATCTGCTTGCCGCCGAGCTCGACGTCGCGCAGGGCGGTCCGGCGGAACTGGTTGATCGGGCTCACCCAGCGGACGATCTCCTCGACGGCCTTGGGGAGCAGGCTCCGGTCGGCCTTGAGCCGCGCCCACTGCTCGGGGTGTTCGAAGAACGCCAGCATGCCGCCCGCCGTCGCCGTCCGCGTCGTCTCGTTCCCGGCGATCGACAGCATGATCACGAAGAGCTGGAACTCCTCGTCGGTGAGGCGCCGGCCGTCCGCGTCCGGGGTGAGCAGCTTGGTGACGATGTCGTCGCGCGGGGTCGACCTCCGCTTGCGCGCCAGCTCACCGGCCCAGGCGGCGAACTCGGCCGCGTACATCTGCGACTCCGTCCGGTCCCCGATGAACTCGGGGTCGTTGAACGCCACCAGCTTGTTGGACCAGTAGAAGATCTGCTCCCGTTCCTCAAGCGGCGCGCCGAGCAGTTCACAGATCGTGTAGAGCGGCAGCGGCGCGGCGAAGTAGTCCACGAAGTCGCACTCGCCGAGCGGCACCGCCTCGTCGATGAGCCGGTTGCAGATCTCCCGGATGTGGTCCTCGAGCCGCCCGATCATGCGCGGGGTGAAGCCCTTGTTCACCATCGCCCGCAGCCGCGTGTGGTCGGGCGGGTCCTGGAAGAGCATCATCTGCCCGTACAGGGCGATGTCCTCGTCGCTGAACTCCTCGAACATGGCCGTCCGCTCGTGCGATGAGTACGGATCGGCGTGCCGTGACACCTGCACGACGTCCTCGTGCCTGGTGATCGCCCAGAAGCCGGGCACTCCCTCGTTCGGGTCCGGATGCCAGTGCACGGGATCGTTGTCCCTGAGCCAGGCGAACTGCTGGTGCGGGATCCCGCCGCGCTCGTACACCCCCGGATCGATGATGTCGATCTCCGGGGCGCGGAACGGCCGGGTGGCCGAGGCGATGGACGTCTCGAGTGCCATGGGAAGTCCCTTCGTCGGGGTGGGAACTCAAGGCAACGGCGTACTGAACTGAGCGCTTGCTTGGCCACAGACCTAGAACACGTTCTAACATGAGACTCCAGTCTCATCAAGACCTCGTCCGGTGGGAGAGCCCGCGCTTGGCGTGCTCAAGGAACGCGGGCTCACCGTCGTCGTGCGAGGGAAGGGGACGTACCCGGCCCCGGAGTTCGTGAGGGACGAGGGCCGCCGCCGCACAGGCGGCTCGCGCACGGGCCGGCCGCCTCGTCACCGCGGGCGTCCTCGGCGAGGACGAGGTGGGCGGTGGCGGCCGGGGACGGTCAGCGGAGCCGGTAGCGCAGGGGGTCGTCGTCGCCGACGCGGCGGGCGACCCCCCGCGTCTCCAGGGTGCGGATGTGCGCGGCGGCCTCGGCGGCGGCCATGCGGCGGGCGGACTGCGACATCTCCGGCCACGGGTGGCGCCAGGTCAGGCCCGCCGTGATGTCCCACAGCGTGGTGGGCTCGGGGGACAGCAGGGCGGTCACCTCCGCCAGCCGCCGCTCGTGGTGCTCGATGATCTCCCGCGCGCGGCCGGACAGGCCGGTGAACCGGTACTGGTGGGCGGGAAGCACCTCGTCCACGCCCATCGCGGAGACCTTGTCGAGGGAGCCGAGGAAGTCGCCGAGCGGGTCGACGTCCGGGAGGTCGTACGGGTACAGGCCGATGTGCGGGGTGATGCGGGGCAGGACGTGGTCGCCGGTGAAGATGCGGTCGGCGTCCTCCAGGTGCAGGCAGATGTGGCCGGGGGAGTGGCCCGGCGTCCAGACGGCGCGCAGCCGGCGGTCCGGCAGGTCCACGAGGTCGCCGTCCGACAGCTCCCGGTCGGGCACGGCGGGCGGGTCGACCCGGCGGTCGGCGGGCGGCTCGGTCAGCTCCGACTCGGACGCGCCGGCGCGGCGCAGCGCGGTCAGCTCGAACGCCCGCCGGCCGCCCTGGCCGACGGAGCGGAACAGGCGGACGATCTCGGCGTCCGCGTGGTGCATGGCGATCCACGCGCCGGACGCCTCCCGGACCCGCCCGGCAAGGCCCGCGTGGTCCGGGTGGTAGTGGGTGACGACGACCCCGCGGACGTCGGCCACGTCGATCCCGAACGCGCCGAGGCCGTCGCGCAGGGCCGTCCAGGCGTCCTCGTGCTGCCAGCCGGCGTCGATCAGGACGGGTCCCCCGGCGCTTTCCACCGCGTAGACGAGGGTGTAGGCGAGGGGGTTGTCCGGGATCGGTACTGGAACGCTCCACAGTCCTCCGCCGAGGTCTTCGGGTTCCGGCTGCACGAAGAGACCGCCTTTCACGCCTGTGCACGTGGACCCGCCCTCCGGCCGGCCCGGCGGGTCCGGGCCGGCCGGAGGGCGGGTCGTGGTCGCCTGGTCGAGGTCGTCGGGTCAGATGCGTTCGAGGATGGTCGCCGTGGACAGCGCGCCGCCGCAGCACATCGTGACGAGGGCCGTCCCGGCGTCGCGGCGCTCCAGCTCGTGGAGCGCGGTCGTGATCAGGCGGGCCCCGGTCGCGCCGACCGGGTGGCCGAGGGCGATGGCACCACCGTTCACGTTGACCCTGTCCATGTCCGGCTTGTGGACCGATGCCCAGGACAGCACGATCGATGCGAACGCCTCGTTGATCTCGAAGATGTCGATGTCGTCCATCGTCATCCCGGACCGCCGCAGGACGTGCTCGGTCGACTGGACCGGGCCGTCCAGATGGTAGTACGGCTCCGATCCGACCAGCGCCTGGGCCCTGATCCTGGCGCGGGGACGCAGGCCGAGGGCCTTCGCCTTCTCCTCGGACATGAGCACGACGGCCGCGGCTCCGTCGGAGATCTGCGAGGAGGTGCCCGCGGTGTGCAGGCCGTCCGGCAGGACCGGCTTGAGGCCGGCGAGGCCGTCGGCGGTGGTCTCGCGCAGGCCCTGGTCGCGGGTGACCTCGCGGGTCTCGCCGGTCACGTTGCCGTCGGCGTCCAGGACGGGCGCCGTGATCGGGGCGATCTCGCGGTCGAAACGGCCGTCCGCCCACGCCTTGGCGGCGAGCTGCTGGGAGCGGGCGCCGAACGCGTCCAGGTCGGCGCGGGTGAGACCGCGCCGTCCGGCGATCCGCTCGGCGGCCTCGAACTGGTTCGGCATGTCGATCGACCAGTCGTCCGGCCGGGGGTTCGCCGGCAGGACGTTGCTGCCGAGCGGCGCGCGGCTCATGACCTCCACCCCGCAGCCGATCGCGACGTCGACCACGCCGGCGGCGATCTGCGACGCGGCGAGGTGGACCGCCTGCTGCGCCGACCCGCACTGGGCGTCGAGGGTGGTGACCCCCGTCTGCCAGGGCAACCCCGCGTACAGCCAGGCGTAGCGGCCGACGTGCCCGCCCTGCTCGCCCGCCTGGGTCACGCAGCCGGCGAAGACCTGTTCCACCTCGGCGGCGTCGATCCCGCAGCGTCCCACGGCGGCGTCGAGGACGTGGGCGAGCACCGCCTGCGCCTTCATGCCCGCGAGCCAGCCGTTGCGCTTTCCGAGCGGTGTGCGCACCGCCTCGACGATCACCGGGGTACCCATGCGGTCTCCTTCTAGAACGTGATTCGCCTTTTACTGTAACGCGTTCTAGATTCGTGGGGCCGTCGCGTCCCGGTGGGCAGGATCCGCGCTGCCTTTCATCCGGCGCTCCGCGCCGCATCCCATCCGGCGCTCCGCCCTGGGTCTGACTCGGCGCCCGCGGATCGGAGAGGGCGTCGACTAGCCTGGGTGGGCGACCGCCCCCCGGCGCCGGAGAGTTGCCATGGCCGCAGACTTCGACGAGCCCGTGTTCGACGACGACTTCGTCAAAGGCGCCATGTTCACCGAGCCGAGCGCGCGCGAGCGCCTCCGGTCCCCGAGCCGGTGGGAACGGTGGCGCATGCGGCGCGCCGCGCGGCGCGCCATGCGCGCGGACCGCGGTATCGGCCTCCGGCGCCGCCACCGCGAGCCGAGCCACCGCCGGGCCGTGCTCCAGCTCATCGGCATCGTGATCCTGCTGTTCGCGATCTCCTTCGCGCTGTGGTGGTGGAACTCGCCCAGGCAGCCCGAGCCGGTGCAGCCGATCCTTCCGACCGTCCCGGAGACCCCGGGCCCGAACCCCGCGCCCTCCACGGCCGCGCCGCAGGAGATCCCCGAGGTCTAGGCCGTCGTACTCAGATCCGAATGAGCAGCAGTACTCAGGACGAACCCGGGTACTGTGCTCACCGCATTTGCGGAGGGTCGCTCTGACGCGGGACGCCCGGAGTCGGCGAGGCTGTCGCCCACACGAGCACGAGCGACCGAGGACCCCCAGCCCATGAGAGCCCGTATCACCGCCGTCGCGGCGCACCTCCCCGAGCGGACGGTCACCAGCGCCGAGGTCGAGGAGCGCATCGCCGCCGAGAGCGCCCCGGACGGCGGCTACCGGCCGCACCCCACGATCGTCGAGCGGTTGACCGGGATCCGCGCCCGGCACGTCATGCGCGACGACGAGCAGGCGTCCGATCTGGCGGTCGCCGCGTCCCGCGACGTCCTCGCCCGCCGGGGGCTCCGCGCCGCCGGGATCGACCTGCTGATCTTCGGGTCGGCCTCCCAGGACCTCATCGAGCCCGCCACCGCGCACATCGTCGCCGCCAAGCTCGGCGCGTCCTGCCCGGTCTTCGACGTGAAGAACGCCTGCAACAGCTTCCTGAACGCCCTGCAGACGGCGGAGGCGCTGATCCGCACCGGGCAGCACGAGCGGGTGCTGGTCTGCACGGGCGAGAGCCCGTCGCGCGCGATCCGGTGGAAGGTCCGCGACCGCGCCCAGTTCGTCGACGCGTTCGCCGGCTACACCCTCTCCGACGGCGGCGCCGCCGCGCTCGTCGAGGCCGCCCCCGACGGAGGGATCTTCTACCGCGACTTCGCCGCCGTCTCCGGCGCCTGGCGGATCGGGACGCTGCCGGCCGGCGGCTCGATGCACCCCCGCGACCCCGACGCCGCCTACTTCAGCGGGGACGGGCGCCGGCTGAAGGACGCGTTCCTCGCGGGCGGGCCGGAGATCTTCATGACCGCGCTGGAGAAGACGGGCCTGACGTGGGAGGACTTCGCGGTCGTCGCCGTCCACCAGGTGACGCTGCCCTACCTGGAGGTGCTTCGGTCGGTCCTCGGCATCCCCGCCGACCGCCTCGTGGTCACGCTTCCCGACCACGGCAACGTCGCGTCCGCGAGCCTGCCCCTTCAGCTCGCCACCGCGCTGGACGAGGGACGCTGCGGCCCCGGCGACCGTGTCGCGCTGGTCGGCCTCGCGGGCGGCATCAGCTTCGGCGTCCTGTTCGCGGAGCTGTGACCGTGGACGCGGCCATGGATCTGTGGGTCGTCGTGCCCGCCTACAACGAGGAGCGTTCGATCGGGGCGACCCTGCGCCGCCTCGCCGAGCAGACCGACACCGGGTTCTCGCTCGTCGTGGTC
>DATCLF010000241.1:0-6235 GCA_036564055.1 Spirillospora sp.
CGGCTACACCCTCCGCCTGAAGATCGACCTGATCCCGGTGAAGCCGTACGTGCGGATCCGCCACCTGCGGTTCGACGACGCGGCGGAACTGGCCCGGGTCATGGCGGAGATCACCGAGTCGGGGGCGTACGACGGCGAACCCGTCGACTTCATGGACGGGACGGTCTTCAGCGCGGGGGAGCAGTACATCACCCTCGGCACCTTCACCGACTCGGCCCCGTACACCTCCGACTACACCGGGCAGAAGATCTACTACCGCTCCATCCAGGCGCGGTCGGTCGACTTCCTCACGGTGCGCGACTACATCTGGCGCTGGGACACCGACTGGTTCTGGTGCTCGGGGGCGTTCGGCGTCCAGCATCCGGTGGTGCGGCGGCTGTGGCCGGACAAGGCCAAGCGGTCGGACGTGTACCGCAAGCTGGTCGCCTACGACCGGCGGTTCCACATCGTCGCGCGGGTGGACCGGTGGCGCGGGAAGCGTCCCCGCGAGGACGTCATCCAGGACATCGAGGTGCCGGTGGAGCGGCTCCCCGAGTTCCTGGAGTTCTTCCACGACAAGATCGGGATGAGCCCGATCTGGCTGTGCCCGCTGCGGGCGAAGGAGCGGTGGCCGCTGTATCCGCTGGAGGTCAGCCGCCCGTATGTCAACGTGGGGTTCTGGGGGACGGTACGGATTCCCCCGGGGCAGATTCCCGAGTACCACAACCGGCTCATCGAGCGTAAGGTCGCGGCCCTCGAGGGGCACAAGTCGCTCTACTCGACCGCCTTCTACAGCAGGGACGAGTTCTGGCGGCACTACGACGGGGAGACCTACCGGAGGCTCAAGGGGACCTACGACCCCGACGAACGCCTCCTCGACCTTTACGACAAGTGCGTGCGCGGGCGCTGACCGGGCGTCCGCCGTTCTCGGGGGGCCGGACGGCGGCGAACATCGCGGGCCCGGCCGGGCAGAGAGACAGGGAGGGAGCACCATGACGCTGGCCGAGGTCTTCGAGCGGCTCGTCGGGGCTGACGCGCCAGTGGAGTTCACGGCGTACGACGGGTCACGGTCGGGGGTCCCGGGCGCCGACATCCGTGTCGATGTGAAGTCGCCGTACGCGATGTCGTACATCGTGCACTCGCCGGGGGCGCTGGGCCTCGCCCGCGCCTACGTCTCCGGGATGCTCGACGTCCACGGCGACATGATCACGACGCTGTCGACGCTCCAGAAGGCGGTCGGCGAGGTGACGGTGGCGGACAAGCTGCGCATCATCGCCGGCGTGCTGCGGGATCCGCTGCTGCGGGCGGCGATCACCCGCCGGCTCGACCCGCCCCCGCAGGAGGCGCCCTTCAGCCGCATCCCCTCGTGGCTGAGGCACACCAAGCGCCGGGACGCCCGGGCGATCTCGCACCACTACGACGTCTCCAACACCTTCTACGAGTGGGTCCTGGGCCCCTCCATGGCGTACACGTGCGCCTGCTACCCGCGGGAGGACGCGACTCTGGAGGAGGCGCAGTACCACAAGCACGACCTGGTCGCGAAGAAGCTCGGCCTGAAGCCGGGGATGCGGCTGCTGGACGTGGGCTGCGGCTGGGGCGGCATGGTGATGCACGCCGCGAAGGAGTACGGCGTCAAGGCGCTGGGCGTCACGCTGTCCAAGCAGCAGGCCGAGTGGGCACAGAAGGCCATCGCGGACCGCGGCCTGTCGGACCTGGCGGAGGTCCGGCACCTGGACTACCGGGACGTGACCGAGACCGGCTTCGACGCGATCAGCTCCATCGGGCTCACCGAGCACATCGGCAAGGCCAAGCTGCCCTCGTACTTCTCGTTCCTGTACGGGAAGCTGAAGAAGGGCGGCCGGCTGCTGAACCACAGCATCACCCGCCCGGACAACCTCACCCCGCCCATCAAGCAGAACGGGTTCATCAACCGCTACGTCTTCCCGGACGGCGAGCTCGAAGGCCCCGGTTACATCCAGACGCAGATGAACGACGCGGGCTTCGAGATCCGCCACCAGGAGAACCTGCGCGAGCACTACGCCCGCACCCTGACCGCCTGGTGCCGGAACCTCGACGAGCACTGGGACGAGGCCGTCGCCGAGGTGGGCGAGGGCACGGCCCGCGTGTGGCGGGTCTACATGGCGGGCTGCGTGCTCGGCTTCAACCAGAACTGGATCCAGCTCCACCAGATCCTCGGCGTCAAGCTGCACGACGACGGCACGAGCAACATGCCGCTGCGTCCCGACTGGGGCTCGTGAGCGGGTGCCGGCGCACCGGTGACGGGCCGGCCGGAACGTTCCGGCCGGCCCGCCGCCGTCCCTGCGCCGTCCCGGCCCGCGCCGCCGAGAAGGCTGCAGTAGGGAGGGCGGTCAGCCGCCGTTGCCGTGGTGGACGGACATGGCCTTGATGTAGCCCTCCGGGGTGAACGCGACCGTCACCTGAGGGCCGTCGGGCAAGGTGCCGTCGACGACGTCGGCGGACTGCCTGATCCGGAAGCCGTGCCCCTCCAGGAAACCGACGACCACGCGGCGGGGATCGGCGGGGAAGACCTCGGCGGCCGTCAGCAGCACCCGCGGCGCCGTGATCGGATCGAAGCCGGCGGCGGGCAGGGAGGGGTCGTCGAGATGGAAGTAGAACGATCCCTTCCCGTCGTTCACGCGGCAGCTGTGGACGCCGTTGCCGCCGAGGACCCCGCCGGCCGCGATGGCCAGGGTGGTCGCCGCCTGGTGGGGGTTGGGGAACCCCGACAGGTCGAGGCCGCCGGACACGAGCTCCGGGATGTCCTCCCGCTCGCCGAAGTCGCGGATGGCGCGCGCCGGGACGATGGCGGGCGAGTCCTGGTCGAAGTGCGGGTTGTCCCATGACCACTTCCACGTCCGGCTGACGTGGGAGTAGCTCCCGAGGAACGTCATGCCGCGGTAGGTGCGGCCACCCGTGCTGAGGGTCCGCTCGTCGAGGTCGAAGGACGTGTAGCCGTTGCCGAGCGCCCTGCCGAGGACGTCCTGGCGGTGGATCGCGGCGGCCGAGCCGTAGGCGGCGAACGCCTCGAACTCGGGGCTGTAGCCGCTGAGACCCGTGAGGAACTCGGACCAGAACCTGGCGCTGCGCTCGTCCTCGCGGGCGCGGTAGATGTCGTGCAGGCGGCGTGCGGCGTCCTCGGAGCCGGCCTCCATCACCGCCCGGCGGAACCAGGCGACGGCCGCGTCCCCGTCGCCGGCGCGGAGACTGTCGACCCCGAGCGCGACGGCGGCCTTGGGGTGCCGGAGGTCGGCGGCGAGCCGCCAGGCCTCCAGTTTCCCCTCCTTGTCGCCCCGGTCCTCGCGGACGAACCCGAGGTTGAAGGCGGCGCCCCCGTTTCCGCGCTCCGCGGCGCGGGAGTACCAGGTCTCCGCGGCGTCGAGGTCGCCCTTGCCGTTGTCGTCGTACAGGCGGCCGAGGTTGAACGCGGCCCTGTCGGATCCGAGGTCCCACGCCCGGCGGTAGAGGCGCATGGCCTCGTCCAGGTTCCCGTCCTTCTCGGCGAGGGCGCCAAGGTTCAGCGGGCCGCCGGGGTGGCCGCCCTCCGCGGCCCGCCGGTACCACCGCTCGGCCTCGGCCCGGTCGCCCGCCTGCTCGGCGGCGTAGCCGAGCTCGAAGGCGCTCGCGGCGTACCCCTGGCCAGCCGCCCGCCGCCACCACTCCAGCGCCCGGTCGTCCTCGCCGCGGTGGGCCGCGAGCATGCCGAGCTCGTGGGCGCCCCCGGGGTGCCCCGCCTCGAACGCCCGCCGGAACAGGTCCTCCGCGTCGTCCGGATGCCCCGCCTTCAACGACGTCAGACCGTCCTCGTACAGGTCGATCGACTCGGCCGGGTACTCGCTCACGGGCACACACCTCCGGTCGAAGGGATCATGGACTCAGAGATCGACGCCGCCCCGCCGCGCCCGGTTCCACCGCGGACGGCGGAAGGCCGGGTCGCCCCAACCCGGGGTCAATATTGGGTTCGGCCGTCTATCGGTGCGGACCGGGCGGGTAGGCGGTCGGCAGGACCGCCGAGTTCGGGGGGCGCGAGCGATGCACATCCGGTCCCCGGTGAAACCGATGCTGGCCGCCGCGACCGAGGTCATCCCGGCGCCGCGGACGTGCTCGGGCGGCTGCCGGTACGAGCCGAAGTTCGACGGCTTCCGCGCGATCGCGCGGGTGGACGAGGACGGTGAGGTCCATCTGACGTCGCGCCGCCGCACCCGCCTCGACGAGGCGTTCCCCGAGATCGTCGCGGCGGTGCGCGAGCGGCTCGCGCCCGGCACGGTCGTCGACGGCGAGATCGTCCGCTGGACCGACGACGGGCGCCTCGACTTCGGTGCGCTGCAGCGCCGCCATGTCGCCGGGCGACGCCGTCGCGCCGAGTACGCGCGCACCGAACCCTGCCACTACGTCGTCTTCGACGTCCTCGAATCCCGCGGCGTCGACCTGCGCCCCCAGCCGCTGCGGGAACGCCGCACCGTCCTCGAGGCGCTGCTCGGCACCGCCGCGCCCTCGTCGCGCGTCATCGTCATTCCGCAGACCTCCGACGTCGCCGAGGCGGAGCTGTGGTTCGACGTCCTCGCAGCGCAGGGCGTCGAGGGCCTCGTGGTCAAGGACGCCGGCGGGCCCTATCTGGAGGGCCGCCGCCGCTGGCGCAAGGTGAAACGCCGCATCACCACCGAGGCGATCATCGGCGGCGTGACCGGCACCCGGCGTGCTCCCGAGTCGCTGATCCTCGGCCGCTACGACGCCGAGGGCCGGCTGCGGGTCGTGGCGCGGAGCGCGCCGCTGCCGCCGGCGGCCCGCACGTCGCTGGCCGAGGTCCTGCGCGGGGCCGAGGCGGGGCATCCGTGGCCGGCGGAGCTGCCCGCCGGGTTCGCGGGCGGCCCGTACGGGACGCATCCGCCGATCCGCTACGTGCGCACCGAACCGGAGATCGTCGTGGAGATCAGCGCGGACGCCGCCGTCGACGAGGGACGCTGGCGGCACGCCGTCCGCTTCCTCCGCATCCGCGAGGACCTGGACCCGTCCCAGGTCCCGCGGTTCGGCGACGCGGCGTGAGCAGGCCCGTCCCGGGCCTAGCGCAGCCAGTCGAGGATGTGCGCGGCCACGGCGTCCGGCCGGTCGAACTGGAGGAAGTGACCGGCCCCGGAGACGAGGCGGGCGCGCGAGCCGGGCGGCAGCCCGGCCTCGACGGCGCCGGCGTCGCCTCCGGGGGCGACCACGTCCGCGCCGATGCAGCCGTCCTCGGTGCCGTGCAGGTACAGGACGGGTTTCTCACCGACCTTCTCCACCGCCTGCTGCTCGGACGCGAACCGTGCGACGAGCCGGGAGGGATCGAGCATGGCGCGGTAGTACCCGAGCGCGGCCGCGATGTTGTCCGGCGTGGCGAGGCACTCCATGACGCGGTCCACGGCCTGCGACCGGTCGCGCCCGTCGTCGGGTGACCAGTCGCGCCAGAGCCCCTCGACGAACCCGCGGTTCAGCGCGGCCTCCGCGAGCGGCGTCTGGAACAGGAAGATGTAGAACGACCGCTTGAGCTGCTCGTAGTCGAAGAACGAGGCGGTCACCACCGCCGGCGGCGGGACGGACATGGCGACGACGCGCCGCCAGCGCTCCGGCGCGGCGTTCGCGGCGCCGTAGGCGGCGAAGGCGCCCCAGTCGTGCCCGATGAGGACGGCGTCGGAGCCGCCGCCGAGAGCGTCGTGCAGGGCGACGGCGTCGGCGGCGAGCGCGCCGGTCTGGTAGGCCCCGTCCTCGGGGACGGACGTGGGGGCGTAGCCCCGCATGAAGGGGGCGACGGCGCGGTACCCGGCGGCGGCGAGGTCGCGCATGAGGGGCCGCCAGGTGTGCGGTGAGTCCGGGAACCCGTGCAGGAGGAGCGCCAGGGGCCCGTTCTCGGGGCCGGTCGTCAGGTAGCCGAAGCCAAGCCCGTTCGCGGTGACCGATCCGGTCGCGATGTCGCTCATGTCCGCCTCCTCGGTTCGACGGCGCACGCTACCGCGGCCGTCCCGGCTACGGTGGGAGGGTCCCGCGGGACGGTCGATGTGACCGGCGTCACTGTGCCGACGAGTGGGCACCCCCGGCTTTACTTTGAGAGGCTTCCTGTCAACCGAATCTGGTTCGGAAACGACGAGGTGGTGGGGACGTGCTCAAGGTCGAGGACATCAACCTGACGGACTGGGAGTTCTGGCGGCGCCCGCACGAGTACCGGCACGAGGCGTTCAAGACCCTGCGCCGGCACCCCGCACTGGTG
>DATCLF010000242.1:0-2317 GCA_036564055.1 Spirillospora sp.
GTGCGGTCACGCCTCGCCGAGGACGGGTTCGCCCGCGGGGCCCGGGACCGGCCCGGGGCCGTCCGCGGACCCGGCGTTCTCGCGCCCGGCGGCCTCGCCGTTCCAGCTCTCGGCCATCTCGGTCAGCCGGGCGGCGGCGTCCCGCGCGGGCACGCCCCTGCCGACCGCGAGTCCGAGCAGGTACGCGGTGAGCGGCGCTCCGGGCCGCGCGACCCCGTGGGCGACGTCACGGGCCAGGTCCAGGATCAGGTCGCGGTCGATCTCGCCTCGGTCCAGGCCGAGTTCCGCGCAGGCCGCGTCGAGCCAGTCCTCAAGAAGCGACATGGGTCCCCCTCCACGCTGGTCGCGGCGAATGCCGCCTTTCGCCTGCCCACTTTCCACACGATCAAAGCAGACGCTCGGCGGCGGCGAGGTCGTCGGGGGTGTCGCAGTCGTACCAGGCGGGACGGGGATCGTCCGGCACCGCGACCGTGACGGGGCCGAGCGGGCCGAGGAGCCCGCGCAGCGACGCGCCCGTGTAGGCGTCGAGGGCGGTTCGCAGGACGCCGGTGCGCCAGCAGCCGGCGAGCCACTGCTCGCGGCCGTCCCCGTCCACCAGCACCGCTCCCGGCCGCTCCCCCATCGCCTCCAGCAGCCGGGTGACGTGGCCGGGACGCAGGAACGGCAGGTCGGCGGCCAGAAGGACCACGCGCGGCGCGCGCACCTCGGCCATCCCGGCGCGCAGTGCGGGCACCGGGCCCGAGCCCGGCGGGTCCTCGCGGACGCGCACGGCGCCGGGCAGCACGTCCCGCGGCGGCCCCACCACGACCAGACGGGACGCGCCCCGCACGGCGGCGGCCGTCCACTCGATCAGGGCGCGGCCGCCGAGCGTCGCGGCGGGCTTGTCGGCGCCGAAGCGCCGGGCGCGCCCGCCCGCGAGCAGGACGGCGTCGAACGGGCCGTCCCGCGGCCGTCCGCAGGGCACGTCCGGTGACCGTGCGGCCATCAGCCGCCGATCGCCGACATGGACCGGGCGGGCTGCAGGAACGACGGGTCGTCGATGCCGTGCCCGGCGCGCTTGGTCCACACCGCCCTGCGCCAGCGGTCGGCGAGCTCGTCGTCGGTCGCGCCGCCGCGCAGCGCGCCGCGCAGGTCGGACTCCTCGGTGGCGAACAGGCAGTTGCGGACCTGCCCGTCGGCGGTGAGCCGCACCCGGTCGCAGGCGCCGCAGAACGGGCGGGTGACCGAGCCGATCACCCCGACGGTCCCGGGTCCGCCGTCGACCGTGAAGGTCTCGGCGGGTGCGCTGCCGCGCTCACGCGGGTCCTCGGGCTCCAGGTCGAACTCCGCGGACAGCAGCTCCAGAATCTCGTCCGCGGTGACCATGCCGTCGCGGGTCCAGCCGTGCTGGGCGTCCAGCGGCATCTGCTCGATGAACCGCAGCCGGTAGCCGCGGTCGAGGCAGTACCGCAGGAGCGGGACGGCCTCGTGGTCGTTGATCCCGCGCATGAGCACGGCGTTGACCTTGACCGGTTCGAGCCCCGCGGCCTGCGCGGCGGCCAGCCCCGCGAGGACGTCGTCGAGACGGTCGCGGTGCGCGAGCCGCTTGAACGCGGCGCGGTCGAGGGTGTCGAGGGAGACGTTGACGCGGTCGAGCCCGGCGTCGGCCAGCGGCCCGGCGAGCCGTTGCAGCCCGATCCCGTTGGTGGTGAGGGAGATGCGGGGACGGGGCGTCAGCGCGGCCGTCCGCCGCACGATGTCCGGCAGGCCGCGGCGCAGCAGCGGCTCCCCGCCGGTGTAGCGGACCTCGGTGACGCCGAGCCGTTCGACGGCCAGCCGCACCAGCCGGATCACCTCGTCGTCGGTGAGCAGCTCCGGCTTGGGCAGCCAGTCGAGGCCTTCGGGCGGCATGCAGTACGTGCACCGCAGGTTGCACCGGTCGGTGAGGGAGACCCGCAGGTCCGTCGCGATACGGCCGAAGGTGTCGACCAGCACGGGCGCCCCTTCCTGCTGGTCCCGGCCGCCCGCGGACGCGGACGGTCGGGGAATGGTGGTCTGACCATCCACCATATTCCGGAGGTTGACGACTCGTCGCCTCGCGGGAGACGGTGATCGTGCACCGATCTTCGAGGAGGACGGAGTGACCACGTCGCGGGAGTGGGAGTTCGCGGGGACGCGGGGTGCGATCACCGCCCGCATCTGGGCGGACGGCGAGCCGCGGTACGTTGCGGTGCTCGTGCACGGATACGGCGAGCACCTCGGCCGGTACGAGCACGTCGCCTCCGTCCTCACCGCGCACGGCGCCGTGGTCTGCGGCCCCGACCACATGGGCCACGGC
>DATCLF010000243.1:0-3646 GCA_036564055.1 Spirillospora sp.
GGTGTCGATCAACACGGCCGCGATCGCGCGTCCGGAGTTCCTCCGGGAGGCCGCGCACCGCTTCGGATCGCAGTGCGTCGTGCTGTCGGTCGACGCCCGGCGCGCGGAGGGCACCCCGTCCGGTTTCGAGGTCACCACGCACGGCGGCCGGAAGGGAACCGGCATCGACGCCGTCGAGTGGGCCCGGCGCGGCCAGGACCTCGGCGTCGGCGAGATCCTGCTGAACTCCATGGACGCCGACGGCACCAAGACCGGGTTCGACCTGGAGATGCTGCGCCGCATCCGCGAGGCGGTGACCGTCCCCGTCATCGCCAGCGGCGGCGCCGGCGCCGTCGAGCACTTCGCGCCCGCCGTCGCCGCGGGCGCCGACGCCGTCCTCGCCGCCAGCGTCTTCCACTTCGGCGAGCTGAAGATCTCCGAGGTCAAGGCCGCGCTGCGCGCCGCGGGCCACCCCGTCCGCTGACCCCGCCGACAAGGAACCCCCCATGACGATCGCGTTCGCGACCTGCTCGACGCTGCCCGCCGGCAACGACGACGTGCCCCCGCTGACCGCCGCTCTCGCCTCCCTCGGCGTCGACGCCGAACCCGCCGTGTGGGACGCGGATCTCGACTGGTCCCGCTACGACCTGGTGGTCATCCGCTCCACCTGGGACTACACGGCCCGGCGGGACGCGTTCGTGGCGTGGGCCGAGAGCCTCCCGCACCTCCACAACCCCGCCGAGATCGTCCGGTGGAACACCGACAAGCGCTACCTGCGCGACCTCGCGGACGCCGGCGTGCCCGTCGTGGAGACCCTGTGGGACCCCGATGACGTCCCGTCCCGCTGGCCCGAGTACGTGATCAAACCGGCGGTCTCGATCGGGTCCCGCGACACCGCCCGCTGGGGCCCCGGCGAGGAGGACGCGGCCCGCGCGCACCTGCGCTCGCTGCGGGACGCGGGCCGCACGGTGATGGTCCAGCCCTACCTGTCCGCCGTCGACGCCGTCGGGGAGACCGCGCTCGTGTTCCGGGAGGGCGAGTTCAGCCACGCCTGCACCAAGGGGCAGATCCTCCGGCCCGGGGCGGGCGTCGAGGGCCCCGCCCGGAACGACCCCTCCCGGGGCCGGATCACCCCGGCCACGCCGACCGACGCCCAGCTCGATGTCGCTCACCGCGCCCTGGCGGCCGTCCCCGGCGGTCCCGACCTCCTCTACGCCCGCGTCGACCTCGTCCCCGGTCCGGACGGCTCCCCCCTCCTCCTCGAACTGGAGCTGACCGAACCCAACCTCTTCCTCAAGCAGGCCCCGCCCGCCGCGACGACAGCGTTCGCTGAGGCGATCAAGAGAAGGTGCTAGGGGAGCCGGCCGCGGTCCGGCCTAGCTCGCCCGGTCCCGGGTTCCGAGCTCGTCGCCGGTGTCTTCTTCCGGGGCGTTGAGGGGGTGGGGGTCTTCTTCCGCCGGGGCGGGGACGGTGGCCTCGGGGGAGTGCTCGGCGATCGGGAGGATGATCGCGGAGGGGTGGTCGGGGTCGTGGAAGACCTCCTGGTGGGCCGGCACCATCCGGGTGGCGGTGGCCAGGGGCTCACCGGTGCCGGGGTTGGCGGCGACCTTGGGGTGGGCGCCGCTCGTGACGTGGACGCGGATGCGGTGACCCCGGACGAAACGGTGGCCGGCGGGCCACAGGTCGACGGTGATGCGGTGGACGCCGCCGGTCCCGGCCGGCCGCGCCGACGGGGACGGCAGCCGCAGGCCGCCCTCGCAGACGTTGCGGGACGTCCCGTCCGTGTCGACGTCGCAGAGCCGGACGATGAAGTCGGTGTGCTCCCGGTCGGAGCGGACGAACAGGTCCGCGGTGACCGGGCCGATGACGTCCAGGTCCGCGGTCAGGGGCGGGGAGGTGAACACGAGGACGTCCGGGCGCCTTTCCAGCGGGCGGTTGTCGACCGGGCGGGAGCTGCCGAGCAGGGTGGGGCCGCCGAGCGCGGGCGTCGGGTTGGCCGGGTCGAACCGGTAGGTGCTCGGGGGAGCGTCAAGGGGGCCGTCCTCGCCGAGGCCGTGGCCCGCGTGCAGGTGCCAGCGGACGCCGCGGGTCCCCGGCGGCGGCCAGTCGCGGTAGTGCCGCCACTCCCGCGCGCCCGTGATGTAGAGGCGGACGGGGTCGGGGCGCAGGCCGCTCGGGTCGCCGAGCAGGTGGGCGCGGAACCAGGCCAGCGACTCGCGCAGCGCCGGCAGGCCGTGGCGGGCGTCGGTGTGCCACCAGGGGCCGATGGTCAGGTACGGGGTGTGCCCGGCCTTCCGCAGCGCGAGGTAGTCCCTGAGCTCCCACGGCAGGAACACGTCGTACCAGCCGCCGAGGAGGTTCACGGGCGCTTCGACGTCGCCGACGGTGCCGCTGAAGTCGCGGGTGTCCCAGTAGCCGTCCGCGGCCGAGTGGTTGGCGAGGACGTCCTGGTAGAACTGCATCCGCCGCCCGCCGGCCAGCACGTCCAGCTCGGAGAGGGGACGGCCGGAGCGGGCGGCGCGCACGGCGCGGCGCCGTGACAGCAGCGGCCCGGTCAGCAGCCCGAACGGCTGCGACTGGCGGTGCGTGAGATAGGTCCAGGTGAGGGTGGACTCCAGCGCGAACGACCCGCCGACATAGGCGGCGTCCCGGAACGTCGACGCCGTGATCTGCAGCGACATCGCCTTCAGCTCCGGCCCCGCCTCGGCCGCGACCGCCCAGGCGGAGTACCCGAGGTAGCTCGCGCCGTAGGTGGCGAACGTCCCGTGGAACCACGGCTGGCGCTTCAGCCACTCCACGGTGGCGATCCCGTCGTCGTGCTCCGAGCCGAGCGGGTCGAACTCGCCGCCGGAACCGAACGTGCCGCGCGCGCTCTGCACGACGAGCTGGAAGCCGAAGGGAACGAACAGCAGCCCGTTGGCCAGCGCCGCCGGGCCCCGACGCCCGTAGGGGGTGCGGACCAGGATCGTGGGCGGGCGGCTCACGCCGAGGGGCACGTACCGGTCCGCGAGGAGCGTCACGCCGTCCGGCATGGTCACGGGCAGGTCCCGGTGGACGATGAACGGGGCGAGTCCGCGGGGCCGGCGCAGCCGGATCGGCGGCGCGGGCAGTCGGTCCCTCAGGGCCATGCTCACTCCCAAACGGCTGTCTCCGTGCATGCCGTCCTTTTGCTACTACTTAGTAAGGTATCCGCTCCGGATGACCGCACCCTCCGGTGGAACACTCGAGACCCGTTGATCGTCGGCTCTTTACCGGAGGCTTCCCCGCGGTGGCGCGAACTTTTCCGAGCTCGTCGCGGCCCCGCACGATCGGCTTTCGCAGGGGGGATACCGATGTGGCCCGGGCCGGAACCGTCCGCCAGCCGGAGCCGCGCCGATCCGGGGGCGGGGTGGTACGTCCCGCCGGTCCTCCTGCTGCTCGCGGCGGTCGCCGGCTTCGCCGCCGCGTTCGCGTTCCTCGCGGACGACTCGCGCGTCGCGCACGGGCCGCGGGCGAGCGGGGATCCCGCCGCGGGCGTGCGGGTGCGCCTGGCGGAGGGACACGCCTACTTCCTCTACGTGCGGTCCGGGGAGGCGGCGCCCTTCGGGTGCCGGGTCCGCGCGGGCGGCCGGGTGCGTCCGGTCGCGCTGACGCGGCGCGACGCCTGGAACGCCCCCGAGCACGCCTC
>DATCLF010000244.1:0-12318 GCA_036564055.1 Spirillospora sp.
GGTGCGGGTTCGTCCGACCGGGGAGATGTGGCCTTCGGCGCGGAAGCGGTACCAGTAGTCGCGGCCGGGGCGCAGGCCGCCGAGTTCGTTGTGGACGGAGTGGGCGGTGTCGGGACGGGCGGCCGCGGTGCCGCGGCGTTCGATGCGGCGGAAGCGTTCGTCGGTGGACAGTTCCCATTGGACGGGGATGGTGCGGTTCGGCATGCCGCCGAGGCCGTTTTCGGCGAGGGGGTCGAGGGCGAGTCTCGTCCTGAGGACGAAGCCGTCGTGGTCGGGCCGCCTGAGGCGACGCCGAGGGTGAAGGGGTCGGCGGGGTGGGCGGTGAGGGCGAGGGCGGTGGTGAGTCCGCCGGCGATGAGGACGCCGCGTCTGGTGGGGGGTGGGGGTTGTCGGCCATGCGTGGCGACCTTTCGGGCGTTCCGGCTTGTGCCGGTGTCACCCTCGCCGGGGTCGGTGGCCGTGGGGCGTCGTGCGGGTGATGGTCACCGCACAGGACGATGATCTTCTGGTGATGGCGGGGGCGCGCAGAAGTTCACGGTGAGGACGCGCGCGCGGAGCGATGGGGATGGTACGATGCCATTTCACAACTAGCGCACAAAAAAACCCATTCTATGAATAGAAGTATAGGCGAAGCATGGGAGTTCGTCAAGCGGGCGCTGTCAACCCCGAGCACGAGGAATCGGCGCGTGAGTCCGCGGTGCGCGCGGAGCAGGAGGTCGTGTCCCGCATGTACGCGCGGCTCGACGTCGAGCGGCAGAAGGCCGAGACGGCGTTGCGGGAGGGCCCGGCGGCGGGCGGCGGCTCGGCGTTCCAGGCCCGGGTGGAGAGTGCCGTCGCCACCGAGGAGGCGGCCCGGCGCCTGGCGAGGCTGAACGGCGTCGAGCGGGGCCTGTGCTTCGGCCGCATCGACCATCGGGCGGACGGGGACGGTCCCGGCGACACCCTGTACATCGGCCGCATCGGCCTGCGCGACGACGACCACGAGCCGATGCTGATCGACTGGCGCGCCCCGGCGGCGCGGCCGTTCTACACCGCGACGCCCGGCGCGCCCGGCACGCTCGCGCGACGTCGCCACCTGCATCTGCGCGGACGCGAGGTCGTCGGGCTGGACGACGAGGTGTTCGACCTGGACGGCCTGGACGAGTCGGAGCGGGCGGGCATCGTCGGTGAGGCGGCGCTGCTCGCCGCCCTCCGCCGGGGCCGGACGGGACGGATGAGCGACGTGGTCGCCACCATCCAGGAGGAGCAGGACCAGGTGATCCGGTCCGGCCTTCACGGCGTTCTCGTCGTGCAGGGCGGCCCGGGGACCGGCAAGACGGTCGCGGCGCTCCATCGGGCCGCGTACCTGCTCTACACGCACCGCGACGTCCTCGAACGGCGCGGAATCCTCATCGTGGGCCCGAACGCCACGTTCCTGCGGTACATCGAGCAGGTGCTCCCGGGTCTGGGCGAGACCGACGTCGTCCTGGCCACGGTCGGCGAGCTCTACCCCGGGGTCAAGGCGAGGGAGGTCGACGATCCGGAGGTGGCCGTCCTCAAGGGCGACCTGCGGATGGCCGACGTGGTGAGGGAGGCCGTCGCGGACCGGCAGCGCGTCCCCGAGGACGGCCTGCGCATCGAGATCGACGACATGACCCTGGTCGTGGACGCCGCCAAGTGCGCGGAGATCCGGGACCGCGCCCGCTCCCTGCGTCTCCCCCACAACGTCCAGCGGCGCCGCTTCGTCCACGACATGCTGGAGGCGCTGGCCTTCAACCGGGCCGAGCAGTACGACCGCATCATGGACGAGCCCCTGCAGGAGCTCGTTCAGGACGGTTCCATGCCCGGCTGGCTCCAGGAGCTGATCGACGAGACCGAGGACGAGCCCCTCCTGGACGAGACCGATCTGCGTCTGGCCAAGGAGGCCCTCTGGGAGGATCCGGTCGTCCGCGGCGCCATCGACGAGCTGTGGCCTGAGCTGACGCCCGAGCGGCTGCTGACCGACCTCTACGCCGATCGCGACGCCCTCGCCCGGGTGGGCGCGCGAGCCGGTGTCGACTGCGCGGCCCTGTACCGTCCGCCCGGCTCCCCGTGGACGGTCTCCGACGTCCCGCTGCTGGACGAGGCCGCCGAGCTGCTGGGCGCGGACGACTCCGCCGAGAGGGCCCGCAGGCGCGAGGCCGAGGCCGCCCGCGCCCGCGAGGAGATGTACGCCCGCGAGGTCATCGAGACGGCCGCGTCGGCGGGCGGCGGCCCCCTGACGGCCGCGGACGTGGTGTCGGCCGCCGAGCTCGCCGAACGCCACCACGACGGCGGACCGCCGCTCACCACCGCCCAGCGCGCCGCCGCCGACCGCACGTGGGCGTACGGGCACGTCATCGTGGACGAGGCGCAGGAGCTGTCGGAGATGGCCTGGCGCACCGTGATGCGGCGCGTCCCGACCCGCTCGATGACGGTCGTCGGCGACATCGCCCAGACCGGCAACGCCGCCGGGGCCGTCTCGTGGGGCCAGATGCTCGACCGTTACGTCCCGGGCCGCTGGCGCGAGGAACGCCTCATGATCAACTACCGGACCCCGGCGGCCATCATGAGGGTCGCCGCCGAGGTGCTGAAGGCCGTGGCGCCCGACGAGACGCCGCCGGTTCCCGTCCGCGACGACGGTCCACCGCCCGCGGCGGTGAGGATGCCGGTGGCGGAGATGGCGACGGGGTTGCCGTCGCTGGTCCGGTCCGAGCTGGCGCACGTCACCGGCGGCGCGTCCGACGACATCGGCGGCGTCTTCGCCGAGGGCCGCCTCGCCGTCATCACCTCGGGCGCGCGGCGTCCCGTCGTGCTGGAGGCGCTTCCGGACGCCGCGATCGGCGCGTCCCCGGAGTCCCTCGACCGCGCCACCGTCGTGCTGACCACCGAGGAGGCCAAGGGCCTGGAGTTCGACTCCGTCGTCCTCGTCGACCCGTCCGGCATCCTGTCCGAGTCTCCCAAGGGCGGGCAGGACCTCTACGTCGCCCTGACCCGGGCGACCCGCCGCCTGACGGTCGTGTACGACGGGGATCTGCCGCCCGTCCTCGGCTCTCTGGAGCGGCGGGAGCCGAGCTAGAACCCCGGGCGGCGGACGCACGGGCCCGGTGTGACCAGATCCGGCCCGGGTTCGTCGTGCGACGCTCTTTACCTCGCGTCACCTGACGGGGAGCGTGTGCCTCCGTAGAGATCGTTTTCGGTTTCCAGGAGGTGCGGGTTGGCCAGGCGACCCCTGAGACGGACCCGGCGGACGATGACGGTCGCCGTGCTGACCGGCGCGGCGCTCACCATGAGCGGTGGTGCGACCGCGCTGGCGCGCACGGCGCCCGCCATCGTGGTGAAGGACGGCGTGACCCAGCCGGTCTTCTCCTACGAGGACGCGATCCGCGAGCACGTGTACGTCGAGACCGGTCTCGACAGCGACCGCGACGGCAAGCGCGACCGCGTCAACGTCGACATCATCCGGCCCAGGGAGACCGAACAGGGTCTCAAGGTGCCGGTGATCATTGATGAGAGCCCGTACTACGACAACGCGGGACGCGGCAACGAGAGCGAACGCAAGACCTACGACGCCGACGGGAACCCGCTGAAGTTCCCGCTGTTCTACGACAACTACTTCGTCCCGCGCGGGTACGCGTTCCTCGCCGTCGACATGGTGGGCACGACACGGTCGGACGGCTGCCCCGTCAGCGGCGGCCCGTCCGACGTCCTCGGCGGCAAGGCCGTGGTGGACTGGCTGAACGGGCGCGCCAAGGCGTACCGGCCGGACGGCAGCCCGGTGAAGGCCACCTGGACCACCGGCCGCACCGCCATGATCGGCAAGTCGTACGACGGGACGCTCGCCAACGGCGTCGCGGCGACCGGCGTCCGCGGCCTGGAGACGATCGTCCCCATCACCTCGATCAGCAGCTGGTACGAGTACAGCCGCATGAACGGCGTGAAGTACTGGGAGAACGAGCAGCCCTGGCTCGCCGACTACGTCGACACCGATCCGCCCGCCAAGTGCGCCGCCGTCAACGCCGACCTCGACAAGGGCGAGGACGACGCGACCGGCAACTACAACGCCTACTGGAAGACGGCCGATTACCGTGACGGCACGGTCACCCGCGCCTCCCGCGTCCGGGCGAGCGTGTTCGCGGTGCACGCGGTCAACGACCTCAACGTCAAGGCCGACCACTTCGCCAAGTGGTGGGACGCGCTCGCCCGCAACAACGTCCCCCGCAAGGTGTGGCTGACGCAGCGCGGCCACGTCGACCCGTTCGACTTCCGGCGCGACCACTGGGTCGCCACCCTGCACCGGTGGTTCGACCACGAGCTCCACGGGATCCGCAACGGGATCATGCAGGAGCCGCGCGCGGACATCGAGATCGGGCCCGACCAGTGGATCACCCAGAAGGACTGGCCGTCGCCCGACGCCCGCACCCTCACCCTGCGGCCCGGAGGGGACGGCGCCCTCGGCCTGAAGCGGGCGCCGAAGGGGGCGACGGCCACGTTCACCGACGAGCCGGGGCCCGAGGGCACCGGGCGCTCCGAGAGCGAGATGGTCGCCGACCCGACGGCGGAGCGGCCGTTCCGGACCGTGTTCGTGTCCGGTCCCCTGCGGCGGAACGGACGGCTGTCGGGCACGCCCGAGGCGCGGCTGAGGATCAAGGTGGACCGGCCGACGTCCAACGTCACCGCGCTGCTCGTCGACTACGGCGAGGACACGCGCGTGGACTACCTCGGCGAGGGCTCGGGCATCCGCACGCTGGACACCGAGTCCTGCCACGGTGAGAGCACCGCCGACGACGACGCCTGCTACAAGGAGACCGAGGTCACGACGGTCACCTCGCCGGTGAACGTGGTCGCCCGCGGCTGGATCGACGCCCAGAACCACCGGTCGCTGAGCCGTCCCAGCCCGCTGCGGCCCGGCCGGTACTACGACGTCCGCTGGGAGACGCTCAGCCAGGAGTACGTGCTCAAGAAGGGACACCGCCTCGCGCTGATCGTGGCGGGGACGGACGCCGACTACAACACCGAGACGCCCACGGGCGCCCGGGTGACGGTCGACCTGCACGGCAGCTCGGTCCGCGTCCCCGTGGTCATCGGGGAGGACGAACCGTCCACGATGGTCGCCCCGCCGGAGGAGACGCCGTGGCGGGGTCCGTCGCAGGTGACGCTCCCCGTGCAGGAGCGCGAGTTCCGCTGATCCCGCGCGCCCGGCCGTGACCGGCCCTCGCGCGAAGGCCCGGCCCGTCGTCCCGTCCGCGGGCGGGGCGGCGGGCCGGTCCCGTCAGCGCCTGTCGGTGTCCTTGCTCGGCTGGACGCGCTTGGGCTCTCCCGGCATTTTCGGGTAGTTCGGCGGGTACGGCATGTCGCCGAGGCCGTGGTCGCGTTCGTCGCGGTCGGCCAGTTCCAGGAGGCCCTCCAGGGAGAACGCCTCGTCGTCGATCGACGCGTGCACGTCGCCGAGTTCCGCGAACCTGGCGGGCATCGTCGCGATCGTGAAGTCCCTGGGGTCGACGTCGGGCAGCTCGTCCCAGGTGACGGGCGCCGAGACCGGGGCGTGCGGGGCCGGGCGGACGCTGTACGCCGACGCGATCGTCCGGTCACGGGCGTTCTGGTTGTAGTCGATGAAGATCTGCTCTCCGCGCTCCTCCTTCCACCACCGGGTGGTGACCTCGGAAGGGGCGCGGCGTTCGACCTCGCGGCCGAACGCGAGCGCGGCGCGGCGGACCTCGGTGAACGTCCAGCGCGGCTGGATGCGCACGTAGATGTGCACGCCCGCCTTGCCGGAGGTCTTGACGTACCCGGTGAGGCCCAGCTCGTCCAGCAGCTCGCGGGCCGGGCCGAGCGCGACGCGGACGGCGTCGGAGAACCCGGTGCCGGGCTGCGGGTCGAAGTCGATGCGCAGCTCGTCCGGGTGGTCGACGTCGTCCCTGCGCACGGGCCAGGGGTGGAACGTCAGCGTGCCGAGGTTCGCCGCCCACGCGATCACGGCGGGCTCGGTGGGGCAGACCTCGTCGGCGGAGCGGCCGCTGGGGAAGCTGATCCTCGCGGTCTGCACCCAGTCGGGCGCGCCCTTGGGGACGCGTTTCTGGTAGAACGCGTCGGACCTGCCCGCGCCGAGGCCCGCCTGGCCGCGCGCGTAGTCCTCACGGGTGGCCATCCGGGCGCCCTCGAACACGCCGGCGGGCCAGCGTTCCAGCGTCGTCGGACGGTTGCGGGTGGCGCGGACGATGCCCTCGCCCACGGCCGCGTAGTACTCCACGAGCTGCCGCTTGGTGTAGCCGTGCTCGGGGAAGTAGACCTTGTCGGGATTGGTCACCTTGACCAGGCGATCCCCGACCTGAATCTCGATGTAGGGCGAGGCCATACGGGCACGTTAACCCACGAACGTGCACGTTAACCCGTGCGCATGATCGTGCCGCGCGACCGCCCGCCGGGTACCGTCGAAGGCATGAAGAAGATCCGCAAGAGCGAGGAAGAGTGGCGGGCGCAGCTGACCCCGGAGGAGTACCACGTTCTCCGGGAGGCGGGCACCGAGAAGCCGTTCACCGGCGAGTACACCGACACCAAGACGGTCGGGGTGTACCGCTGCCGCGCCTGCGGGACGGAGCTGTTCCGCTCGGAGACCAAGTTCGACAGCCACTGCGGATGGCCCTCGTTCTACGCCCCGGCGAACTCCGAGGCGGTCACGCTCCATGAGGACCGCTCGCTCGGCATGGTCCGCACCGAGGTCCGGTGCGCGGCGTGCGACTCGCATCTCGGTCACGTGTTCCACGGTGAGGGCTACGACACCCCCACCGACGACCGGTACTGCATCAACTCGATCTCGCTGACCCTCGAACCGGCGGAGTAGCCGCCCGGCCCGCCGGCAAACCGGCACCGGTCCTCGGGCGTCGCACTACCAAGGCCTGTCGTCGGTGCGTCGGGGGTCCCGTGGGCGAGTCCGCGCCTGAAGAGTTCGTACCTGAAGAGTTCGACCACTACACGACCGCGCTGCTGTTCGGGGGACCCTCGCGGGTCGTCGAGGTCGCCGTCCTGCTGCTCCACGAGCAGCGCCGCGTCCGGATCCTCAGAGGGACACGGCGCATCGAGGCGGCCCACCGCGAGCAGGACGACGACCTCGGGCCGGAGGACGACCCGGTCCGCGCCGCGGTCCTCGCCGCGATCCCCGGCGCGGGACGCCCGCTGGGCCGGGTGATCGCGGAGGTGTCCGCCTCACCGGAGGTGCTCGCCGTCGCGGACGCGATGCGCGAGGCCGGGCTGATGCGCGGCTGGCGGCTGTTCCCGCGTCCCACCCGCAAGGGCAGGGCGCTGCGCCGCAGGCTCGCCGCGGAACCGGGGCCGTCGCAGGCCGAGCGCCTCGCGGTGCTCGGCCCGGCCGGCGTGGCGGACATCTCGCTGCGGGACGTCCTGCGGTCCGACGACCCGAAGCCCGTCAAGCTCCCGCACGGGCCGCGGAGCCGCGGTCGCGGCGGAAGCGGCTCCCTCTCCGGCGCGTCAGGCGGCGACGCCGACCTCGACGACGGCCACGGCATCGGCCTCGACACCGGCGGCGACGGCGGCGGAGGCGGGAGCTACTAGCTCCCCCGCCGCACCCGGCCTCCGACGATCAACCCTGGAGATCAACCGCCGGAACCCCGGACGCCGGAACGTCAGACGAGGTTGGCGACGAGTTCGGCGACCGGCTTGCGGCGGCCGGTGTAGAAGGGGACCTCGTGGCGGGTGTGCAGCCGCGCCTTGGCGCCGCGCAGGTGACGCATCAGGTCGACGATGCGGTGCAGCTCGTTCGCCTCGAACGCCAGCATCCACTCGTAGTCGCCGAGCGCGAACGCCGCGACCGTGTTGGCCCGGACGTCCGGGTAGTCGCGCGCCATCATGCCGTGCTCGGCGAGCATCGCGCGGCGCTCCTCCTCCGGAAGCAGATACCACTCGTAGGAGCGCACGAACGGGTACACGCACACGTACGCGCGGGGCTCCTCACCGGCGAGGAACGCGGGGATGTGGCTCTTGTTGAACTCGGCCGGCCGGTGCAGCCCCATCTGCGACCACACCGGTTCGCTGGCGCGGCCGAGCGCCGTGCGGCGGAACCGCGTGTAGACCTCCTGGAGGTCGTCGGGCGTGGGCGCGTGCCACCAGAACATGTAGTCGGCGTCGGCGCGCAGGCCGGCGACGTCGTAGGCGCCGCGGGTGGTCACGTCCTTCTCGGCGGCCTGGTCGAGGAGTTCCTGGACCTCGCCCGCGTCCCGCTCGCCGAGGGTGCCCGGCTTCGCGACCCGGAAGACCGACCACATGGTGTAGCGGATGACGTCATTGAGTTCGCGTGCCTTGGGCTTTCCCGCCGGCTGCGTCATGGTCTGCTCCTTCTCTGCTGCGCAGATGGTCCAGTATCCGGGTGGCCGCCGCGCGCCCGGAGGCGATGCACGCGGGGACGCCCAGGCCGTCGTAGGCGGCGCCCGCGACCGCGAGCCCCGGCTGCGCGGCCACCGCGGATCGGATCCGGGCCACGCGGTCGGCGTGGCCGACGTTGTACTGCGGGAGGCCGCCGCCCCACCGGGTGACCCGGCTCTCGGCGGGCAGCTCGCTGACACCGCACGTCGCGGCGAGCTCGGCCATCGCGGTGGCGGTCAGCTCCGCGTCCGTCCTCTGCAGGAGGTGTTCCTCGCCCAACCGCCCGATGGAGCAGCGCACCGCGATGAGCCCGGGATCGCGGTCGCGCAGGTGGGGCCATTTTATCGAGCTGAACGTGACGGCCTTGACGCCCCTCCCGCCGTTCTCCGCCGCGCTCTCCACGGCGGGGACGAGGTAGCCGCTCCCCTTCGGCGGCCGCGGGAACGCGGTCACCCGGTAGACGAGCGTGACGATCGCCATGCTGGCGTACTCGATGCCCGCGAGCTCCCGCGCGGCGGCCGGGACGTCCCGTTCGAGCAGCCGGGACGCCGGGGCCGCGGGCACCGCGACGACCACGGCGTCGGCGTCGAGGTGCTCCGGGTCGTGGGCGGAGCCGACGGTCAGCCGCCATCCGTCCGGTCGGCGGCGCAGCTCGCGGACCATCGCATCGGTCCGGATCGTCCCCCCGGCGGCGGTGATGTCGTCGGCGACCAGGTGCGGGAGCGCGCCGAGGCCGTCCGGGAGCGTGGTGAAGACCGGGCGCGAATCCTTGGGCGCGGACTGCCGGATGCCCCGGACGGCCTGCAGCAGGGAGCGGTGGGAGCGCGCCGCGGCGGCGACCGCGGGCAGCGTCGCGTCGAGCGAGAGCCGTTCGACGCGTCCCGCGTAGACGCCGCCGAGCAGCGGCTCGACGAGGCGGTCGACGACCTCGCGGCCGACGCGGGCCCCGATGTAGTCGGCGACGGACACGTCGGCGCCGCGCCGCGTCCCGGGCAGGATCAGGTCGAGCGGGACGCGCGCCAGCCCGGCCGGGGACAGCACCTGCGACGCCGCGAGGGCCCGCAGGTCGGACGGGACGCCCATGACCTGCCCGGACGGGATCGGACGCAGCGCACCGCGGCTGTAGATCGCCGAGGACGTGGTGCCGGGGTCGACGAGGTCGTCGCGGCGGCCGAGGTCGGCGACCAGGTCGAGTCCCTCGGGACGGCGCGTCAGCATCGACTCGGCGCCCTCGTCCACCGGGAGCCCGGCGATCTCGCTGACCCGCAGCTTGCCGCCGATGCGCGGGGAGCCCTCCAGCACGGTCACGCGGAGCCCGCTCCCGGCCAGCATGCGCGCGGCGGCGAGGCCGGCGATCCCGGCCCCGACGACGACGGCATGAGACCCGTTCATGGGTCCAAGCCTCCCAGACGCCTCGCCGGACCGCGCACCGGGGCGCCCGGAGCGGCGGCCGCCGTCACCTGCGGCGAATCCCCGTGACCGCCGCGTGCCCACTTCGTGCTTCGATCGCGATCCACCCCGCGGAACGGTGATTTTCACCACTTCGTCCAAGCCGCATGCGGACTTCGAGAAGCATCGGGCGCCTGACGGGGGCGCACGTGAGGTCGACGCACGTGAAGGTGGCGCACATGACGCGGGTCCTCGTGGCCCTTCTGCTCGCCGGGTCGCTGGCCGCCTGCTCGGGCGGCGGTGACACGTCCTCCGACTCGGCGGGCTCCTCGGCCGAACGGGCCACCGCGCCGTCGGACGGCGGACAGGGCGGTGGACAGGCAGGTGGACAGGGCGGCGGGCGGGGCGCCGCCACGGAGGCGCCCGGCAGGGGTTCCGGGGGCGAGGGCGCGGGCGGATCGCGGTCGCGGGCACCGCTCGCCCAGGCCCGCGAAGTCGTCCACTCGGCGCAGCTCCACGTCAGGGCGGACGACGTGGAGTCCTCCGCCGCCAAGGCCAAGCAGATGGTCACCGGCGCGGGCGGCTACGTCGAGCACGAGAGCAGCCAGAGCCGTCCGCCCCGCTCGGAGATCACGCTCAAGATTCCCGGCGACCGGTACACCGAGGTGCTGAACCGGCTGGGCACCGAGCTCGGGACCAAGATCTCGCTGACCCAGCAGGCCGAGGACGTCACCGGCGAGGTCGCCGACGTGGACGCCCGGGTGCGGTCCGCGGAGGCCGCGCTCGCCTCGCTTCGCAAGCTGTACGGGCGCGCCGACTCCATCGACGAGATCCTGCGGCTGGAGAACGAGATCGCCGAACGCGAGGCGGACCTGGAGGCGTTGCAGGCCCGTCAGAAGTCGCTCAAGCACCGCACCGAGTTCGCGACCGTGACCGTGACGCTGCTTCCCAAGAACGCGCCGGTCCCGGCGGCGAGGGAGGACAAAGGGCCGGGAGGCTTCCTCGGCGGGTTGAAGAGCGGCTGGAACGCCTTCACGATGTTCGTCGGCGGCGTGGCCGTGGTGTTCGGCTGGCTCCTGCCCTTCCTCGTCACGGCCGCCGTGCTGGCGACCCCGGTGCTGGTGTTCCGGCACCGCCTGCGCGCGCGGTTCCCGAGCGGGCGGCGGGCGGGACGGCCCCGCACCGGGACGGGAGGGACGCGAGGCGAAGGCAGCGGATGAGGAGCGAGGACGATTCCGGGCGGACCGGGGCGCGTCTAGGGCGCGTCCTCGGCGCTCACCTCGTGCACCAGGTCCGCGAGGCGGGCCAGCACGTCCGGGTCCGCCGACGGGGGGACGCCGTGTCCCAGGTTGAAGATGTGCCCCTCGGCGGTGCGGCCGCGGGCCAGCACGTCGCGGGCCCGGCGCTCCACCGTCTCCCACGGGGCGAGAAGGACCGCCGGGTCGAGGTTGCCCTGCAGCGCCTTGCCCGGTTCGACGCGGCTGACCGCCTCGTCCAGCGGCACCCGCCAGTCGACGCCGACGACGTCCGCGCCCGCCTCGCCCATCGGGCCGAGCAGCTCCCCCGTCCCGACGCCGAAGTGGATGCGGGGCACGCCGAACGGCTCGATCTCGGCGAAGATGCGGCGGGCGTGGGGCAGCACCGAGTCGCGGTAGTCCTGTGCGGCGACCGCGCCGACCCACGAGTCGAACACCTGCACGGCGCTGGCCCCGGCCGCGATCTGCACCTTCAGGAACGCGATCGTGAGGTCGGCGAGGCGGTCCATGAGCTTCGCCCACAGCTCGGGCTCGCCGTACATCATGGCCTTCGTGCGCTCGTGGGTCTTGGACGGCCCGCCCTCGATCAGGTAGGACGCCAGGGTGAACGGGCCTCCCGCGAACCCGATGAGCGGTGTCGCCCCCAGTTGCTCGACCAGTCCCTCGACGGCCTCGGTCACGTACGGGACGTCGTCGGGGAACAGCGGGCGCAGTGCCGCGAGGCCCGCCTCGTCGCGGATCGGGTCGGCGATGACCGGGCCGACGCCCGGCTTGATGTCGAGGTCGACGCCGATGGCCTTGAGCGGCACCATGATGTCGCTGAAGAAGATCGCCGCGTCCACCGCGTACCGGCGCACCGGCTGCATCGTGATCTCCACGACCATCTCGGGCCGGGTGCACGACTCCAGCATCGGGACGCCCTCGCGGACCCGCAGGTACTCCGGCAGCGAGCGCCCCGCCTGCCGCATGAACCACACGGGCGTGTAGGGCACCGGCCGCCGGCGGCAGGCCAGCAGGAAGGGGCTCTCGGCGAGCCCGCCCGCCGCGGGCGGGCCGCCCGGAGCGTCCGCGGAGGCGTCGTCGGTACGGTCGAAGTCAGCGGTCACGGTGAGATGCTCCCACGAATCCGCGGCGGGAGGGCACCGGGATGACGAACACGCGCGGCCCGCCCGCGACGAATGACCGCTCCCGGCCGGGACCGTGTGACGAACTTCCGGACACGCCGAGCGAAGTCCCGCATTCTGTCACCGGCCCGTGCGAACGTGATGCGTGTCATAGCCGAGGGAGGTCCCCCTTGTAC
>DATCLF010000245.1:0-3734 GCA_036564055.1 Spirillospora sp.
GAGCACAACACGATCATTCTGGGCGGACCCGACGTCCTCGCCTACTTCGACCGCGACCACGACTGGGACCTCACCGTCGCCGGACGCACCCCCGAGGCGATCACCGCCCTCGGCGACCGCCTCGGCCTGAACTGGAGCGACGAGATCAACGAGCCGCGCGAGCGATTCGGAGGCTGAAGCCGCCGGGGCTCGATGCCGCCTTTCAGGGGACGAGAAGGATTCGGCCGGTGTAGGCGCGGTCGTCCAGGAGCCGGTGGGCTTCGGCCGCGCCGGTCAGAGGGAGCCGGGTGTGGACGCCGGCGCGCAGGCGGCCGGCGACGACGCGGGCGGCGAGTTCCTCCACGGCATCGCCGACGTCCCGGGGACGTGTCGCGCGCCAGGCCGTCCCACCGCGACGCAACGGCGAGCACGAACCGGTCTGCGCCGTCCGGCACGAGCCCGTCAGCTCGCTGATCAGCGTGGAACGCCCGGACCGGGACGCCCCGCTGCCGGCCGGCCTCCTCCTCTCGGGCCTGCAGCCGAACCGATCCTCGGACTCCTCGAACGCGGCGAGACCGCCCGCCTGCAGAACGCGCCGCACGTCCTGGCCGAGGGAATTGTCGACAGACCGCGCCAGGACACGCCGTAGGCGCCGACGCCGCGCCCGGAAGGACGGGCGACCGCCGCCATCGGTCGCCGCGCGTTCCCGGCTCCCTCAGGCCCAGATCTTGCGGAGGGGGCGCAGGCCCTCCTCCACGTATTCGGCGATCGGGCGGGTGCCGCCGTCGTCGAACCACGATTCGAGCGCGGCGAAGTACCCGAACGCCAGCGCGTTGGCCGCCACGCGGGCCTGGGACGGGGACAGGCCGTTCTCGGAGGCCAGCAGGGGCGCGATCCGCCGGGCGGCGCGGTCGAGCGCGGCACAGGCGGCCATGCGGACGGACGGCTCGGTGAAGAAGTAGCGCACCCTGCGCCAGGGGCCGCGGCCTCGGGCTCCGCCGGGTCCGGCCGGGTCGTCCGGCGGCGCCTCGTACCGGCGGACCGCCTGGACGAGGCTGTCGACGGGGTCGCCGGGGTCCAGGATCCCCGCGATCGCCTCATCGCTCATGGTGTCGAACTCGTCGGCGACGAGGAGGCCCTCCTTGGTGCCGAAGTAGCGGTACACCGACGACGGCGAGACCTCGGCCGCGGCGGCGATCTGCTCGATCGTGACGGCGTCGAAACCGCGCTCGTCGAACAGGTCGAGAGCCCGTTCCTGGATGGTGCGCATGGCGTTGCGCCGCCACTGCTCGCGAAGCCCTCCCATGCGCCCGAGTTTAGCAAGTGACTGTCTGATTGAACTTGACTTTCAGGACGTCGTACGTACAGTGACTGTCGAATAGAAAGTCACTGTCAGACTCGGTGTCCCGGCTCACAGCGGCCGGGCGCCGGGTCGGCACGACGAGGAGAGTGAGATGGAGATGCGGGCGAGCGCCGCGTCCGGGACTCCGGGCCGCGGGTCGGCGCTGCCGGCGATGTGGGGCGGGCTCGCCCTGACGATCGTCGCGACGGTGTATCCGCTGGTCGACGCGGCCACCACGCAGGTTCTGGCCGACCACATCCGGGCGACCTACCCGGCCTACGACGCGGGCGAAGTCAGCGCGGCCGTCACGGCGTACCTGGTGATCCTGTCCGTGGCCGGCGCGCTGGGGGTCCTGTTCTGGCTCGGCACGATGTGGGCGGTCCGCGGCCGGAAGAAGTGGGCGCCCTGGGCGGCGTCCACCGCCTGGCTGGCCGCCGTTTCCTTCGCGGTCTGCGGGCTGACCGTGAAGGACGACTCGGGCGAGGTCGGCCTGGCGCCGCCGCTGGCGTGGCTGCAGGTGCCTCCGTGCGCGCTCGGCCTCGTCGCCGTCGTTCTGCTGTGGAGGAGGAGCCGATGACCTCCGGTGTCCTTCGACGCCTCGGCGGGGTGAAGCGCGCGCTGTACCGCGAAGGGCGTCCGTCCGGGCTGATGCGGCTGTGGAACCGTCTCGACGCGCTGCTGTACGCCACCGGATGGGTGCGGCCCGACCACACCGCGGTGCTGCGGGTGCGCGGGCGGCGCTCCGGCCGGGACACCTCCGTCCCCGTGGCGATCGCCGACGTCGGCGGCGCGGAGTACCTCGTCTCGATGCTCGGACGGCAGGCGAACTGGGTGCTGAACGTCGAGGCGGCGGGCCGGAGCGCGGTGCTGGGCCGGCGCGGACGCGACGTCCCGGTGCGGCTGGAGGTCGTCCCGCCCGGGGACCGGGCGCCGATCCTGCGCCGGTACGTCGCCGTCGCCCCCGGCGCGCGACCGCATCTGCGTCTCGGCCCGGAGGCGCCGCTCGCGGAGTTCGCGAGAATTGCCGAAGACCACCCGGTCTACCGCATCCGCGAACGCTGAGGGTCCCGGGAGGCCGCTCACCACCGGCCTCCCGCCGCGCATTCGGCGACTGGCCTCTCGACGGCGACATCGCCGACAACGCGGGGAACCGGCAGTGGGTCGCGGGCACCGGCAACAGCACCGGGCCGGACCGGGTCATGAGCCCGCCGCGGCAGGCGTCCCGTCTCGACCCGCGCGCCTGCGTCCTCGACCTGTTCGCCCGGCGCGGGCCCCGCGTGTGCATGGAGGACATCGCCCGCGCGGCGGGACTCGGCGTCGGAACGCTCTACCGGCACTTCCCGGACCGGCGGGCCCTCGTCGAGGAGATCGTGACCACCACGCTCCGCCGGCTCGCCGAGCAGATCCGGCTGCTGTCCGCCCGGGACGTCTCACGGTGGGACGTGTTCGCCGAGGTCGTCGCCTACTCCGCCGAACAGCCGCTCGCCCTCGTCAAGTCGATCCTTGAGGAGGAGGCGCCCGTCCCGCCCGAGCGGCACGCGCTGCAGGAGGAGGTCAACGCCCTGCTCAGAAAGGTCGTCGAGCAGGCGCAGCAGGAAGGGACCCTCCGCGACGACATCGCGCCGGGCGAGGTCGTCGACGTCTTCAGCACCGCGGTCTGCCGCCCGGGCGCACGCGCCGACGACGCCGTCGCCCGTGTGGTACTGGACGGTCTCAGAGCCCGCACCGGCTGATCAGGGGCTGTCGGCCGTCACCGGCGGAGCCGAAGGCGCCGGTGCCGCGGACGACTCGGTCGGGGGCGTGTGGACGACCAGCGCCCAGGCGAGGCAGGCGAACGCGGCGGTGTGGGCCACGGTGCGGACGAGGTGCCAGGTCACCCACCGCCCCTCGAAGTTCCGCCGGATCTCGGCCGGGTCGGCGACGCGGGCGGGATCCCCTGCCCTGTCGAGCCGGTCGTTGAGCGGGATGTTGACGCCCCGGGTGATCAGGAACGCGATGACGTAGAGCACGAGCGCGGCGAGGATCCACGGGAGGGCGGAGCGGCCGTGGCCGCGCCAGGCGAGCACGGCCGCCAGGACGATCAGGGGCAGGGACCCGACGAACGGGACCAGGAACCAGGGGTTGATGATCGCCCGGTTGATGTTCTGCATCGCCTCGACGAACGTCCGGTCGGACGAGCGGCCGAGGCCCGGCATCACCGAGCAGGCGTAGGCGAACAGCAGCCCGGCGACGAGCCCGGTGCCGACCGTGGACGCCATCAGGGTGATGGATTGCAGGGTTCTCATCCGGGTCACCGCCCGTTCCAGACGCCGGTGGCGGCGGCGTCGCGCGCGTAGTCGGTGAAGTCGCGGGCCGGGCGGCCCAGCGCCTGCCGGACGCCGTCGCACACGTAGGCGTTGCGGCCGTCCAGCAC
>DATCLF010000246.1:0-3179 GCA_036564055.1 Spirillospora sp.
CTTCGCGCCCGCCGGAGGACCACCGCCGGATCCGCCGGACCCGCGGCCCCGTCAGACGGGCAGCGCTCCGCGACCGGCGCCGTCCGACCCCCCGTCTTCGCAGGCGGGGCTCTCCCCAAGCCCAACGCAGCCGCCCGGCCCCGGCGACCCGGGCGCTGGAACGTCAGAGCAGGCTCCCCCTGAGCCGCGCGATGGATCGGCTGCGTCGCCGCGGCCCTCCGATCCGGGCGGTGAGACGGGAACGGAAACATCGGAGCCGCGTCCGCCCGAGCCGCGCGATCCTTCTCCCGCCGAGTCCTCGGCTTCCTCGGCCGATGGCCCGGAGACGCCGCCGGACGCGTCGGACTGGCGGAGTCACGAGCCGGGAGACCTTCCACGGCCGGCGACGTCCTCGGGTTCCGTCGAGGCGCCGCCGGCGGACACCGGCGGTCCGGGAGCGCCGGAGGAGCGTTCGCCTGAGCCGCGTGATGCCCCCGACGATGCCTCGGCCGATGTTCCGGAGACGACGGAGCCGGATCCGGCGGGCCGGCGGGCTCATGAGCCGGGCGCCGTTCCGCTCCCCGGGGTATCGTCTGCTCCTTCGTCCTCGCGGGCGGTTTCTGATCCCACCGGAACGCAGCCGGTTGATTCCGAGGAGCCGGGCACGGGAGCGTCGGAGCAGCGCCCGACCGACGCGCGCGACGCTCCGGAAAGCGTGGAACCGGAGTCGTCGGACTGGAGGAGTCATGAGCCGGGCGGGGTTCCGAAGCCGGGGGAGTGGGCCTCGTGGGAGGGACGCGACGCCGGTGGGGTTCCCTCGTCCCGGGCTCCGCAGCCCCCGGGCGGGCCGGTCTCCCGGGGCGGCCCGTCGCCCGGACCGCGGACGCCGCGCGACGACGAGCCGTTCCTGCCGCAGAAGGGGCTTTCGGCGACTCCGCCGTCACGGCCGGAACCGGCGGTGCGGACGGTCACGGAGACCAGGTCGCGTGAGGTGCTCGCCGACGAGTTCGTGACCGAGTTCGCGGGCAGTGCCACATGGCGGGCGACGCTGACCGTGCTGGAAGGGGCCTTCCCGGGGCCCGGCATGGCGTCCGCGCTCACCTGGAGCGCCGACGAGCTGCGGCGGACGATCGACCCCCTCGACCGGACGACGATGGCCGCGCTCGGTGTCCCCGCGTGGCTGGACGACACCGGGATGGTGTTCGACCTGAGCGCCCATGTCGGCGCGCGGGTCGCGCGGGTGCGGGAACGGCCCGGCCGTCCCCGCGCGTCCCGGCCCTGCGCGGGCGCGTTCGTCGTCGACACGCTGGACCCGCTGCGGTCCCGCGCGGACGAGGGCACGCCGCCGCCCGCGTCGCGGGACGACGAGGACAGCGGCGTCGTGATCGTCGCGGACCTGACGGCGGCGGGGGCGCGGGTGCTGGACGCGGCCGCTCTGTGGCGCTACGCGAGCCGGGTCGTCACCGGGACGCTGCACGAGGCGAGACGTCCCGAGACGCGGCGGCTGACCCGCCGGACGCTGCGGGCCCTGCGGAGCGTGGTGCTCGTCGACCCCGGCCTCGCGCTCGGCGTGTGCCTGCGGGTCGGCGCCGACCGGGTCCCGCGGTGCCTGCTCGCGTTCGGAGTCGACCGGACGCGGGGCGCGCCCAGGTTCGTCCGCCCCTGAGCAGCCGGGCGATCAGTCGCCGGGACGCAGCCAGGACACGTCGCACTGCAGGCCCGGCGGCAGCTCACGGATCCGGTCCGCGAGCCGCCCCGGCTCGGCCGGGTCGTCCTCGTGCAGGACGCCGCAGAGAAGGGCCGTCGGCGTGCTGACGGCGGTGAACGGGCCGAACCGCGCCACGCCGCCGCCGTGCAGCGCCGCGAGCTCCGTGAGCAGCGCGGTCAGGGCGGACGGGTCCCGCGGGTCGTGCAGGCCGCGGACGTAGGTGAACATGTCCTCGGCGAGCACCTCGGGACGCCGCCCCGACAGGTGGTACACCGTCCCCTGGTAGGAGCCGTCGTCCTGCGCCGGCCACCGGTCGCGGATGCGGGGACGCAGGCCGTACTCGGCGGCGCAGCGTTCGTACGCGTCGGTGAGCAGCGCCTCGGCCTCCCCCTCCTCGCTCAGCAGGACGCCGGTGACGACGCCTTCCTCGCGGTCGAGACGGTCGAGCATCTCGCGGTGGAGTTCCTGGACGTCCTGTTCCACCGCGTCAAGGGAACGGGCCAGGGCGCGCTGGGCGTCGCGGTCGAGGTCGACGCCCGCGAGCCGGTCGGAGAGGTCGGCGAACTGTTTCTCCAGCCGTTCCACCCGTTCGGTGAGCGCGTCGAGACGGTCGAGGACGTCGGCGGGCGGGGCCGCGGGCTCCGGCTGCGGGATCGGGATCCCGGCGGGCTCGGTGGCCTCGTCGACCACCGTCTTGAGCGCCTCGTGCCGCCGGGCGAGCTCGGACAACTGGCCGCGCAGTTCGCGCAGTTCCGCCTGCGCGCGCGGGAGCCGCTTGTCGGACGCCAGGTAGATCTCGCGTCCGGCGATCGCGAGGCAGAGCAGGACAAGGACCACGGTGGTCATGTGACTCCTCGGAAGGCGGGCTGCGCTTCCGACGATAACCACCCGCGGCCGGGTTGGCGGAGACCGACATTGATCTCGCCCGGAAGGCCCGGTGATTTTCCGTGCCGCCCGCCCGGTCGCCGGGCGGGCGGCACGGGTCAGCCGAACAGGCTGCCGAGGAGGCCGCCGAGGATTTCGGCGGCGCCGCCGGCGATCTCCCCGGCCACCTCGCCCGCCGCCTCGTTGGCGGCGTTGGCGAGCGCCTTGCCCGCGATGTCGCCCGCGGCCGCGGCGGCGGCGTTGCCGAAGTTCTCGGCGTGGGCGCCGGCCACGTACCCGGCGGCGTTCTGGGCGTACCCGGCGGCCGCGTCGCCGACCGCGCCGAAAGCCGCGGCTCCCGCGACACCGGCTGCCGCGGCACCGCCCACGAGACCCGCGGCCGCGGCGCCGTGGTGACGGCGGTGGCCGTAGTGGCCGGGCGGAGGGCCGTGGTGGATGTGCACGGGCGGCGCTCCCGGCCGGCCGTGCGGCGCGGGCGGGTAGGGCCCCGGGCCCGACGGTGCGGGCGGGGGCGAGCCGTGGTGCGCCGGCTGACCGGGCGGGGGCGGCGGGAACGGAGCGTTGCCCCCCGGAGGCGGTGGCGGCGCGCCGTGGCCGGGGGCGGGCG
>DATCLF010000247.1:0-7587 GCA_036564055.1 Spirillospora sp.
TCCCAGTCCCGGGCCCGTTCCGCCAGCGCCCGGATCGCCTGCACCCCGTCCCGGTAGGACTCGAGCACGCGGCACCGATCCGGCGGCGTGCGCTCCACGTGACTTCCCCCCGCGTCCAGAGCACCGTGTGCCCTCCCCGCCCGGGGACGCCGCCGCGCCCGCCGCGAAGCGGCGCCGTGCGGGCGTGGGGTCCCCCGGCGTTCTCCGGAAGGGCAGACTCTCAAAGTTCGGTGGCCGGTGCCACCCGGGCGACGCCCGTGTCGTCACCCGGTCGTTCACTCCCCGGGACGGCTCACGCGACCGCGGAGGGCCGCGTCCGGAAGCTGAGGCGGTGGGCCTCGCGCGCCGTGCGCAGCCGGTCGACCTCCTCCGTCCAGGGGCGGACGGACGGGCGGGCCTTGGCCTTGCGGCGGGCGATCTCCGCGGCCCGGCGCGCCTTGGGGTCCTGAGCGTCGGTCACGTACGCCTTCGGGCCCATCGCCGCCCGCTCGGCCGCCTCGGCGGCGGCGAGCACCGCCGTCAGCGCCCGGTCGAACGCGACCGTCAGCTCCCGCAGGCGCGGCTCGGGCTCGCCCCGCGCCTGCGCCTCGCGCAGCTCCCGCTCCGCCTCGGCGGCCCGCGCCAGCCGCTCCTCGTACTCGTCCGCCAGCCGCCGGTCGGCCTCGTACAGCTCCGCGACGTCCTTGCTCACCCGTCGGCCCAGCGGCATGGTCGTTACTCCCTCGGCGGTCCTTCTCACGTTCGGTCGAGGCCAAGGGTACGCGGGCCGGCGGCGTGTCGTGACAGCGGACACCCGACTTCGGCCCTTTACGTAGTAAGGTCGGTGCTCTTATGGTCAGGCAACCCAGCATCAACGCCCGGCACCGGACGCCGCTGTCCACCGAGCGGATCATCGAAGCGGCCCTGCGGATCGTCGACGGGCAGGGACTCGCCCGGCTCACCATGCGCCGTCTCGGCGACGCGCTGGAGGTCGAGGCGATGGCGATCTACCACCACCTCCCCCGCGGCAAGGAGCAGCTCCTCGACTGCCTCGTCGACCACGTCGCCTCCTCGCCCGCGGCGGCGGACGGCGCGTCGCCCTCGACCTGGCGGGACGTCCTGCGGGCCTGGGCCGGCGACTACCGCGAGCGTCTCCTGGCGCACGCCGGCGTCGTGCCGCTCCTGGTCACCCGCCGCAACCCGGCGGCGCTCACCACCACCGTCGCGTCGCTGCAGGAGGTCCTGCGCCGCGGCGGCGTCCCCGAGGACAAGGCCGCGGCGGCGGCGCACACCCTGCTCGGCTACGTGATCGGCCACGTCGCGCTGGAGGCGCGCGGCACCCGCGAGGACGGGGCCGACCGCACGGTCGACTGGGACGCGCGCTTCGCCTCCGGGCTCGGCATCATCCTCGGCGGCATCACCTGACCCGGCGTTCGGTTCTGCGGCTCGGTCTCCGTGCCCCTCAGTCATCGTGCCCCTCAGTCTTCGACGACGAGGACCTCCAGGTGGCGGGGGCCGTGGACGCCCTCAACCCGGACCGCCTCGACGCCGTGGGTGACCGACGGGCCGCTGATCCACGTCAGCGGGCGGGCCGGGTCGAGCCGCGCGACGACCTCCGGCACGGTCCCGGCGATCTGGTCGGCGTGGACGACGCACACGTGCAGGCGCGGCACGAGGGTGAGCGCCCTGCGGCCCTGCGCGCGGCCGCCGTCCAGGATCACCGTGCCGGTCTGCGCCACGGCCGCCGCGCAGCCGGTGACCACGCCGTCGCAGGCGGCGAGGGTGTCGAGGTCGACCGCCGGGGCGTCGGCCAGGGCGCGGACGCCGTCCAGTTCCGCGAGCCACCCGAACGGCAGGTCCGCCGGGACGACGATCTGCCCGGCGCCCCTCCCCCACAGCGCGGCGGCCACGGCGGTGCCCAGCTCGTCCGCGCTGACATGCCGCACCGCCGCACGGTTGCCGGCCATCCGCTCGGTGAACAGCGCCACCACGTCCGCCCGTCCGGCCGCCTCCGCCTCCGGAAGGCGCCGGGCGTAGCGCCGCGGCACCCGGCCGTGGACGCCGCGTTCCCCGCCGAGCGCCTCCCGCACCCGGCGCAGCACCTCCGCCCGCGAACCGGACCCGCCGCCCGCCGTCACGGCCGCCCCCGGGTCCGCGTCCACCAGGCGCGGAAGCTCTCGGCCGGCGGCGCGGGAAGGTCGCGGGCCTCGGTCCACTTGCCGAGCAGGCCGGGCAGTCGGCGGATGCGCCCGCCGCGCGACAGCAGCCGCGCCCACCGGGTGCCGCGCCGCAGCGCCGTCTCGTGGCGGCGCGGGTCGCCCATCGTCCACGCCAGGCCCCTCATCAGCACGAGCTCGGGCGTCGGGACGGGACGCGCCCGCCGCGACTCGACCACCTTCCCCCGCAGGTGGACCAGCACCTCAGGGATGTCGATCTTCACCGGGCACACGTCGGCGCACGCCCCGCACAGCGTGGACGCGTACGGCAGCGACGCGTCGGCCGCGCTCTCCACGCCGCGCAGCTGCGGCGTGAGGATCGCGCCGATCGGCCCGGGCAGGACGGGCCCGTACGGCCGCCCGCCCGTCCGCTCGTAGACGGGGCACACGTTCACGCAGGCCGAGCAGCGCACGCAGCGCAGCGCGGCGCGGCCCACCTCGTCGGCGAGGGCGGCGGTCCGGCCGTTGTCGAGCAGGACGAGGTGGAACGCGCGCGGCCCGTCGCCGGGCGTCACCCCCGTCCACGACGACACCGACGGGGTCATCCGGTCGCCTGACGCGGCGCGCGGGACGAGCTGGAGGAGCACCTCCAGGTCCTCCCACGCCGGCACCACCTTGTCGATCCCGGCGACGGTGATCAGCGTCTCGGGCAGCGTCAGGCACATCCGCGCGTTGCCCTCCGACTCCAGCACCACCGCCGTCCCGGTCTCGGCCACCAGGAAGTTCGCGCCGGTGACCGCGACGCGGGCGCGCAGGAACACCTCCCGGAGGTGGTCGCGGGCGGCGGCGGCCAGCGCGGCGGGCTCGTCGGGCAGGTCGGAGCCCGGCGCGGCGATCTCACGCCGGAACAGCTCCCCGACCTGCGCGCGGTCGCGGTGGATCGCCGCCGACAGCGGATGCGACGGCTCGTCGCCGCCGAGCTGGACGACCAGGTCGCCGACGGCGGTCTCGCGGGCCGTCACGCCCGCGCGGGCCAGCGCGTGGTCCAGGCCGATCTCCCGCACCGTCGCCGACGACGCCTTGACGACCTCCGAGGCTCCCTCGGCCCGCACCAGGTCGACGACGATCCGGCGCGCCTCGGCCGCGTCCGCGGCCCAGTGCACGACGCCGCCGGCCTCGGTGACGGACCGTTCGAGCCGCTCCAGGTGGGCGTCGAGGCCGAGGAGCGCGGCGTCCCGGACGGCGCGTCCGGCCTCGCGCAGCTCCTCCCAGTCGGCCGTCTCCCAGTCGGCGGCCTCCCGGGCCGCGGCGGCCCGCCGGTCCCTGAGCGCGGCGGTCGCTCCGCGCACGTTGCGGCGCAGCCGGGTGTCGGCCAGCGCGGCCCGCGCGGCGACGGCGAACTTGGGCGCCGCGGCACCGGACCCCTTCGCCGCGCCGGTCCCCTTCCCCGCGCCAGATCCGCCGGCGCCCGGCGCGGCGGGGCCCGCGCCGGCGGCGGACGGGGCCGTCACGACGGCCCCGTTTCGGCGAGGATCTCGGCCAGGTGCATGGTCCGCACGCCGCTCCGCAGCCGCGACAGCGCGCCGCCGACGTGGGCGAGGCAGGAGTTGTCGACCGAGCAGACCACGTCGGCGCCCGTGTCGCGGATGTGCCTGACCTTGTCGGCGACCATCGCGACCGACACGTCCGCGTTCTTCATCGCGAACGCGCCGCCGAAGCCGCAGCACTCCCCGGCGGCGGGCAGATCGACCAGGTCGATGCCCTTGACGGCGCGCAGCAGCCGCTGCGGCCGGTCACCGACGCCGAGCACCCGGGCCGACCGGCAGGACGGATGGTAGGTGACGCGGTGCGGGAAGTAGGCGCCGACGTCGGTGACCCCGAGGACGTCCACGAGGAACTCGGTCAGCTCGTAGACGGCGAGCCCCTCGGCGGCGCGGGCCAGGGCCGGGTCGCGCGCCGCCCGCGCGATCCGGGGGTAGGCGTCCCGGACGGCCGCCGCGCACGACGCCGACGCCGCGACCACGGCCTCGGCGCCCTCGAAGGCGGCCGTGTAGGCGCGGGCGAGGTCGGCGGCCTCGCGGTGGTAGCCGGTCGTCCAGTGGATCTGGCCGCAGCAGGTCTGGCCGGGAGGGAACGTCACCTCGTGACCGAGCCGCTCCAGCAGGGTGGTGACGGCCTTGCCGGTCTCGGGGAACAGCGCGTCGTCGAAACAGGCGACGGACAGGGCGACCCGCACCGGCCTCACCCCCATCGCCTCGCCGGGGCCGTTCCCGCCGACATCGTACGGGTTTCACGCCGCGTCGGCGTGTCGTTCTCCGTCCGCCGCGAGCCGGAGGGACGCCGTGTCCGGTACGTCGGGTGAGGCGGGTCACGGCCCTCCGGTGCCAAGGGACAACCGTCCCAACGGACTATGGCCCGCCGAGTGCGAACCGGATCACACTTGGGTGCGTCAATAGAAGACAGAAACGACCGACCAGTAGTTGAGACCGGAGGCACCACGATGTGCCCGCACCAGCCGCCTTGCCCTCCGCACGACGCACCCGACCGTGACGCCGCCCGGACGCTGGTCTCCCATCCCGAGCAGGGGTGGAGCCTGCTCTGCAACGGCGTCGTCGTGTTCGAGGACACCGGCGAGCTGCTGCCCGACGGGGGAGTCATCGCACCGCACCGGCCGACGGACCGCAGGGCTCCGTCCGCCGCCTGAACGGTCTCCACGGGGGACTAGTCCGAACGGATGATCATCCTCGGGGGCACGGCCGCCGACCGTTCGACTCCGGGCCCGCACCGGGCCCGGAGCGCACCCGATCCGCTCGCGGCGCTCACCCGACGAGCACTCTTTGCGACCACCACTGACGCGATGCACCGGCCGGGCCGCTCATCGCCCGGTCACTCCGGGCGGCCCGTCCGCACCGGACGGGCCGCCCACCTCCGCAGCCACGGCTCCACCGCCCGCCCGACCGCGGCGGGCTCCCGGCCGAGGTCGTGCCGCTCCCCCGCCAGCACCTCGACGTGCGCGGCGTCCGCCGCGTCCGGCACCCCGAACGGGTCGCGGTCGCCGTTGACGACGACCACCTCCACCCCCGCCGAGCGCAGTTCATCCGCCCGGGTCCTGTCCGGCGTCCGGGGCGGGCGCAGCGGAAACGCCAGCGCGAGGACGCCGGCCGCTCCGGCCGCCCGCGCCGTCCGGCACGCCACCCGGGCCCCGTTGCTCCGGCCGCCCTGCACCAGCGGGACGCCGCCGAACCTCTCCCGCACCGCGCCCACCACGTGCAGCCACGCCTCGTCCTGCCGCGCCGGCGAACCCGGCGCGCGGCGCCCGGCCAGCCGGAACGGCTGCGTCACCCGCGCGACGGCGCCGCCGAGGGACAGCGCGGTCTCCCGCACGGCGAGCAGGTCGGGCGCGTCCACTCCCCCGTTCGACCCGTGCGTCAGCACCAGCAGGAACGCCGGGTCGTCCGCTTCGTCCACCGTCACCTCGGCCGGTCCCTGCGCCGTCGCGATCCGCATGCCGCCCACCGTAGCCGCACCCCGCGGCGGACCACGAACGACCAATGCCGCAGACTCTCCGTATGGAAACGATGACCGAAAGTGAATGGCGGGCGTTCGTGTCCGAGGGCACCCGCACCGGCAAGGTGGCCGTCACCCGGGCGGACGGCTCTCCGCACGTCACGCCGGTCTGGTTCGTCCTCGACGGGAACGACGTGGTGTTCACCACCGGCCGCGACACCGTCAAGGGCCGGGCCCTGGCCCGCGACCCCCGGGTCTGCGTCTGCGTGGACGACGAGACGCCGCCCTTCTCCTTCGTGCTGATCCGGGCCGAGGCGTCCCTGTCGGAGGATCTCGCCGAGATGCGCCGCTGGGCCACCGTCATCGCCGGACGCTACATGGGCGCCGACCGCGCCGAGGAGTTCGGGGCCCGCAACGCCGTCCCCGGCGAGTGCCTCGTCCGCGCCCGCGTCACCACGGTGGTCGCCGCACGCGACCTGGCGGCGTGACCGCCGCTCAGGCGCCGCCGGGCCAGTCGGAGACCGGACGGCCCATGACGACGCGGAGCCGCTCGGCGAAGCTCTCGTGCAGCAGCGGGCCCCACGCGTAGTCGCTCGGGACCCGCACCGCCCGTCCCAGCACCTCGTGGATCTCGTCCGGCCGCTGCTCCTGCGGAGGGTCGGCGTAGCGGACGGCGAGCAGCGCGTACATGTGGTCGAGCGCGCCGAACACCTCGCCGGCGAGGGCGGGGAGCGTCCCGTCGGACACCGCCTCCTCCAGGACCGGCTCCCACCACAGTTCACCGTTCTCGCCGTCGTCGTCGCCGAAGTCACGGCGGAGCCTGGCCCGCACCTGGCCCGCGATGCCCGGGTCGGCGAGCCCGCGCCGCCACACCTCGGCCGCCTCGGCCGAACGGCCGCGCAGCGGCAGCGTCCGCGCGAGCAGCTCGGTGGCCAGGGGCCCCACCTCCGCGTCGGGGATCCCGTCGCCCAGCGCCGCGCCGAACGCGCCGATCGCCTGGTCGAGGTAGGCGATGCCGAGCGCCACGGCGAGCCGGGCGTAGGCGTACGGGGAGGTGTCCCGGTCGATCAGCTTCAGCCCGGCGGTGAGGACGCGCTGGGCCCGCGCGGGGTCGCCGCGCTCCAGCAGCCGCTGCGCGAGGTCGTGCGCCGCGGGCGGCCCGTACTCGGGGTCCCCGGTGGCGATCACCGCCTCCCAGTGCTCGCGGGCCTCGTCGAACTCGCCGGCGTCGTCGGCGATCCTCGCCAACGCCAGGTGCGCGGGCGGCAGGTAGGCGTCGTTGCCGAAGTCGACCACCACCCGCCAGGCGGGCGCCGCCCGCTCCCGCTCCCCGGCCCGCTCGTAGGTGAGGGCCAGGTGGTAGGCGGCGCGGGGACCGTACTCGGGGTCCCCGGTGGCGATCGCGGCCCGGTCCGCCTCGCGGGCCCGTTCCACGTCGCCGCAGTCGTCGAGGACGACGGCGAGGCCCAGGGCGGCCTGCGCCCGCCACGGCGTCTCGCCGAGCGCGAGCACCTGCTCGAACAGCGTCGCCGCCCGCTCGGCCTCGCCGCCCTCGGCGAGGCGGCGGGCCTCCTCGCACAGCCGCGCCGGATCGGGAACGGACTCCGCGGACTCGCTCATCGCTCTGCCCTCTGGGGGTCGGGGACGCCGGCAAGCCTAGCCGGGCGCCCCCGCCGCGTCTCGCGACGCGCCCCGGAACACCCCCAAGATCACATTTTCGTTCCCCGGCGGCGGCCGCCGGTCGGGTCAGCCGTTCTCGCCTCCCGTCCTCGGGCTAGTCCTCGAACGCCTCCGGGGGCGGGCAGGAGCAGACGAGGTTGCGGTCGCCGTACGCCTGGTTGATGCGGCGGACGGGAGGCCAGTACTTGCCCTCGCGCAGGGCGGGCAGCGGGTAGGCGGCCTCCGCACGGCTGTAGGCGTGCTTCCAGTCGTCGGACACCAGGAC
>DATCLF010000248.1:0-1562 GCA_036564055.1 Spirillospora sp.
GGCCGAGGCGATCCAGGAGGGCCTGGCGGCGCGGCGCCGGGGGGACGAGGAGGTCGCGACGGCCCGGCTCGGACGCGCCGTGGTGCTGGCGCGGGAGGTCGGCAACGAGCAGATCTCCGGGCTGCTCGAAAGGATCGTCGACGTCGTCGACCCCGTGCGCGGGACGGTGCGGCTGAAGGACGAGGTGTCGAAGGAGGACGAGATGTCGCTCGACACCCGCTCGGTCCGCACCGTGCGCACCCGGCACGGCGCGAGGGGAGGCTGAGCCATGCCCGTCTGCCCCCGCGGCCACACGTCCGAGACCACCGACTACTGCGACGTGTGCGGCGACCTGATGGACGGCGCCCCTCGCGCCGAGTTCGCTGCACCCGAGTCCGCCGCGGCGTCGGTCGGGGCGTCCGGTTCCGAGCCCGACGCCGCGTCCGGTTCCGCATCCGGTTCCACGTCCGCGAAGGAGGCCCAGGACAAGGACAAGTGCCCGCACTGCGGGACGCCCCGCGCCGGCCGTTTCTGCGAGGTCGACGGATACGACTTCGAGACCGGCACCCTCTACACGGCCCAGCTCGCGGCCGCCCGCGCCGCCCAGCCCAAGCCGCCGGTGCCGTCGCAGCGCAGGAGCAGCCCGCCCGTCACCCCGCCCGGCCCCGCCGCCGTGATCACGGCGGACCGCGCCTACTTCGAGTCCGTGATGGCGCAGATGGGGCCGGACGCGCCGAAGCTGGCGTTCCCGCCCTACTGCCCGGAGCGCCGCATCCCGCTCATCGGCGACCAGATCAGGATCGGACGGCGCAGCATGTCCCGCGCGATCATCCCGGAGATCGACCTGAGCGCGCCGCCCGAGGACCCCGGCGTCTCGCATCTGCACGCCGTCCTGCTCGCGCAGCCCGACGGGACCTGGAACCTCGTCGACCCCGGCTCGACCAACGGGACCACGGTGAACGGCGCGACGGAGCCGATCGCGGTGAACACGCCGGTGCCGCTGTCGCACGGCGACCGCATCCACGTCGGCGCCTGGACGACGATCACGCTGCTGCTGCAGGAGGGACCGCAATGACGATGACTCCGCCCCGCGGTGCACCGGCTTCACCGGGCTCGCCGGCGGGGACGGCTCCCTCCGCGCACAGCCCGTCCCCTCCCCCGACCCCGCCGTCCCCGTCGCGGGCCGAGTTCACCCGGCCGCGCGCGGGTCGCCTGGGCACGTTCGCCCGGGGCCGGTGGCTGCGCACGATCCCCGGCCGCATCGGCGTCCACGTGGTGCTCTGCCTGGCCGCGGTCGTGGCGCTGACGGGGGTGCTGACCGCGGCGGTCGGGCACGCCCGCGACTCCGTCCAGACGATCGGCCACGACGCGGGCCCGCAGGTCGTCGCGACCGGCACCCTGTACTTCGCGCTCAGCGACATGGACGCGCAGGTGGCCAACATCCTGCTGATCGGCCGCGAACACGATCTCGGCATCGGGCACGACGAGTCGCTGCGGCTGTACGAGCGGCGCCGCGCGCAGGCCGACGCCGCCGCCGTGGAGGCCGCGCAGCTCGCCGGGAACGACCGCGCACTGCGCCGCAC
>DATCLF010000249.1:0-7394 GCA_036564055.1 Spirillospora sp.
TGCCCGCCACGTGCACGTCGGTCGGATAGGGCGCCGGCGGAGGCCGGGGGGTGTCGTCGGACTCCGGGGCGCCCGGGTCCTCGGGCTCGGGGCTGGGACGGTCGCGCGGGCCGAATTTCACGTCTTGATCCTGCGCTCACATCAAGATCATCGGCAAGGTCACAGGTCACTTCCCGGAGCGCGGAAACGGGTCCGCGCACAGGGCTTCCGGGCGGCCCCGGCCGTCGGCGGCGGGCGGGACGCGGGCGCACGGTGATCTCGCGTCCTGCGGGCTCGTCGGCCGGGCCCACGGCAACGCGCGTCAGTGCGGGGGCCGCCGGGCGGGCAGGCCGTGCTCGAACCAGACGACCTTGCCGCGCTCGGCGCGGTGGGTGCCCCAGCGGGCGGCGAGGTGGCTGACGAGCTGGAGCCCGCGCCCCGACTCGTCGGTGGTGGCGGCGTGACGGAGGCGGGGGAGGTCGGCGCCGTCGTCGTAGACCTCGCAGAGCAGGCTGCCTCCCCTGATCAGGCGCAGGCCCATGGAGCCGGCGCCGTGCACGAGGGCGTTGGTGACGAGTTCGCTGACGAGGAGCTCGACGGTGTCGGTGAGCGACTGGAGACCCCACTCGGCGAGCCGCCCGGCGACCTGCGCCCGCACCCAGGGGACGCTGCTCGGCCGCGGTTTCAGCCGTTCCCAGACGGCGACGTCCTCCTTGGCGATTCCGTCGAACCCGACGGCCACGACGGCGATGTCGTCGTGGGGGGTGGACGCGGCGAGCGTCCCGAGGAGGAAGTCGCAGGTGTCGTCGAGGTCGGGCGCGGCCCCGGCGAGGCGGGCGCGCAGCTCCTCCAGCCCCAGGTCGACGTCGCGGTCGCGGCGTTCGAGGAGCCCGTCGGTGCACAGGACGAGCTGTGAGCCGTCCTCGACGGGCACGTCGACCGATTCGAAGGGCACGCCGCCGACCCCGATGGGCACGCCGGACGGCAGGGACAGGACGCGACTCTCGCCGGTCGCCGACATCAGTACGGGCGGCACGTGCCCGGCGTTGGCGAGGGTGCATCGCCGCTCGACCGGGTCGTACACCGCGTAGAGGCAGGTGGCGAGGTAGTCCTCGCCGAGGCGGCGGGCGAGGCCGTCGAGCCGGCGCAGCAGCCGCGCGGGCCGCAGGTCCTCGGCGGCGAGGGTGCGCACGGCCGTGCGCATCTGCCCCATGATCGCCGCCGCGGTGAGCCCGTGGCCCATGACGTCGCCGACGACGATGCCGAGCCGGCAGCCGGGCAGCGGGATGGCGTCGAACCAGTCGCCGCCGACGTTGACGGCCTGCTCGGCGGGCCGGTACCGGTAGCGGACGCGGGCGCCGGTGACGTCGGGCGGGTCGTCGGGCAGCATGCTGTGCTGCAGTTCCTCGGCGACCTGGACCTCGCGCCGGTACAGCCGGCCGTTGTCGATGCATAGCGCGGCGCGGCGGGCGAGCTCGTCGACCATGACCAGGTCGAGTTCGCCGAAGCCGGGGCGGTCGGGCTTGCGGAGCAGCTTGAACGTGCCGAGGACCCGGCCCCGCGCGATCAGCGGGACGATCAGCAGCGCCCGGCCGGCGAACAACGGCCGGACGTCACGGCCGCCGTAGGAGGCGGACATCTCGGCGGCCTGGTCGCGGTCGACCCGCGGCAGGTGGACGGGCCGGCCGGTGCGCATGGCCTTCACGAACGGCGCCCCGGACGACAGGCGCATCACCTCCCCCTCGGGGACGAGGTCGTCCCAGCGTCCGCACTCGTCGTTGTGGACGACGGCGACGCGGCGCATCTGGGTGGTCTCGTCGACCTCGTCGACGGGCGGCGCGGAGTCGGCGACGACGCGTTCGAGCAGTTCGACGCCGGCGAAGTCGGCGAGCCGCGGGACCAGCACCTCCGCCAGCTTCCTGGCGGCCTGCAGGTGGTCGAGCGAGCCGCCGATCTGCTGCCCGGCCTCGCTGAGGTAGGCCAGCGGCTCCCGCACGGCCGCGGTGTCGGCCCCGGGGCCCGCCGTCCGGCCGGACGCGTCGCCCGAGGATCCCTCCTCCGCGGCTCGGCGCGGGGCGGGGACCAGGTCCGCGGGCGAGGGACGCGGTTCCTCCGTGATGCGGGCGGGGTCCGCCCGGGTGTCGCCCGTGCGGGGCGGGGGGACGGCCGGTGTCTCCGCCTGGGGGACGATCGGCAGCCGGACGGTCAGCCCGAGGGAGACCGCCGGGCAGCCGAGCCTGAGCACCTGCGCGGCGATCTTCTCCGCGGCTCCCCGGCCGAGCGCGGGCAGCAGCGCGGACAGACGCTCGGTGAACGGCCCGGCGAAGGGGGCGGTGCCCGGAGCGGAGTGTTCGACGAGCGCGGGTTCGACCCGCAGCAGCCGTGCCCCGGCGGCGTGCCGGCTGCACCGGCCGGTGGTCGTGACGGGCAGGCCGCCGAAGGCGATGCCGAGACCGTCCTTGCAAAGCCGCCGCAGGTCGGCGGCGAGCGCGAGGACCCGTGTGTCGTCGTGGGCGCCCGGTTCCGCCTCGATGGGGTAGACCCACCAGCCGACGTCGACGGGCGCGCCGGTGTCGGCGCGCGGCAGGCTGCAGGCGCCGCACCAGACGTGTCCGAAGATCTCGGGTTCGAAGACGCCGCGGTGCTCGGGCGGAAGCCGCAGCAGCAAGGCGGGCGAACGGCCCACGGCGTGGAGACGTCCGACGCCGAACAGCTCGGCGGCGGTGTCGTCCCAGTGGACGATGCGGCCGTACCTGTTCAGGGTGATGGCGGCCATCCGCGCCATCCCCAGCAGTTCGTCGATGACCACCCGGTCCCCCTCCCCGGAGCGCAGGACCTCGACGCTCCCCCGGAAACCCTTGGTGAAGGGGACGTTACCCGCAGTTAGAAGATCGAGATGGTGGTCTGCGAAAACTGTCCTTCGTGAAGAGGGCGACGACGTCGTTCCCCGTTCCCTGTCCTCCCCCGGGAGCCCGTTATCAACGGAACGCGTATCAAGCCACCTCTTGTCGCAAAATCCCAGAAAGTGACCGAATGCGGCATAGAGCACTTACGCCCCATTGACACCCATCTCGTCCCGGCAGATGATCACGCAGCCCCCATTCGTCATCCCCGCCAGGGAGGCGCAGTGTCGCGCGCATCGAATCGGCATCGAAGACTCACTCCCGCGCTGGCCACCGCCGCGCTTGTGACCGGGACGCTCACGGCGGCCCCCGCACACGCCGCGCCCGCACCCTCCTCCTCCGGCGCGGCCGTGGCCGTCTACACCGCAGAGCTCGGCCTCGACCAGGTGAAGCTGCTCAACCGTTCCGGCCTCGACCACGAGGACGTCCGCGTCTCCAAGGGCAAGAAGTCCGGGACCTTCCACGTCGAGGCCGTGATGAGCGCGCCCCAGGCCGCGTCGCTCAACCGGCAGGGGCTCGGCCTCAAGGCGAAGCAGGACGCCCGGCCGCGCACCAAGGCCGCCCAGGAAGGGGTCTTCCGCCCCTACAGCGGCCCCGGGAACATCCGCGAGGAGCTGCTCAAGGTCGCCGCGGACCATCCGTCGATCGCGACCGCCGTGGACATCGGCAAGAGCGGCGAAGGCAAGCCCATCACCGCCGTCAAGGTCACCAAGAGGCCCGGACCGAAGGACAAGGGCCGCAAGAAGCCCGTCGTCGTCTACCAGGGCACACAGCACGCCCGTGAGTGGATCACCACCGAGACGGTGCGGCGGCTGCTGCACCACTACGTCGACGGCTACGGCAAGGACGCCGCGATCACGAAGATCGTCGACACGACCGAGCTGTGGTTCCTGCCCGTCGTCAACGTCGACGGCTACGACCTGACGTTCAAGGACGGGTTCCGCCTCTGGCGCAAGAACACCCGGGACAACAACGGCGACGGCCAGATCACCGGCGGTGACGGCGTCGACCTCAACCGCAACTTCCCGTACAAGTGGGGTTACGACAACGAGGGCTCCTCGGACCAGCCCGCGAACGAGACCTACCGGGGCCCGTCGCCGGGTTCCGAGCCCGAGACCCGGGCGCAGATGAACCTGTACAAGAAGGTCCGCCCCACCTTCCTCATCAACTACCACTCGGCGGCGCAGCTTCTGCTGCACGGGGTCGGCTGGCAGACCCTGACCGAGAGCCCGGACGACGTCATCCACAACGCGCTGCTCGGCGACATCGACAACCCCGCCGTCCCGGGCTACGTGCCCCAGCTCAGCGCCCAGCTCTACACCACCAACGGCGAGACCGACGGCTACGCCGACAACATGTTCGGCACCCTGTCGATCACGCCGGAGATGGCGACCTGCCGGACGGCCGCCGAGTCCGACCCGGACGACGAGTGGGAGCCCGGCGACTGCGGCAGCGTCTTCGAGTTCCCCGACGACGAGGCGCTCATCCAGAAGGAGTTCGAGAAGAACCTGCCGCTCGCGCTCGCGGTCGGCAAGTCGGCGCACAACCCGGACGAGCCCGTCTCCCCGGTCGGGCGCACCACCCCCGACTTCAAGACCGACGCGTTCACGACGTCGTACGGCGGTTCGCAGGAGGTCGCCGCGGTGATCCGCAGGTCGCTGCGGAAGACCAGGCTGAACTACCGGATCAACGGGGGCCGCGTCCACAGCACCGGTCTGCGTGAGTGGCGCGGCGGCGAGCGCTACGGCGACGAGGGCGACGCCTACTACGCCGAGTTCCGCGGGAAGGTCGCGCGGCAGCGGCCCGGAGACAAGGTGGAGGTGTGGTTCACCGGGTACAAGGGCCGCCACCGCGTCGAGAGCGAGCACTTCACCTACACCGTCCGCGACAAGAAGAAGGCGGACGTCCTGATCATCGCCGACGAGGACTACACCGGCGTCAACCCGACCTACCCGCCCGGGACGAACGCGCCCAGGTACGCCAAGCAGTACGCCGACCTGGTGAAGTCCGCCAAGCACCGGCCGCTGGTCTGGGACATCGACAAGGACGGCGTCCCGCACGACCTCGGCGTCCTGAAGCACTTCAAGGCCGTCGTCTGGTACCTGGGCGACAACCGCCTCACCCAGGACGAGGCCGACGAGCCGGTGCGCTCGGTCATCGGCGACTTCCCCGACTCGCAGGTGGCCGACCGGGCGAAGGACCTGGTCCTCAGCGTCAGGTCCTACCTCAACGAGGGCGGCAAGCTCGTCCACGCCGGTGAGACGACCGGGTACACCGGCCCGCTCAGCCAGGCCAACGGCGGCGGCATCTACTACGGGCTGAAGGGACATCCGGAACGACCGTGCGTGATCACCACGAGCTTCCGCGATGACTGCGAGCTGCTGTCGGACGACTTCTTCCAGTACTACCTGGGCGCGTTCTCCAGGCAGAACACCGGGACGCCGACCGGGTTCACCGGCACGAAGCGGCCGTTCGACGGCGTCACGGCCGACCTTCCCGGCTCGGCGACCAACCCGCTGAACGAGACGGGCGGGTTCCAGGTCACCTCGACCGTCCTGCCCAAGTCGAAGTACCCGCAGTTCGACAGCTGGAAGGTCGGCGACTACACGGGCACGGCCGCGCCGACCGAGCCCATCGAGGGCGACTGGTACGTCGCCGGGCCCCACCAGGACGCCACGTACCGGCGGCTGACCCGGACGATCGACCTGACCGGCGTCACCGCCGAGCAGGCCCCGGCCCTCCAGGCGCAGATGTCGTACAACACCGAGACGGGCTACGACAACGTCATCGTCGAGGCCCGCACCGCCGGCGGCGACGACTGGACCACGCTGCCCGACAAGAACGGGCGCACGACCGCGAACGTCCCGCAGGAGTGCGAACAGGGTTACTACCTCGACATGCACCCGTTCCTCGGTCACTACCTCACGGGAGGCAATCCGTGTAGTAACACCGGGACGTCCGGTAAGTGGAACGCCTTCACGGGCGACTCCAACGGCTGGGTTCCGGTCGCGTTCGACCTGTCCGCCTACGCGGGCAAGCAGGTGGAGGTCTCCTTCGCCTACGTCAGCGACCCCTTCAGCGGCGGAACCGGACTGTTCATCGACGACACCAAGGTCACCACGTCCGACGGCGAACTCGACGCCGAGGGCTTCGAGAACGGACTCGGCCCCTGGTCAATCCAGGGCGCCCCGGAGGGAAGCCCCGGCAACAGCGAGGAGTTCAAGCGTTCCGAGGCGCTGATCGACTCGGTGTCGTCGGTCGCGACCAAGGACACCGTCCTGTTCGGCTTCGGGTTCGAGCAGGCGTCCGCGTCCGACCGGCGGGCCCTCATGGCCAGGGCGCTGAAACACCTGATCGGTTAGGCGCGGGAACCGCCGACCACCCCCTGTCCCCGGGAGCCCTCGTCGCGCCGGCTCCCGGGGACCTTCTTTTTCCACGGCCCTCCCCGCGCCCCGGGCTGCGCGCTGACGCCGTGTGACGGACGAACGCCGTGTGACGGATGACACGTGCCCGGACGCAACCTTTTGGACCCTTCCACGCGTCTTACAGGACGAGTAAGACCACCGATGGGTGGAGAGCGCCTGATCGAGCCCCGGCCCGCGACGTCCCGCATGGAACGGGGTCGCCCTGGCCCAGCCGACCCGCGCGGACCTCTCGGCCCACCCTTCACGCGCGGCCGAGACCCCTCCGAACCCGTCGGGAACGGTGGCACGTACCACGATCACGCAGGGCGGATCCGTCCGCCCGGCCCGCGCGTGCCCCACGCGCCAGTAACCGTCCTGTCCGTCCCGGGCCCACGACCTACGGGGAACGACGAATGACCGCTGTCACCACGCCCGCCCGCCGTCACGCGGCGGACGCCGCGGCGGCCGAGAACACGAGGCGCTACGAGCGCGACGTCCTGCCGCTCGCCGACCCGCTGTACGCCAGCGCCGTCCGCATGACCCGCAACTCCGCCGACGCCGAGGACCTCGTCCAGGAGACGCTGGCCAAGGCCTACGTGAACTTCCACCAGTTCCAGGAGGGCACGAACCTCAAGGCCTGGTTGCACCGCATCCTCACCAACAACTTCATCAACACCTACCGCAAGAAGCAGCGCGAGCCGCAGCGCGCCGGCTCCGAGGAGCTGGAGGAGTGGCAGCTCGCGCAGACCGAGGCGCACGCGTCCGGTTTCCGGTCCGCCGAGTCCGAGGCGCTCGACCGCATTCCCGACAGCCGGATCGTGGACGCGCTGCGCGCGCTGCCGAAGGACTTCCGGGACGCCGTGTACCTCGCCGACGTCGAGGGCTACGCCTACAAGGAGATCGCCGAGATGATGGGCACGCCCATCGGCACGGTGATGTCCCGCCTGCACCGGGGCCGCAAGCAGCTCCGTGAGGCGCTGGCCGACCACCCGCTGCGGTCGCGCCGCCGCACGGACGGCGACCGCGACGACCACATCCTCGCCGCCTGATCCCGTCCCGCCGCCCGCCCCCGTTCCGCCGACGACTCCCACCCCGGCGCCCGGCCCGC
>DATCLF010000250.1:0-10577 GCA_036564055.1 Spirillospora sp.
GCCGTTCACCGGCACGGGCACGCTGCTGCGGTTCATGCTGCGTCGCGACCGCGTCCGGTTCCCCGCCTGGACGCTCGGGCTTGCGCTGCTCATGGGCTACTTCACGGCCGCGCTGGGCTCGGTGTACACCTCCACCGAGGAGCTGGAGGCGGTCAGCGAGTTCTCCGCCACTCCCGCCGGGGCGCTCTTCGGCGGCCCCGGTTACGGTTACGACGCCATCACCCTCGAACGGTTCCTGGCGGGGCAGTACGGCCTGTACGTCCTGCTCGGCGTGGCGCTGATGGCGCTGCTGACCGTCACCAGGCACACCCGGGCCGAGGAACGCTCCGGACGCTCGGAGCTGGTCCGCGCGAACGTCGTCGGGCGGTCGGCCCAGCTCACCGCCGCGCTCGTCCTGACCGCCCTGATGTGCGCGACGGCCGCCGTCCTCATCACCGGCGTCCTGCTCGCCGCGGGTCACGCCACCGCGGGGTCGATCCTGCTCGGCGCCTCCGCCGGGGCCGCCGGGCTGGTGTTCGGCGGCGTCGCCTCCGTCGCCGTGCAGATCTTCGCCTATCCCCGTGCCGCGTCCGCGCTCACCGGGGCGGTCCTCGGCGCCGCGTTCGTGCTGCGCGGCATCGGCGACATGGCCGCCGTCCAGGACGTCGGCCCGTCCTGGCTGTCGTGGTCGTCGCCGCTCGGCTGGTCGCAGCAGACCGCGCCCTACGTACTGGACCGCTGGTGGCCGCTGGCCCTCTCGGCCGCCGCCGCGGCCGTGACCACCGCCGCCGGGTACCGCCTGTCCCGTCGCCGTGACCTGGACGCGGGGCTCGTCCCGCCGCGTCCGGGACGGCCCCGGGCGGCCGCCTGGATCCGCGGCGCCCCCACCCTGGCCCTGCGTCTCCAACGCGGCGCCATCACCGGCTGGAGCGTCGCCCTCCTGGTCGCGGGGGTGGCCTATGGCGCGTTCGCCCAGCCGATGGCCGACGGCCTGGACGGCGCCCCGGACGAACTGATCGCCGTCATGGGCGGAGGCCATGACCTGATCGCCGGGTACCTCGGCGTCATGGGCCTGACGATGGCGTTCACCGTCACCGTGTACGCCGTCCTGGCCGTGCAGTCGCTGCGCACCGAGGAGACCGCCGGGCGCACCGAACCCGTCCTGGCGACCGCCGTCACCCGCGCCGGCTGGCTCACCGGGAACCTCGCCGTCACCGCGATCGCCGTCCCGTGGCTGCTGTTCGTGGCGGGCCTCGGCACAGGAGCGGCCGCGGCCGTGGGCACCGGCGACACCGCGCTGCTGTGGGAGACCGTGCTCGGGCATGTCGCCCATGCGCCGGCCGTATGGCTGCTCCTCGCCGCCGCGGCGTTGCTTTACGGGATCGTGCCGCGTCTCCTGCCGGTCGTGTGGGTCGGCCTCGGTTACGGCGTCGTCGCGGGGCTTTTCGCCCCGGCCCTGGAGCTGCCGGACGACGTGGTCGGAGTCTCGCCGTTCGCGCACATCGGCGAGTACCCGCGCGAGGACGTCAACGTCGTCGCGGCTGCGCTTCTGGCACTCCTGGCCGCGCTTCTCGTGGCGTGCGCGGTGCGGGGGTTCGGACGCCGCGACCTCACCACCGGCGCGTAAGGACGCGCCGGACGCCACGGGCCGGAGGTCCTGCCGTCGAGCCGACCGGTGCCTCTGCATACCGAGCCCGCGAACGGTGAGGCTCGGGAAGAGGAGGTGACCTCGATGGACCGACGACCCGTCCTGGTGGGGTTCGACGCCTCGCCCGCGGCCGGGAGGGCGGTGCGGTGGGCGGCCGTCGAAGCGTCCCTGCGCGGCGTGCCCCTCCAGGTCTGCCACGCCTGGACCTGGACGTATCCGCTGAGAGGCCGGAACGAGGACGCGGCGAAGATCGTCCGGGACATGGGCGCCCTGACGCTGGAGGACGGCGCCCGGCTCGCGCGGGAGACCGTCCCGGACCTGGAGGTCCGGACGCTGCTGGTGAAGGGGACGCCGCCCGGGGCGCTGCTGGACGCGTCGGCGGACGCGGCGCTCATCGTGGTCGGCGCGCGGGGGACGGGCGGGTTCGAACGGCTGCCGCTCGGCTCCACGGCCGTGCACGTCCCGGCGCACGCCGACCGTCCCGTGGTCGTGGTGCCCGCTCGTGAGCCGCCGTCCGGCCCGAAACGGGTGGTCGTCGGGATCGACGGCTCCGCGGCGAGCGAGGCCGCCCTCCGGTTCGCACTGCAGGAGGCAAGGATCCGGGACGCCTCCGTGACGATGATCTGCGCGTGGTGGGATCCGGCCGCGCTGCCCGGCCCCGACCGGCTGCCGTTCACCGACCCGCAGGCCGTCCGGGAGCAGGCCGAGGAACGGTTCGACGCCGCCGTCACCCCGATCTTGGCCGAGCACCCCGATGTCGTCCACGACCGTGAGTTCGTCCTGGAACGCGCGCATCGCGTCCTGACGGACCAGGCCCGGGACGCGACGCTGCTCGTCGTCGGCGACCGCGGGATCGGGGCGTCCCCCCGGACCCTGCTCGGCTCGGTGACCAGGTCGATCCTGCACGAGGCGCCGGGCCCGGTCGCGGTGCTCCATGAGCGCGACTGCACGGCGGAGGGGCCGCCATGACCACCGGAACGGACACCGTCGCACGGGGCAGTCCAGGGGGGAGAAGGCATGAGCACGGGGGAGATCACCGAGGTCGTCGCCGGATACGACGGGTCCCCGGAGGGGATCCGCGTCCTGGACTGGGCCGCGGCCGAGGCCGAGGTCCGCGGCATCCCGCTGGCCGTGGTCCACGTGTGGCAGCCCTACATCGGAAGTCCGGTCGCCATGCCCATGCTCGACCTGGGCGCCGTGGCGCAGCAGACCCTCGACGGAGGCGTCGCACACGTCCGCAAGAAGCATCCCGACGTGCGGGTGCGGGGCGTGCTCGAATGCGGGCAGGCGGCGGCGAGGCTCGTGGAGGCGGGCGGGAGCGCCGGTCTGGTCGTGCTCGGGCCGCGGGGCGCCGGCGGGTTCGCCGGGCTGGTGCTCGGATCGGTCAGCACCCAGGTCGTCACGCACGCGCCGTGCCCCGTCGTCATCGCCCGGAGCGCCCCGGACCGGGCCGCCGAAGCCCCGCCGGGAACGGAGCCGGGACGCGTCGTCGCCGGTGTGGACGGCTCACCGGCGTCCCTGGCCGCGCTCGACATGGCGTTCACCGAGGCCGCGCTGCACGGACTGTCCGTGCACGTCGTGATCGCCTGGGAGCCGGCGCCCCCGCGCGATCTGCCGCCGCTGGCCGACGAGGACGTCATGCGCGACGCGGCCGAGATGCAGCTCGACCGGATGATGGGCCCGCTGCGGGACCGCCATCCCGGTGTCGCCGCGCGGGTCGACGTCCGGTCCGGGCCGCCGCGCCGGGTCCTGCTGGACGCCTCGGACGACGCGCGCCTGCTCGTCGTCGGATCGCGCGGGCTGGGCGGTTTCCGGGGGCTCCTTCTCGGGTCGGTCAGCCACGCCGTCGTCCAGCACGCACCCTGCCCGGTGGCGGTCGTTCCCGCACCTGACCAGGATGGGGGCGAGCAGCACGGCAGCGCTTGATGCTGCAGGTGAGCCTGATCCGGGAGAGAAGAATGCCGGAAACGGGACCAAGGTCCCGGCCACGCATGACCTTGGGGTGCTGATTGACGCGCCGTGCGGTCCGAGGCTGAGGACCATGCACGAGAGGATGTGCGTCTCCGCCGGTCAGGCCGTCCCCCGAAGCGCCGGCGCCGGCCGCCCGGACACGGTCGCCGGCCCGGAACCGGAGCCGCCGTCGCGGCTCGTCGCGGTCATCGGGGCGTCCGGCCGGGACGGGACGACCGGTGCCGAGCTGCTCGACACCATCGTCTCCCGCGGGTTCCGGGGCGCCGTGTACGCGGTGAACCCGCACGACGCGGGAGCGGACGTGCACGGCGTCCCCTGCGTGGCGGCGCTCGCCGACCTGCCCCGGCCTCCCGATCTCGCGGTCGTCGCGGTGCCCGCCGACGCCGTCCTCGCCGTGGCGGCGGCGTGCGGGCGGTTCGGAGCGTCCGCGCTGATGGTGATCACCCCCGGGCTCACCGCCGAGCAGGGACGCGACCTGCTCGCCGTCTGCCACGAGCACGGCATGCGGCTCGTCGGGACGCCGGGCTGACGGCGCGACGTCCCTGGGACCGGGAGTACCAGGACGTCGCGGGGGACACGAGACAAGCTAGGGGCGAGTCCTTGCTCGTCCTTGCTCGTCGACCTCCTCACCGCGCTGCCGGGCGAAGGCCGTCCCGGCGCGCCACCGAGAACGGGATGTGACAGACATGGCCGGTCACCAGCCGTCGCCGACCGACGCCCCGCCTGACGGGATCAGCCCCCGGTCCGCCGTCGCGGAGGTGAGCACCGGGACCGCGGTGGGCGCGGGACGATGAGCGGCGGCACGGCCGGGGCCGGCGCCCGGCCCGCGCGGCGGCGCGTCACCACGGTGCATCTGATGCTCGCCCTCACCTTCGCGGCGGGCGTGGTCGACGCCACGAGCTACCTGCGGCTGGGCCAGGTGTTCGCGGGCAACGTGACGGGCAACGTCATCATTCTCGGCATGGTGGCCACGGGCGAGACGGACCTGCCCGTGCTCGGCCACTTCGTCGCGCTGACGTTCTTCGCCCTCGGCGCGGTCGTGGCCGGGCGGGTGCTGCGCACCGCCGTCCCCGGCTGGAGCCGCCGGTGCACGGGCCTGCTGGCCGGCGTCGGTCTCGTGCTCGCCGCCACGGCGGGCGGCGTGGCCGTGGCCGGGACGGAGTCCGGCGCCGCCCGCGCGGTGACGGCGTCGTTCCTGGCCCTGGCCATGGGGGCGCAGGCGGCGACGGCCCGCCACCTGGGCGTCAAAGACGTCACCACCGTCGTCATCACCACCACCGTGGCCGCCCTCGCGGCTGACTCCCGCTTCGGGTCGGCCCGCGGCCGGGAGGCGGCGCCGCGGCGGGCCGCGGCCATCGTGCTCATCGCCCTCGGCGCGGTCACCGGCGGGGCGCTGTGCCTGGTCCACGAAGCTCTCGCGGTCGCGGTCGCGGCGCTCATCGTCCTGGTGGTGACCGGCCTCGGCGACGCGCAGGCGGTCCATGAAGCAGGCGAAGCGACCCGTCCGTGAACCCCGGCGGGGTTCCGGGCGGTGAAACGCCCGGTACCGGCCCGGATGTGCGAACCTGGCCGCATGACCAGCTCGACACCCGCGGAGGCGCGCGACCCGGCCCCCACGCCGCGACGAGGACGACCCGGATACGACCAGGCGACGGTGCTCAGGCGCGCGATCGACCTGTTCAACCGGCAGGGGTACGACGCGACCAGCATGGGCGACCTCGCCGCGGAGCTCGGGCTCACCAAGTCGGCGATCTACCATCACGTGCCGAGCAAGAGCCACCTGCTCAAGCAGGCCCTCGACGAGGCGCTGGACAACCTCACCGCGGTGCTCGACGCGGCCGACGCCGACCGCACGGGCTCGGCCTACGAGCGGCTCCGCGGCGCCGTGCAGGGCAGCATCGAGGTGCTGGTGGCGCACCTGCCCGCCGTCACGCTGCTGCTGCGGGTCCGCGGCAACGGGGAGGTCGAGCAGGAGGCGCTGCGCCGCCGCCGCGTCATCGACGACCGCCTGGCGGGGCTGGTGCAGGCGGCCGTCGACGAGGGCGCGCTGCGCGACGACCTCGACCCCTACCTGATCAGCCGGCTGCTGTTCGGCATGGTCAACTCGCTCGCCGAATGGGTGCGTCCCGACGGCCGCTACGACGCCCGGCAGCTCGGCGAGGCCGTGGCCACCGTCGCGTTCGACGGCCTCAGACGCCGCGACTGACCGGCCGGCCGGGAGACGCCGCGCCCGTTCACAGCCTCGCGATGGCCGACGCGGGGTTCTCGATCGCGTCGGCGACCGAGCGCATGAAGCCCGCCGCGGTGGCGCCGTCGCAGATCCGATGGTCGAACACGAACGACATCTGGGTGATCTTGCGGGGCACGACCTCGCCGTCCACGACCCAGGGCCGGTCGATGATCCGCCCGAACCCGAGGATGGCCACCTGCGGATGGTTGATGATCGCGGCGCTGCCGTCGACGCGGAAGCCCCCGTAGTTGTTGAGGGTGAAGGTTCCCGTCGACAGCTCCTCCCGGCTCACCCTGCCCTCGCGGGCGCGTCGCGTCACGTCCCGGATGGCCTGGTCGAGCTGGGACGTCGTCATCGACCCGGCGTCCACCACGGCGGGCACCACCAGGCCCCGCTCGCCCTGCACGGCGATGCCGAGGTCGATCCGGTCGTACTCGACGATCTCGCCGCGCTCGGTGTCGACGCTGGAGTTGAAGACGGGGTACTCGCGCAGGGCGGCCACCACGAACCGGGCGATGTAGGCCAGCAGACCGGGGCCGGGGTCGGTGGGCGTCCGCGCCGACTCACGCAGCGTCCACAGCTCCGTCGCGTCGACGTCCACCCAGACCGTCGCCTCGGGGATCTCGGCGCGGCTCCGTGTGAAGGCGGCGGCCGCGGCCTTCCGGAACCCGGTCAGCGGCCTGCGCCGTTCCCCCCGCCCCGGGACGGCCGCGGGCCGCCGCGCGGACGGCAGCGCCGCGATGGCCCGCTCGACGTCACCCCGGGTGATCAACCCGCCCGGCCCGGAAGGGGTCACCCGCCTCAGGTCGATCCCGTGGTCCCGCGCCAGCTTGCGGACCAGCGGCGAGATCACCAGGAGCGGCCCGCCGCCCGCACGTCCGGGCCCGGCCGGCGGCGCGGGCCTCCTGGGGCGACGCCGCCGGGCGGGCGCGGCGTCCCCGGACGTCCCGTAGCCGACGAGGACGTTGCCGGAACCGGCCCGCTCCTCCTCGCGGTACCGCTCCGCCGCGGGATGCCCGCCCCCGGCCCCGTCGGGCACCTTCTTCTGCGGCTCGGCCTCCCGGGCGCCGCCGGTGCCGACGGTGATCAGCGGCTCGCCGACGCCGAGGACCTCCCCCTCGGCGGCGTGCAGCCTCAGCACGGTGCCCGCGTACGGCGACGGCACCTCGACGATCGCCTTGGCGGTCTCCACCTCCGCGACCGGCTGGTCGGTCGCGATCTCGTCGCCCACGGCGACCAGCCACCGCACGACCTCGGCCTCGGTCAGGCCCTCGCCGAGGTCGGGCAGGGCGAAGGTCTCCTCTGCGGCCGTGAGGGTCACCAGTCCTCCCACTGCAGATCGTCGACGGCGTCGAGCACCCGGTCGACGGACGGCAGCTGGAAGCGCTCCAGCTTCGGCGGCGGGTACGGGATGTCGAGCCCCGTGACGCGCCGCACCGGGGCGGCCAGGGAGTGGAAGCAGTGCTCGCCGACCCGCGCGGCGATCTCCGCGGAGACGCCCGCGAACCCGGCGGACTCGGTGACGACCACGGCGCGTCCGGTGGACCGCACCGCGGCGAACACCGTGTCGTCGTCGAACGGCACGATCGAGCGCAGGTCGACGACCTGGAGGCTGCGTCCCTCCCGGGCGGCGGCCTCGGCCGCGTCCAGCGCGACCGGAACGGACGGCCCGTAGGCGATGAGCGTCGCGTCGGTCCCGGGCCTGCGGACCACGGCCGTCCCGATCCCGGGAACCGCCCCGGCGCGGGGGACCACCTCGTCCTCGGCCCAGTAGAGCTTCTTGGGCTCCAGGAACACCACCGGGTCGGGGGAGGCGATCGCCTCGCGCAGCAGCCCGTACGCGTCGCCCGGCGTGGACGGGGTGACGACGTGCAGGCCAGGGGTGTGGGCGTAGTAGCCCTCCGAGGAGTCGCTGTGGTGCTCGACGCCGCCGATGCCCCCGGCGTACGGGATCCGGATCACGACCGGGAGCGGCACCGCGCCGCGCGTGCGGTTCCGCATCTTCGCGACGTGGCTGACGATCTGCTCGAAGGCCGGATAGGCGAAGGCGTCGAACTGCATCTCCACCACGGGGCGCATGCCGTTCATCGCCAGGCCGACCGCGAACCCCATGATCCCCGACTCGGCGAGCGGCGTGTCGAAGCAGCGGTCCTCGCCGAACTCACGGGTCAGCCCGTCGGTGACGCGGAAGACGCCGCCCAGCGGACCGACGTCCTCACCGAACACCAGGACCGTGGGATCCTCGGCCATCGCGTCGCGCAAGGCCCGGTTGATGGCCTTCGCCATGCTGAGCTTCTCGCTCCCGGCGCGGCCGACGTCGTCGGTGCCCTCGGCCTGAGCGACGTGGTCGATGACGGCGGCCATCAGTGCGCCTCCTCCCGGCTGATCTCGTCCAGCACCATCGCGAGCTGCCCGCGAAGCTGCGGCGTGGGCTCGGAGAACACGTGGCGGAACAGGTCCTCCGGGTCCGGCGTGCCGTCCCGGCTCAGGGCCTCGCGGGTGCGGCGGGCGAGGTCCTCGGCCGCCGCGGTGAACTCGGCGATCGCCGCGTCGTCGACCGCCCCGGCCGAACGCAGGTACGTCTCCAGGCGGACCAGCGGATCCCGCGCCTTCCACCGCTCGACCTCGGCGTCCTCGCGGTAGCGGGTCGCGTCGTCGGCGTTCGTGTGGGCCTGCACGCGGTAGGTGTGCGCCTCGACGAGCTGCGGCCCCTCGCCCGCGCGGGCCCGCTCGACCGCCGTTCCCAGCACGTCCAGCAGCGCGGCCGCGTCGTTGCCGTCGACCCGCTCGCCGGGGACGCCGTACCCGACGCCCTTGTGCGCCAGGGACGGCGCGGCCGTCTGGCGGGCCAGCGGGACGGAGATCGCGTACTGGTTGTTCTGCACGAGGAACACGACGGGCGCGCCGAAGACGGCGGCGAAGTTGAGCGCCTCGTGGAAGTCGCCCTCGCTGGTGGCGCCGTCCCCGCACAGCGCCATCACCACGGTCCGCTCGCCGCGCAGCCGGGCGGCGTGGGCGACGCCGACGGCGTGGGGGAGCTGCGTCGCGAGCGGGGTGGCCAGCGGGGCGACGCGGCGGACGCGGGGGTCGTACCCGCCGTGCCAGTCGCCCGCGAGCAGCGTGAGCGCCTCGACCGGGTCGACGCCGCGGGCGACGACGGCGGCGGTGTCCCGGTAGGTGGGGAACAGCCAGTCGCCCTCGTCCAGCACATGGGCCGCGGCGACCTGGCACGCCTCCTGGCCGTGCGAGGACGGGTACACCGCGAGGCGCCCCTGCCGGACCAGCGCGTACGCCTGGTCGTTGAACCGCCGGGCGGAGATCATCGCGGCCAGCGCCCGCACGAGCCGCCCGGACGACGGCAGCCCGCGGCCGTCCGGGGCGACGACCCGTCCCTCCGGGTCGATCAGGGTGACCGGCTCCGCCGGCGGCAGCAGACGCTCCGGGTCACGTGTGAGAGGGGCACGTGTCATGGCGCCATCCTCGATCAGGCCGTCAAATGTGCCTATAGGCGCCGAAGATTCGAGAAAATATGCTCTAGTCGGCGGTCTTTCAGGGCAAAACGTCCAACTCAGGCCGGGTTGGAACGGGAAAGTCGAGACAGATGGCCGACGGCATCGACAGCATCGACAGGCGCATCCTCGCCGAGCTCACCCGGGACGGCCGCATGTCGGTGCGCGCGCTCGCCGAGAAGCTGCACATCTCCCGCGCGAACGCCTACGCGCGCATCCAGCGGCTGACCCGGGACGGCGTCATCAGGGGCTACCACGCCGACGTCGACCCGGTCGCCGCCGGCATGGGCACCTCGGCGTACGTGACGCTGAACCTGCGGCAGGTCGACTGGCGGGACCTGCGCGAGAAGCTGAGCGCCCTGCCGGGGGTCGCGCACCTGGCCCTCGTCGGGGGCGAGTTCGACGTCATCATGCTGGTCCGCGCCCGCGACAACGCCGACCTGCGCCGGCTGGTCCTGGAGGAGATCCTCCAGATGGAGGGCGTGCTCGCCACGCGCACCCATCTGGTGTTCGACGAACCCCGCGTCGGCACCGCCCTGCCCGCCGACTGACCACCGGGCGTCGGTGCCTCGGCCGGACGGACCACCCCTCGCCACGACCGCCGACGACCGGGGCGGCCGTCCTGCGGCGGTGGGGGATGGGGCAAGCTCGATGTCATGCCGGAGCTTCGGACATGACGGTGCCGACGGAACTGGTCGGCTTCGCCGCGGGTGCTTCGATCGCGGTGGTGACCGCTCCGGTCGGGGTCTCGGGTGCGGTGTTCCTGCTCCCGGTCCAGCTCAGCGTCCTCGGGGTTCCCAACCCCGCCGTCACCCCGACCAACCTGCTGTTCAACGTCGTCGCCGGGCCGGGCGCCCTCGTCCGTCATCACCGCCAGGGGAACCTCGCCGGACCGCTGACCCGGCTGCTGGTCGCCGGGACCCTGCCCGGCGTGGTGATCGGAGCGGTCGTGCGGGTGTTCGCCGTTCCCGGCGCCACGGCCTTCCGCGTCCTGCTCGGCGTGCTCCTGCTGCCGTTGGGGCTGTGGTTGTGCGCCCGTGTCGTCCGCCCGCCCCGGCGACGCTCCGGGCGTCCGTCCCCGCGGTTCGTCACCGGGCTGGCCGTGGCCGTCGGCGCGGTCGGAGGCGTCTACGGGATCGGCGGCGGCTCCATCGTCGGCCCCGTGCTGGCCGGACGGGGCGTCCCGGTCGCCCAGGTCGCCCCCGCGGCCCTGGCCTGCACGTTCCTCACGTCCCTGGTG
>DATCLF010000251.1:0-3392 GCA_036564055.1 Spirillospora sp.
CCGTCCGCCCCGTCCGCCCCGTCCGTGACCGTGCTCGGCCTGCGCGGGCGGCAGTGGGGAGTCGTCGCGCTCGTCGTCGGCTGCGTCTACCTGGTGGCCACCCTGGTCTCCTTCACCGGCGCCTGGACGACCCTCAACCGCGAGCCCACCGCCGCCGAGCTGCGGCGGGCGGCGGACAAGGAGGTCGCGCGGCGGTGGAAGACCTGGCCCGCCCGGCGCATCTTCCCCGACCGCCTCCCCTACGCCCCGCAGAACGGGCGCAGCGAGTACGCGTCCCGGACCGGGATCGTCCCCGACACCGGATGCGTCCAGGCCGTCGATCCCGAGATCGCCACGACGATCCGCAGGCACGGGTGCAAGGCCGTCCTGCGCGCCACCTACGTCGACCAGCTCGAAGGCGTCGCCGTCACCGTCGGCGTCGTCGCCTTCGCCGACCCGTTCAAGGCCGACCGCGCCTACAAGGAGCTGCCGGGGTCGAAGGGCCCCGACGGGACGGGCTCGGTGCGGCCCGCCCTGCACGCGGCGGCCTTCCCCGGGACGGCGTCGGCCCGGTTCACCGACGAGGCCCGGCAGGACCGAACCATCGACCGCGGCGGTCCGTACGTCGTCCTGACGACCTCGGGCCAGACCGACGGACGTCCCGCGTCCGCCATCAGGAAGGAACGGCCGGGCAAGCCGTTCGCGCTGGCGCCGCAGATCGGCCGGGCGATCGCGCAGGCGCTGTCGGCCAAGGCCCTGCCCGACTGCTCACGGCCCGAGTGGCAGTGCTGAGGGACCGGGCGGTGACGGAGAGGCGATGACGACGGGGGCGATGACGACGGGGGCGAAGCCGAGGGGGCGCCGGGCGATGGCCCGCATCGCGGCCGTCCTGTGCGCCGCGGGCCTGGCCGGGACGTGGCTGCCGCCCGTCCCCGCGCACGCCGACGAGGTCCGCGACCGCCAGCGGCCCATCCACGCGACGCTCGGCATGGACGAGGCCTGGAAGATCACCCGGGGCAAGGGCGTGACCGTCGCCGTCGTCGACTCCGGGGTGGACGAGAACCAGGCGGACCTGAAGGGCTCGGTGACCACCGGCCCCAACATGCTGGAGAAGATCGACGCCGGGTCCACTCCCAGACGCATCCACGGCACCGCGATGGCGTCGTTGATCGCCGGGCACGGTCACGGTCCCGGCGGCCGGGACGGCGTCATGGGGATCGCGCCGGAGGCGCGCATCCTGTCCGTCCGGGTGATCAGCGAACCCGAGGACGACGGCTACGTCCGCTACCGGACGACCGACGAGGCCGACGACGCGGTGGCGCGCGGCATCCGCTACGCCGCCGACAACGGCGCCGACGTCATCAACCTCTCGCTCGGCAAGAGCAGCGAGTTCCCCGGGGAGCGCGCCGCCATCGGCTACGCCATCGGCAAGGGCGTCGTGGTCGTCGCGGCCGTCGGCAACGAGGGCGACGAGGAGCGCGCCCTCGACGGGGACGGGTTCGCGCCCTACTCCTACCCGGCGTCCTACCCGGGCGTCATCGCGGTCGCCGCGACCGGCTCCGACAACTCCCGCGCGGAGTTCTCCAACCGCAACTACTCCGTCCTGCTGGCCGCGCCCGGGAAGGAGCTGCCGGTCGCCGGGCCCGGCGGCCGGTACTACCTGAGCAGCGGAACGAGCGACTCCACGGCCGTCGTCTCCGGGATCGCCGCGCTCATCCGCTCCAAGTACCCCGACCTGCCGCCCGCGCTGGTCTCCCAGGCCCTCGTCGAGAGCACGAAGAACGGGCCGCCCGGCGGCTACGACGCGGACGTCGGGTTCGGCGTGGTGCACGCCGCCCGCGCCCTCGCCTCGGCCGGGGCGCTGGCGTCCGCGCGTCCCGGGGCCAAGGGGAAGCCGGCCGGGCAGCGCTTCGGGAAGGACGACCCGGAACCGGTGAAGGTCATCGAACGTCCCGCCTGGGTCACGCCGCTGATCGTCCTGATCGTGCTGGCCGGGATCGGCGGGACGGTCACCGCGGGCGCGATCGCCCTGACGTTCCGTCGCCGCCATCCCAAGCCCGCCGGGGACGGGCCGCAGGGTGGATCGCAGGGCGGATTCCCGGCGGGACCGCCGCCGGGCGGTTCCGGGCCCCCGCCGGGAGGGCCGGCGCCGGGAGGGCCGGCGCCGGGAGCGCGGCCGCTCCCGCAGGCGGGTCCCGCGTCCGGCATGCCTCCGCCGCCGTGACCGGTGGCGGCCCGCGGCGCCGGGCGCGACAATCGGACGGTGCGCGTGGAACCCGACGAGTCCTCGGCGACCGGCGAGTACCTGGAACCTGACGAGTACGCGGAGGCGGTCCTCGACGCGGTGGAGCAGATCCCGCCGGGCCGCGTCCTGTCCTACGGCGACGTCGCCGAGCTCGTCGGGCGCGGAGGCCCCCGGCAGGTCGGGCGCGTCATGGCCCTCTACGGAGGCGCCGTCCCGTGGTGGCGGGTCATCCGGGCGGACGGGAGCCCGCCGCCGTGCCACGAGCAGCGCGCCTTCGAGCACTACCGCGCCGAGGGGACCCCGATGCGCCCGGGCGGCCGCCGGGTCGACATGACCCGGGCCCGCTGGAGCGGACCGTCCTGACCCGCCCGCGCCTCCCGACACGCCCGGCGGTCGCGGCCCTCCATTTCGGGTGACGTCGATTCACGCGGCGCAGTCGGCATCCGCTTTCACCACGGCGGCATGCGTGCGTTGTGGCCAGAACAGTCACCGTGATCTGTTCCAATGAACTGTTGTGCCGTCCGGTCCCTATCGCCTCGTGCGCCGCGCGGGTCCCGCGCGGGCCGTCCCGCCCCTGCTCGACGAGCAGCAGCGGCGGGTGGTGGAGCATGCCGGCGGGCCGCTGCTCGTGCTGGCCGGGCCGGGCACCGGCAAGACGACGACGATCGTCGAGGCCGTCGTCGACCGCATCGAGAACCGGGGCGCCGACCCCGAGCGGGTCCTCGTCCTGACGTTCAGCCGCAAGGCGGCGGGGGAGCTGCGGGAGCGGATCACGGGCCGGTTGCACCGCACCACGCGGACGCCGCTCGCGCTCACCTTCCACAGCTACGCCTACGCGCTGCTCAGGCGGGACGCCGTGCTGAACGAGGAGCCCGCCCCGCGGCTGCTGTCCGGGCCGGAGCAGCTGCTGGAAGTGCGGCGCCTGCTGGAGGGCGAGCTGGCGGACGGGGCGCCCGGCTGGCCGGAGCGGCTGCGTCCCGCCCTGGCGACGCGCGGGTTCGCCGAAGAGCTGCGCGACTTCATGCTGCGCGCCGTCGAGCGGGGGTACTTCGCGGAAGACCTCGTCGCGCTCGGACGCCTGCGCGGGCGCGACGACTGGGTCGCCATCGGCGCGTTCATGAAACGGTACGCCGACCGGTTCGCGCTGGACCCCGTCCCCACCTACGAC
>DATCLF010000252.1:0-8020 GCA_036564055.1 Spirillospora sp.
CTCGTAGGGCTGCGGCGCGTAGCCGTCGGTGTCGCGGTGCAGCCATTCGAGCCGCTCGCGGGCCGTGAGCGGCGGGTCGAGCGTCTCGTACTGCAGGCCGTCGAGCTGGAGACGCTCCGGCCACGAGGCGGCGTCGTCGCGCAGCAGGCTGACGCGCGCGTAGGACAGGTCGGCGACCCCCCTGATCGGCTCGGCGGTGCGCATGAGGAGCTCCTCGGCCTGGATGCGCTGGACGCTGAGCGCCGTCCCGTTCTCGTTGCGCAGCAGGGCGCCGCGGAGGCTGAGCTGGCCGGCGACGCGGGCGCCCGAGAACGTGACGGCGCCGACCGCGCTGAACCCGTCCGAGCAGTAGACGTCGGTCTCCACGGCCAGGTCGTCGGCGTTCAGCGCGGTGCCGCCGGGCGCCGACAGCTTCGCGCCGACGAACGACAGGTAGCCCCCGACGCGGGCGCCGCGCAGCCGGACCTCGCCCTCGGCGGTGAACCCGCCGTCGCAGAACACGTTCGCGGCGACGTCCAGGCGGCTCGCGTACAGGGCGGCGCCCGACGGGTTGTGGAGCCGCGCCCCGCGGAAGATCAGCTGGCCGCCGACGCGGGCGCCGGGCAGCCGGACCTCGCCGTTGGCCGCGAAGCCGTGGTCGCAGTAGACGTTCGCCTCGACGGACAGGCGGTCGGCGAGCAGCGCGTCCCCTCCGGGATTGACGAGCTGGACGCCCGACATGTTGAGGATGCCGGTGATGTTCGCGCCGTCCAGCCACAGGCCGCCGGAGATGCGGCTGCCCTCCAGCCACAGGTGCCCGTCGACGCGGGCCCCGGACGCGATCAGGCCGGGCAGGCGGCAGCGCATGAGGTGGACGCTGTTCATGGTGGCCCAGTACAGGTGCGGAGCCTCGTCGAACGAGCATCCGGTGAGCGCGAGGGGCGCGCCGACCTCCGCGTGCCCCAGGTTCAGCGAGCCGGTGATGCGGGCGCCGGTGAGCCGGACCGCGGGGACCTGACCGGGCTTGGGCTCCACGGCGCCGACGAGGAGGGCGACGAGGACCTCCGCGCGGACCGTCCGCTCCGGCCCCCAGTGGTCGGCCTGCGCGAGGTCGTCGTACCCGGGATCGCCGGACGACAGGTCGACCGACTCGCCCTTGGGGAATGCCTCCCACAGGCGGCGTTCCGGAGGGGTCAGGTCCTCGATGTTCATCGGTGACTCCGGGGGGGTGCGGATGACTCGTGATGGGTCATGGTGCCGTACGCTTCAGGATCGTAAGGAAGATCGACGACCAGTGAGGGGGCGGTCGTGGCTCGTGTCGTCGTGGACGTCATGCTCAAGCCGGAGATTCTCGATCCGCAGGGGCAGGCGATCGCCCGGAAGCTTCCGCAGCTCGGTTACGACGGCGTGGTCGCGGTCCGGCAGGGCAAGCGATTCGAGGTCGAGCTCGAGGGGGAGGCCGACGAGTCCGCGCTGGAGAAGGTCGGCAAGATCGCCGAGACGCTGCTCGCGAACCCGGTCATCGAGAATTACGAGGTTCGCGTTCTCTAGTCGGAAATGGCTCGGAATCCTGTTCGGTATCCGAACGGGCGAACCGGCGTGCATTTGGCGCGTTCCACCTGATCCGCCCGCGCGCCGGGCTTTCCGCGTCCCGGACCATTGACCGCGCCGGACGAGAAATTCCCGCAAGCGATCCGCGAGTATAGCGATTACGGAAGATTCCGCCGGGGAAGTGTTAGCTGCGTCGAGTCGTCGAACACGCTCCGGGGAACGGGGGAACGGCCAACGAACCCGGGGCATGACACGAGGGGTCCCGGTGGACATGCGGTTCTCGCTCTCGCTGCCGCGCGAGGCGCTCAGCATCCCGGTGATCCGGAGGGTCGTCGGGGACGCGCTGCGGGGGCTCGGCGTCACCGAGGACTGCGTCGACGACCTCCTGGTCGCCGCCTCCGAGGCGTGCACCAACGCCGTCCAGCACGCCCGGGCGCCCGACGGGTACCGCGCGCCCGATGAGTACCAGGTCACGATGCGCGTGGACGAGGCCGACTGTGTGCTCAAAATCTCAGACGGCGGCGGCGGGCCCCGGCCGGCCCCCGGCGACCGCGGGATGTTGAGCGAGTCCGGCCGCGGGCTTAGGATCATGCGGGCTCTGGTGGACGATCTGGACATCGACGCCTCGCCCGAGACCGGTACGGTCGTTCACATGCGCAAGCGTCTGCGCTGGCGGGACGAGGCCCTGGCCCGGCGCCTCGACCGCGGACTCGTCCACAGCGCCGGGTAGATTGGTGGATGCGCGCGGGGGAAAGCGACGCGCAGCGGGGTGATCGGCGGAGGAGGTACCGCCCGTTCCGGCCGCCCCTCATTCGGAGGAACACTGAAGATGGACGCTGCCCGGGTCGGGATCATCACCTTCCCCGGTTCTCTCGACGACAAGGACGCCGCCCGTGCCGTGCGGCTGGCCGGGGCCGAACCGGTCGCGCTCTGGCACGCGGACCGCGACCTTCGGGGAGTCGACGCCGTCGTCCTGCCCGGAGGCTTCTCCTACGGGGACTATCTGCGCGCCGGGGCGCTCGCCCGGTTCGCGCCGCTCATGACGGAGCTGATCGCCGCAGCCGAGGCGGGGCTGCCGGTGCTCGGCATCTGCAACGGATTCCAGGTGCTGTGCGAGGCGCACCTGCTCCCCGGCGCGCTGCTGCCGAACGCCGGGCTGCATTTCGTGTGCCGCGACCAGCGGGTGCGGATCGAGAACGCCGACACCGCCTGGACCACCGAGTACCGGGAGGGCCAGGAGCTGGTCGTCCCCGTCAAGAACCGGGACGGCCGGTACACCGCCGACCGGGAGACGCTGGCCGAGCTGGCCGGCACCGGACGGATCGTCGCCCGCTACGTCGATCTGAACCCCAACGGCTCCCAGGACGACATCGCCGGCATCTGCAACGAGGCCGGCAACGTGGTCGGGCTCATGCCGCATCCCGAGCACGCCGTGGAGTCACTGACCGGCCCGTCCACCGACGGGCTCGGCTTCTTCACCTCGATCGTCAAGAGACTGGTCAACGCATGAGCGAGCATTCCCACGCCTCCGGGCGCGCCACCCGGGAACCTTCGGACGAGGACGAGCCCACGCTGGAGTGGCTCGGCGAGCTCAAGTCCGACGCCGACGACCCCGAGCTCGCGCCGGTCAACCCCGCGGTGACCCAGGCGTTCGAAGCCATGCTGGAGGAGGCCAAGCCCGCCGGACCGCCGCCCGCACCGTCCACGCCTCCGGCGCAGCCCGCGGCACCCCAGCAGCCTCCGGCGCAGCCCGCGCCGCCGCCGGCCGTCCAGGTGGATCCGGCCGCGCAGGCCGTGTTCCGGGCCGCCCGGCGCGGTTCCGACGCGGCCTCCGAAGGCGCGGCGCAGGAGTTCGCCCGAGCACTGGCCGAGGAGAACCGGCGTGGCGACCCCGCGGCCACCGCCGCGGACCCGACGATGACGACGCCGGACGTGACCGAGCACGCGCCTCCGGCGGCCCCGGGCTCCGGCGCGCAGCCGCTGACCGGCCCGAGCACGGGCCCGCAGCCCGGCCAGACCGGCCCGATCCCCGCGGTCGGTTCCGGTTCGGGTCCTCAGCCCGCAGTCGGTTCCGGTTCGGGTCCTCAGCCTGCGGTCGGTCCTGGGACGGGTCCGCTGCCGTCTGTGGGCTCGGGTACGGGTCCGATTCCCGCGGTTGGTTCTGGTACCGGTCCGCAGCCTGCGGTCGGTTCCGGTACGGGTCCTCAGCCCGCGGTCGGTCCTGGGACGGGTCCCATCCCTGCGGTCGGTCCCGGCACCGGGCCTCAGCCGGTCGTCGCCCAGGGGACCGGCCCGCAGCCCGCCGTGGGGTCGGGCACGGGTCCGCAGCCGGCCGTCGCGTCGTCCGGCCCGGCCCACCCCGAGACGGACACGGTCGCCGTCGCCGCCGCGTCCCCCGACCGCCGGCAGCCGTACGCCGAGCTCGGGATGAGCGACGAGGAGTACCGGCGGGTCCGCGAGATCCTCGGGCGCCGTCCCACGTCCGCCGAGCTGGCGATCTACTCGGTGATGTGGAGCGAGCACTGCTCCTACAAGAGCTCCAAGGTGCACCTGCGCCAGTTCAAGGAGAAGGCGCCCAAGACCGACAAGCTCCTCGTCGGCATGGGCGAGAACGCCGGTGTGGTGGACATCGGCCAAGGCTGGGCGGTCACGTTCAAGGTCGAGTCGCACAACCACCCGTCCTACGTGGAGCCGTACCAGGGTGCCGCGACCGGCGTCGGCGGGATCGTGCGCGACATCCTGTCGATGGGTGCGCGTCCCGTCGCGGTCATGGACTCGCTCCGCTTCGGCCCGGCGGACGCCCCCGACACCCAGCGCGTCCTGCCCGGCGTGGTGGCGGGCATCGGCGGCTACGCCAACTCGCTCGGCCTGCCCAACATCGGCGGTGAGACGGTCTTCGACGCCTGCTACGCGCAGAACCCGCTCGTCAACGCGCTGTGCGTCGGCGTGATGAGGCACGAGGACATCAAGCGCGCCGCCGCGCCCGGTCCGGGCAACAAGGTGATCCTGTTCGGGGCGCTCACCGGCCCGGACGGGATCGGGGGCGCGTCCGTCCTCGCCTCGGCGACGTTCGACGAGGAGTCGCAGCAGAAGCGGCCGTCCGTCCAGGTCGGCGACCCGTTCATGGAGAAGCTGCTCATCGAATGCTGCCTTGAGCTCTTCAAGGAGGACCTCGTCGTCGGCATCCAGGACCTCGGTGCCGCCGGAGTGTCCTGCGCGACGACGGAGCTCGCCGCGGCCGGGACCGGCGGCATGCACATCGACCTCGACGCCGTCCCGCTCCGCGACGAGACGCTCCGCCCCGAGGAGATCCTCATGAGCGAGTCGCAGGAGCGCATGATGGCGGTGGTCGAGCCCGACAAGGTCGACCGCTTCATGGAGATCTGCGACCGCTGGGAGGTCCCGGCGACCGTGATCGGGACGGTCACCGACACCGGCCGCCTGGTCATGACGTGGCGGGGCGAGACGATCGTCGACATCCCGCCGACCACCGCCGCCGACGAGGGCCCGGTCTACGACCGTCCGCTCTCGCCTCCGCCGGACCTCGGCGCGCTGCAGTCCGACACCCCGGGACGCCTCACCCGCCCGTCGAACGGCGAGGAGCTGCGCCGGACCGTCCTGTGGCTGGCCGCTTCGCCGAACCTGTCCAGCAAGACGTGGGTGACGTCGCAGTACGACCGCTACGTCCTCGGCAACACGGTGCTGGCCATGCCGGACAACGCGGGTGTCGTCCGCATCGACGACGAGTCCGGGCTCGGCATCGCGCTGTCCCTCGACGGGAACAGCCGCTACACCCGCCTGGACCCGTACGCGGGGGCGCAGCTCGCGCTGTCCGAGGCGTACCGCAACGTCGCCGCCACGGGGGCACGGCCGCTGGCCGTCACCAACTGCCTCAACTTCGGCTCCCCGGAGGACCCGGGCGTCATGTGGCAGTTCGCCCGCGCGGTCGAGGGCCTGGCGGACGCCTGCCGGTACCTCGGCATCCCGGTCACGGGCGGCAACGTGAGCTTCTACAACCAGACGGGCGACACCCCCATCAACCCGACGCCGGTCGTGGGCGTCCTCGGCGTCCACGACGACGTGCGGCGCCGCGTGAACATGTCGCTCACCACCGACGGCGCCACGCTCGCGCTGCTCGGCGAGACCCGCGAGGAGTTCGGCGGCTCGGAGTGGGCGCACGTCGTCTACGGCCACCTGGGCGGCCTTCCGCCGCTGGTGGACCTGAAGGCCGAGGCGGCGCTCGCGTCCGTCCTCGTCAGCGCCATCCGGGACGGGCTGGTGACCGTCGTCCACGACCTGTCGGACGGCGGCCTGTCCCAGACGCTCGTGGAGGCGTGCCTGCGCGGCAGCCTCGGCGCCCGCATCACGCTGCCGGGCGACCCGTTCGTCGCCCTGTTCAGCGAGTCGGTGGCCCGCGCCATGGTGGCGGTCCGCCCGGGCGCGGAGGCGCGGCTCGCGGCGCTGTGCGAGTCGGCGGGCGTCCCCGTCACCCAGATCGGCGTCGCGGGGGGCGACTCTCTCACGGTGTCGGGCATGACGCCCGACGGTGAGCAGCAGGAGCTGTTCAGCATCCCGCTGTACGAGCTTCGCGAAGCCCACGAGCGCATGGTCCCCAGCTACGCCGACTGACGACCGAGTCCGGGGGAGGGACGGCCGTGGCGATCGTCGCAGGGCACACCGTCGTCGATCCGGACCGGCGCGACTCCTACCTCGCCGGCCGCGTCAGCGTCGTCGAGCAGGCGCGTCGCGCACCCGGCTGTGTCGACTTCGCGCTCCCCCCGGACCCGGTGGACGCCGGCCGCGTCAACATCTTCGAGCGCCGGGAGCCGCGGGAGGCGGCCGAGGAGTTCCGGGGCAGCGGCCCCAGCGACGAGCAGGGCGCCGCGATGCTCGCCGCCTCGGTTCGCCGAGTACGACGTCACCGGCATGCGGCCGCTGAGCCGACCGGAACGCGGTCAGCCGCGGACGGGGTAGGCGGCCTGCACGGCCAGCCGCTCGTCGGCGTCATCGCCGATGCGGGTGAGGAACTCGTCGAGGGCGGCGTACTCCTCCCAGAGGGGGCGCCCGGTCGCCTGGGCGAGATGGGCGACGACCCGGTCTTCGAGATCGGGGACGCGTTTGTTCTTCCAGACCTTGTCGGCGAGGCTCACCAGGAGATCTTCCAGGGAGATGTCGGCGTCGGCCCAGGACGCGTGGGTGGCGGCGAAGCGGGCGAGGGCCTCGTCGACCCCGTGCCGCAGGAGCAGATCCCGGCCCGCCGTCTCGTGGGCCGAACCCGGTCCGGAGAGTTCGTCGGGATGCAGGGTCTTGCCGATGTCGTGGGTCGCCGCGCCGAAGAGCACGGCGTGCCGGTCGATGTCGAGGTGAGGGTGCCGCTGCCCGATCCAGTCGAGGATCTGGCAGGCGACGTCATGAACAAGGCGCAGGTGAGCGGCGAGCCGGGCCGGACAGTCCAGTGAGATCAGCAGATCTTCGACTCGGCCCGGCAGTGGGCGCAGTGACAGGTCGGTGGGGTCGTCCAGGGCGCGTGCGAGGGCGGAATCTCTCGCCGGGGGTCGGCCTGGCTCCGGCTGGGTGAGGCGCTGTTCGGCCGGGGTCATGGCTGCCATGCTGCCACGCCCGGCACCGGTTCGAATCCGTACCGGGCCTTGGTCTGCCGCGGCCTGTGAAGTCATGCGCGGCCCGGGGCTCGGTCGGCGTCTTCGACGATGTCGTTGATGTACTCGGCGGCTTCCGCGTGAAGCCGCGGCAGGCACTCCTTGAGCGCCGGGACGATGGCGCGGGGGACGGTGCCGTGTTCGACCAAGAAGCCAAGGGAGCGCGCGATCTCTTCCTGCACGACGGGATCGGTCTCGCGTTCGAGGGCTTCGACGAGGGGCTGCACGACCGCGTCCGTCTCGGCGCCCGTCGTGCAGGCGTGGTCGAGCCGGTCACCGAGATAGGCGGCGGCAAGCTCGCGGGCGCGCGGTTCTTCGTGGCTCAGCCAGGACACCAGCTCCGCGGTCGACGCCTTGAGCATCAGCGACATGAGTTCCTGGCGCCGACGCGGCTCTCCGCCCCGCTCAGAACGGTACGACAAAGGCGCACCCCCGGGTGTGCTCTGCATATGACCTATCAGAAGGTCGAGCGATGTGGCCGGAGAGCCGGAAGGAGGGTGGGGTCATGGGATTCCTGCCAACTCCGGGACGTGTCCGGGAGAGGTTCGCTACCCACCCTCCCTGAGCCGCGGACCCGAACGGGTGCTCAGACCGGTCTCCAACGGCAGGCAGAGTACTGGGACGCTACGACAGAACCGTCTGAGCGGATCGGCGGGTTCGGGCGGAATCTGCGGCGGTTCGCCGGTTGCGGCATCCGATGCTCCGCGATCGTCGACCCTCGACGCCGCGGCCCTGATCAGAGAAGAACAGGCGTCAGTACGCCGACGTTCTGAACGAGCCAAGATTACGACCTGTGGCAATGCTGCCCGTCCCCCCTGACCTGCGGTGTTGCC
>DATCLF010000253.1:0-6456 GCA_036564055.1 Spirillospora sp.
GTATTCATCCAGGGCGCGAAGAACGCCGTCCTGCCGATGATCGGTGCTTCGCTGATGGCCACCGAGGGACGGACCGTCCTGCGCAATGTTCCCATCATCGAGGACGTGCGGCGGGCGGTGGAGCTCGCCCAGGCCGTGGGCGCCAAGGCGGAGCTGCACGAGACCGAGCGGACCCTCGTGATCGATGCCTCGTCGCTGAGCAGCCCGGTGCTGCCCGCCGAGATCGCCTCCCGGTTCCGCGGGTCGTTCCTGTTCGTCCCGGCCCTGCTGCACCGGCTCGGCGAGGCGGTCATCGAGGGCGTCGGCGGCTGCAACCTCGGCAGCCGCAACCTGGACTTCCACTACAACGGCTTCAAGCGGATGGGCGCCACGGTCACCGAGCAGGTGGGCAGCAACGGCGACGGCGTCATCCACATCAAGGCCGGTGACCTGCGCGGCGGGACGCTGTACTGCGACACCCCGTCGCACACCGGCACCGAGAACCTGATCATGGCGGCGGCGCTGGCCAAGGGCACCACGCTGATCAAGAACGCGGCGCTGGAGCCCGAGGTGCTGGACAACATCGCGATCCTCCAGGCGATGGGCGCCAAGATCAGCGGCGGCGGGACCGGGTTCATCACCGTCGAGGGCGTGGACCGGCTGTCGGCCGTCGAGCACACCGTGATGCCCGACCGGATCGACGCCGGCGTGTTCGTGATGGCCGCGGCGATCACCGGCGGCGACCTCAACCTCGTCGGCGCCAACCTGGAGCACCTCGGCGTCGCCGCCGACAAGCTGGAGCAGATGGGCGTGGAGTTCCACCAGCGGGGCGCCGTGCTCCAGGTCCGCCGCGAGCGGACGCTGCGCCCGATCAACGTCATCACCGACGAGTACCCGGGCTTCGCCACCGACCTGCAGTCGCCGATCATGGCGCTGTCGTGCCTGGCGGAGGGCACGTCCTACATCTACGAGCGGATCTTCGACGGCCGGTTCAAGCTCGCCGGCGAGCTCGCCAAGATGGGCGCCGACGTCGAGGTGAACGGCAACCGCGCGAAGGTGAACGGTCCGGGAACCCTGCGCGGCACCGAGGTCCAGGCGCACGACCTGCGCTGCGGCAGCGCGCTGGTGCTCGCCGGTCTCGCGGCCGAGGGGGAGACGACGATCACGTCCGCCTACTACCTGGACCGCGGGCACGCGCACACCGCCGAGCGCTTCTCGCAGCTCGGCGCCGAGATCGTCCGCGAGGTCGGCTAGGCCCCGCCCGGGGGTCGCGAGCCCGGGATTCGGCCGATTGTGGCCCCGTCCTGACCAACTCTGACGTGACCTCTGACGGGCGCTGTAACGCCGAGCTGTGAAGTGACACAGCAAAGTGTTACGAAAGATCGACGTACCGCAACGTCCCGGGTCTGTCAGGGCGGCTTGACAGCCCTCCTGAGCTGGGATGTCGACCAATGGAACGGTCCGCTTCGGCCGGGCCGTAACGCGGAGAAAATTCACCACGAGCGATCATCGCGACCCGCGAGGACGGATCGCTTGTCTTTCCCCGCCCGACGGGAGCGGGACGGACGGACGTCCGCCCCGACGTGAACCAAACGGGCACCACGGGGGTCTCTCTAGTGCGCAACAGCGTCAGGAGGGACCCCCGCGTGCGTTTTCGGGTCTTGTGTTTTAACTTCGGACACCCGAAGATGCAGGATCAAGGCTGGCCGAATGGTGACAAATTACTGACACGGGGGTTCCGTAGGTTAGTTTTTCGCCGCACTCTTGATTCGATTTCGCGTCTGGGTGTCACACATCGTCGCCCTGACCCGATCTCCCCCCGGGGGGCTGTGGACGGGAACTGCGGTGCTGGGGCAGAAGGCAGGGGCAGACAAGCCATGAGTCAACCGATGGGCGAAGCGTGCGCGAACGCGTGGTCGGGGTCGGACCCCCGCCGAGAGGATGGACCGGAAGCGAGCGATCATCGATGACGGCCGCACGAACGGGGTCGGTCACCCCCGACCTCACGATCGGTGTCGTGGGCCCGCATGACCTCGTCGAGAGGGTCATGCTCATGGGCCACGGGCCCACACCAGTTCCGAGCCGGCTTGTAGCCGCCGCATACAGAGACGAACAGGAAGCCGCCGACAAGGTCGTGCGGCTGGGGTCGGGCGTGGACGTGTGCCTGTTCGCCAGCCCCGTCCCCTACGACTTCGCACGGAAGGCGGGCGTGCTCACCATGCCCGCGACCTACGTCCCCCTCAACGGAGCGGCCCTGCAGGGCGCGCTGCTCCGTGCCGCCCTGGACGAACGCTACGACCCCGCCCGGGTCAGCATCGACGTCCTCGGCCGCGCGGAGGTCGAGGAGGCGTACGCCGAGATCAACTTGGGCACCGAGCAGGTCCATCTGCGCGAGGAGGCCGCCGGGCCGGGCACGCTCGCCGCCTTCCACGAGCGGCTGTGGCGCCGCGGCGCGACGACGGTCGCGATGACCTGCGTGCACGCCACCGCCGAACGGATGGAGATGGCGGGCGTGCCGACGCTGCGGGTCCGCCCGACCGGCGCGGCCATCCGCAGCTCCCTGCAGACCGCCGCGCTGCTCGGCGCGCACCACCGGCTGGAGGAGTCGCAGCTCGTCGTGGTGCTGGTGGACGTCCCGACGCTGCGCGAGACGCCGCGCCGCATCACCCCGCGTTACTGGCGCGACGAGCTGAAGCTCGCGCTGCACCGGGTGCTGCTGCAGGAGGCGCACCGGATGAACGCCTCGGTGTGGCCCCTGGACGACCACAGCTACATCGTCATCGCGACGCGCGGCTCCGTCGCCACGTCCACCGAAGGGTTCCGCACACCCCCCTTCGTCGAACGCGTCCGCGAGGAGCTCGGCCTGGCGATCGAGGTCGGCATCGGCATGGGCCGCACCGCGCACGAGGCGGAGAACCACGCCCGCGCCGCGCTGGCACGGTCGCAGAGCTCGCAGCGGGCGCAGGGCTTCGCCCTCGACCGCGACGGCCGGGCCCTCGTGCCGGCGCCCCGCACCCCGCCGCGGACTCCGTCGCAGCCGAAGCCCAAGGGCCTGGAGATCCTCGCCCGCCTCGCCGACAAGCTCGGCGACCAGGAGCAGCCGCTCATCGTCGACGCGGAGAACGCCGGCAAGATGCTCGGCGTCACCCCCCGCACGGCGCGCCGGCTCCTGCGCACGCTCGTCGAGGAGGGCCTCGCCTGGCCGCTCCCCCCGAACCGCACGCCGCAGCCGGGGCGTCCCCGCCAGCTCTACCGGCTCATCGTCGAGAAGCTGGGGCCGGCGAAGACCCCCGGCTGACCGCCGCCCCGGGCGGCGCGGCCGGCGGCGACGCCGGCGGGCGGGCCGGCGGCACGGACCCCGGCGCGGTCACGACCGGTGGGGGAACGACCTGGCCACCGCGAGGAACGTGTCGTTCGCCTCCGGGGAGCCGATCGAGACGCGGGCGCCCTCACCCGCGAACGGGCGGATGCTCACCCCCTGCGCGTCGCACGCCTGCGAGAACTCCATCGTCCGGTCGCCGAGGCGCAGCCAGACGAAGTTGGCCTCCGTGGGCGGAACGGTCCAGCCGTCCGCGATCAGAGCGTCGCGGACCCGTTCGCGTTCCTTCACCGTGCCCTCGACGCGCTCCAGCAGCTCGTCGGTGGCCGCCAGCGACGCGACGCCCGCCGCCTGCGCCACCGAGTTCACGCTGAACGGCAGATAGGTCTTGCGGATCGCCTCGGCCACCACCGGGTGCGCCACGAGGTAGCCGATGCGCAGCCCGGCCAGGCCGTACGCCTTGGAGAACGTCCGCAGGATCGCGAGGTTCGGGCGGTCGCCGTACAGGGTGAGGCCGTCGGGCACGTCGTCGTCACGGATGTACTCGCGGTACGCCTCGTCCAGCACGATGAGACAGTCGGCCGGGACGCGGTCGAGGAACGCCTCCAGCTCGGCGCGGCGGACGACCGTGCCCGTCGGGTTGTTCGGGTTGCAGACGAACACGAGCCGCGTCCGCTCGGTGATCGCGTCGGCCATCGCGGCGAGGTCGTGCGTCTCGTCCCGCAGCGGGACCTGGACGCCCGCCGCCCCCGACAGCGACACGAGCAGCGGATACGCCTCGAACGACCGCCACGCGTACACCACCTCGGCGCCCGGCTCGGCGACGGCCTCCAGGAGCATCTGCGTCACCCCGACGGAGCCGCAGCCCACCGCCACGTGGTCGGCGGGGACGCCGTGGAACGAGGCGATCGCCTCCGTCAACGCGGTCGCGTTGTTGTCCGGGTAGCGGTTGACGTTCGCCGCCGCCTCGGCGATCGCGTCCACGACCGACGGCAGCGGACCGTGCGGCGACTCGTTCGACGACAGCTTGTACGACCGGCCGTCGGGCGACACCGCGACCTTTCCCGGCTTGTAGGCCGTGAACCGGTCGAGGACGGAGCGGAAGCGCGGAGTGGTTGCCTCGGACACCGTTGTCCTCCATCGTGCACAGGGGTGATGACCCAAGCCTACGCAGCGCCCGATCTCACATTTCGCCCCGACCTCGCCCAATGCCCGACGAAGCGTGCAGGCCGGGAGTGGACGGGGCCGGGAACGGACAGGGCCGCGCACGCCCCACCGGCGCGAAGGCCCGCACGATGCGGGCCCGCGCGCCCGTGGGGGCGTGCTCACGAGGTGCGGGAGTTGTTCACGAGGTGGCGAGGACGCAGCATCGGCGGACGAAGCTGCTCGGCGTCGCCGCGCCGGTACAGCCGGGCGGGCCGGCCGCCGTCGCGGGTCGTGGTCCGGTCGGTGGGGATGAGGAACCGGTCGGCGCCGGTGACCTTGCGGTGGAAGTTCCGCGGGTCCAGGCTCGTCCCCCACACGATCTCGTAGACACGGCGCAGCTCCGCGACGGTGAACTCGGGCGGGCAGAACGCGGCGGCCAGCGAGGTGTACTCCAGCTTGGCCCGCGCCCGTTCCATTCCGTCGCGCAGGATCCGCCGGTGGTCGAACGCGGCCCTCTCCTTGAGAAGGTCGTCCACGGCCGTCCACAGCACCTGCGAACGGCTCGACGCGGGCAGATTCGGCGCGAGCCCGAGGTAGGCGACGCTCACGACCCGTTGCCGGGGGTCGCGGTCGGGGTACCCGTAGGTGGCGAGCTGCTCCAGGTGGATCCGCACGTCGGCGAGCCCCGCCCGTTCCGCCATCAGCCGGGCCGCGGCGACGGGGAGGTCCTCGTCGAGCTGGATGAACCCGCCGGGCAGCGACCACGCCCCCTTGTACGGCTCACGGTCGCGCCGCCACCTCAGCGCGCAGAGGCGCTGTTCCCGCACGGTGAGCACGACGAGATCAACGGAGACGGCGAGACGCGGGACCGACATGTCAATGAACTTAGCCGCACCGGCGGGCCCTCCGCTCCCGGACCGACAATGATCGCCACTCCCGTCCGCGGAAGAGCGGCGTCCGCACGGCAGGAACGACGAAGGCCCGGCCGGAACACCCCGGCCGGGCCTTCGACACGTCCCGTCAGTCCTCCTTCTGGACCTCCGCGGGCACGGGCGCGGAGGCGGGAGCGGAGCCGTTGCCGGCCGACCCGTTCTGGACGTTGATGCTGCCGAGAAGCTGCCGAGCGAGGCCGAGGCCCGTGCCGCCCAGCGTGAGCGCCTTGGCGAGCATGTCCTCGACGCCCTGGGCGCCGTTGAGCACGACCAGGTTGTCGACGTTGCCGAACACGCCGGCGCCGGCCTCGACGATCTGCGGCCACTGCTCGGCGAGCTGCTGGGCGATGACGGCGTCGGTGTTCTCCGCCAGCGCCTCGGCGCGCGCCCTGATCGCCTCGGCCTCCGCCAGACCCTTCATCCGCGTCGCGTCCGCCTCGGCCTGACCGAGGATCCGGGTGGCCTCCGCCTCCCGCTCGGCCCGCAGCTTGATCTCCTCCGCGGCCGCCTGCGCCTGGGCGATGCGCTCCTCGCGCTCGGCCTCGGCCAGCTTGACCCGCTCGTAGGCGCGGGCGTCGGCGGGCTTGCGGATCTCGCTCTCCAGGCGCTTCTCGGTCCGCTCCGCCTCCAGCTCCGCGTTGCGGGTCTCCTTGAGGATGACCTCCTGGCGGGCCTGCTGGGCGGCCTGCTGCACCTGGCCCTCGTACTCGGCCTTCTTGATCTCGGTGTCGCGGATCACCGCGGCGTTCTGCCGCTCGGTCTCCTGCTCGCGCTTGGTCGCCTCCTGGTTGCGCTCGGCCTCGGCGATGCGGGCCGCGGCGGCGACCTTGGCGGCGTGCGGACGCCCGAGGTTGGTGATGTAGTCGGTCTCGTCGTCGATCTCCTGGATCTGCAGCGAGTCGACGACCAGGCCCAGCTTGCTCATCTCGTCGGCCGCGGAGCTGCGGGTCTCGCTGGTCAGCCGCTCCCGGTTGAGGATCAGGTCCTCCACGGTCAGGCCGCCGATGATCGACCGCAGGTGGCCGGTGAACAGCTCGTGGATGGCGCCGTCCATGGAGGACTGCTGCTCCAGGAACCGGC
>DATCLF010000254.1:0-19261 GCA_036564055.1 Spirillospora sp.
GTCGATGGTGCTGGTCCCGGTCGACACGCCGGGGGTGGAGATCGTCCGGCCGCTGCCCGTGTTCGGCTACCAGGACCAGCACGGCCACTGCGAGATCACGTTCACGGACGTCCGCGTCCCGGTGGAGAACCTCGTCGGCGAGGAGGGCGGCGGCTTCGCCATCGCCCAGGCGCGTCTCGGCCCCGGCCGCATCCACCACTGCATGCGCGCCATCGGCGCCGCCGAGCGGGCCCTGGAGCTGATGTGCCGGCGCGCCCTGTCCCGCGAGGCGTTCGGGGGGCCGCTCGCCAAGCAGGGCGTGGTCCGCCAGCAGATCGCCGAGTCGCGGATGGCGATCGAGCAGGCCCGGCTGCTCACCCTCAAGACCGCGTGGCTGATCGACAGGTACGGCGTGCAGGCCGCCCGCTCCGAGATCGCGGCGATCAAGGTGATCGTGCCGCGGATGGCGCTGGACGTCGTCGACAGGGCGATCCAGGTGCACGGCGGCGCCGGGGTCAGCGCCGACACCCCGCTCGCCGCGATGTGGGCGGGCCTGCGGACGCTGCGGCTCGCCGACGGGCCGGACGAGGTCCACGTCCGTTCCGTCGCCCGTGCCGAGCTGGCCAAGTACACCGGCGCATGACCGAGGACACGGGGGACGGGACGCCGGCCGCGCGGCGGCGCATGCCCCACGCCCGGCGCCGCGAGCAGCTGCTCCGGGCGGCGCTGGAGGAGTTCGGCCGCCGCGGCTACCACCTGACGCAGATGGAGCACGTGGCCGCAGCGGCCCAGGTGTCCAAGGCGCTGCTGTACCAGCACTTCACCTCGAAGGAGGAGCTGTTCGCCGAGGTCAACAGGACCATCGTCGCCGAGCTGACGTCCAGGCTGAACGCGGCGGTGCTCGCCGAGCGCGGATCGGCGGACGGGATCCGGGCGATGATCCGGGTGCTGTTCGACTACGCCACCGACGACCCGGACGCCTGGACGCTGCTGGTCCGGCACCTCGACAAGCCCGACGACGTCGGCGTGGAGCTGCGCGAGCTGCGCGACCGCCTCAACACCGCGTTCGCGGACCTGCTGCTGCGCCGCCGCCGCGCGGACCCGACGCTGTCCCCGAGGGCGTTGGCGGTGAACGAGCGGCGCGCCCGGCTGCTCGTCCCCCTCATGTACGGGGCGATCCTGTCGATGGTGTCGTGGTGGCTGGAGCATCCCGACACGCCGCGCGACCGCGCCGAGCAGATGGCCATGGAGTTCATCTGGCTCGGCCTCGACCGGATCCGCTCCGGCGAGCGCCTGCCCAAGCCGGGCAAGGAGCAGCCGGGCAGAGAGTGAGGGCCTGGCGCGGAAACGCCTACAACAGGTCGGCGAGTGCCTCGGCGGCGCGGTGGCAGTCGTGGAACGTGCAGTACAGCGGGGCGGGCGCGAGCCGCAGCACGTCGGGTTCGCGGGCGTCGGCGATGACGCCGTGCCCCTCGGCGAGCCGCCGGACGAGACCGCCCGCGTCCCTCACCCGCAGCGACAGCTGGGCGCCGCGCGCCGCCGGCTCGGACGGCGTGATGACCCGGGCACCGATCTCCGCGAGCCGGGAGGCCAGGTAGCCGGTGAGACGTTCGCTCCGGGCGCGCAGCGTCGCCATCCCGACCCGGTCGAAGATCTCCAGGGACGCCAGCACCGGGGCGAGCGCCAGGATCGGCGGGTTGGACAGCTGCCACGCGTCGGCGGAGGCGGGCGGCGCGATGTCGGGGTCCATCCGGAACCTGACGGCCGGGTCGGTGCCCCACCATCCCGACAGCCTCGGCAGGGCGGCGTCGCGGACGTGCCGCTCGTGGACGAAGCATCCGGCGACCGCGCCGGGCCCGCTGTTCAGGTACTTGTAGGTGCACCAGGCGGCGAAGTCGACGTCCCAGTCGTGCAGGCGCAGCGGGACGTTCCCGGCGGCGTGCGCGAGGTCCCAGCCGACGACGGCGCCCGCGGCACGGCCGGCCTCGGTGATCGCGGGCATGTCCATGAGCTGGCCGGTCAGGTAGTTCACGCCGCCGAACATGATCAGGGCGAGCGTGTCGCCCTCGCGCTCGATGAACGCGAGGACGTCCTCGGTGCGCAGGTTGTCCTCGCCCGGCCGGGGCTTCAGCCGGACCACGGTCGCGGCGGGGTCGAGGCCGTGGTGGACCGCCTGGCTGGCGACGGCGTAGGAGTCGGACGGGAACGCCGAGTCCTCGATGAGGATGCGGGTGCGGCGCCCGGACGGCCGGTAGAAGGTCGCCATCATCAGGTGCAGGTTCACCGTCAGCGAGTTCATCGCGACGACCTCGTGCGGCAGCGCGCCGACGAGCCGCGCCGACGGTTCGCGCAGCAGCTCGTGGTAGTCGATCCACGGACGGCGGGCGTGCCCGTGTCCCTCCACGGCGAGCCGGGCCCAGTCGTCGAGCTCCTCCCGGAGCCGTTCCGCCACCGTCCTCGGCTGGAGCCCGAGGGAGTTGCCCGCGAAGTACGCGGCCTGCGGATGGCGTCCGCCGGGGGCCGGCGGGATGAGGAACTCCTCGCGCGCGGGCGGCGGGTCGCTCGCGTCCAGGCGGCGCGCCTCGTCCTCGGCGGTCACGGCGTTCCCTTCCTCGTCCTGTTCTCCTCGTGTTCCGATTCCCGCGTCCCGGCCGGTCACGGTGCGGTCTCCGCGACGGCCGGGCCGTGCGGGGCGGGGGCGCGAGCGGCGCCGGCCGGTGCGAAGAACGCGCGGGCGTTGCCGCCGAGCAGCAGGGCGCGTTCGGCGTCGTCCAACCCGGGACAGGCCCGGATCGCCGCGCCGGGCCTCTCCTCCCCGAGCGGGAACGGGTAGTCCGTGCCGAGCATCACCCGGTCCACGCCCATCACCTCGACGAGCAGCCGGAGGGCGCGCGGGTCGAACACGGCGGAGTCGACGTGGAACCGGTCGAGGTACTCCGACGGCGGGCGGGGCGACCCGGCGCGGACGATGTCGCGGCGCCGCCAGGCGTTGTCGGCCCTGCCGAGCAGGAACGCGAAGCTCCCGCCGCCGTGGCAGAAGCACAGCCGCAGCGACCGCGGCAGCCGCTCGAACGCGCCCGACAGCATCAGCCGCAGGATGGTCAGCTGCGTCTCGGCGGGCATCCCCGACAGCCACGGCAGCATGTGGCCGCGCATCCGTCCCGTGCGGGGCATGTCCCACGGGTGCGCGAGGACCGGCAGCCCGAGTTCGGCGCAGTGCGCGAGGAACGCGACGATCCCGTCGTCGTCGAGGTCGCGGTCGCCGACGTGGTTGCCGATGTGCACGCCGCGGTGACCGTCCGCCGCCGCCCGCGTCGCCGTCTCGCAGGCCAGCTCGGGGTCCTGCAGCGGAACCTGGCACAGCGGCAGCAGACGGTCCGGCGCGTGGGAGCAGAAGGCGAGGATGCGCTCGTTGACCAGGTCGCACCACTCGGCGGCGCGTGACGGCTCGGCCCCGTACCCGAACATCAGCGGGGTGGACGAGACCACCTGAACGTCCACGCCCGCGGCGTCCATGTCGGCCAGCCGGCGGGCGGGGTCCCACAGCGCCTCACCGACCGGCCGGTACTCCTCGTCCCCGCACATCATCATGCCGGTGCCGCCGCCGTCGACCCGCAGCCAAGGCTCCCCGTCGTCGGTGAGCACGCGGCCCTCCTCACGCGTGAGGAGCGGGAACACGTGGGCGTGGACGTCGATGACCGTCACGGGATCTCCATCGGGCACTTGCTTCGGGTACCGCTTGGTTCGGGTGCGGGGTGTCGCCCGGGTCCTCAGGCGCGGGGCGCCGTCACCGGGACCATGGACCGCGGCCACTCCTTTCCCGGGTGGACGGCGCCGCAGTTCGGGCACTTGCGGTCGCTGTCGTAGAAGCCCTGGAAGGCGGGGGGCAGGTCGTCCACGATGGAGCGGACCTGCAGCTCGGCGCGGTGGACGAGGTGGTGGCACTCGGTGCAGTACCACTCGAACGCCTCCTTCAGCCCCTCGGGCCGGGGGATCTCGACGACGAGCCCGATCGACCCGGGTTCGGGCCGCTGCGGCGAGTGCCGCACGTGCGGCGGCAGCAGGAACACGTCGCCCTCGTTGATCTGCAGGTCCCTCGGCGGGCGGCCCTCCTCCTCCATGACGCGCAGGACCATGTTGCCCTTGAGCTGGTAGAAGAACTCCTCGGTGGGGTCGTCGTGGAAGTCGGTGCGCTGGTTGGGGCCGCCGACCACCATGATGATCAGTCCGGCGTCGTCGAACACCTGGACGTTGCCGACCGGCGGCTTGAGCAGGTCGCGATGCTCGTCGATCCAGGACCGGAAGTTGAACGGCGTTCCGTACGACAGCTGCGGCAGGGTCATGCTCCGGCCTCCTTACCGGGTGTGCGGTCCCTGGGGATGTACGCGACACACGAGATCTCGATGAGCAGATGCGGGTGCGGGAGCTGATGGACGGCGACGGTGGTGCGGGCGGGGCCCGTCTCGTCGAAGTACTGCCCGTAGACCTCGTTGTAACCGCCGAAGTCGTTCATGTTCACCAGGTACGTCGTGACGTTGACGATGTCGGACAGGTCTCCGCCCGCCGCCTTCAGCAGGTCGCGGATGTTCTCGATCACGGCGCGGGTCTGCTCGCGGATGTCGAGGTCGGTGACGCCCATCGCGTCGGCGCTGGCGCCGGCGAACGTCCCGTCCGGGCGGCGCGAGCTGGTCCCGGACACGAACACGAAGTCGCCGGCGCGCCGGACGTGCGGGAACCGTCCGCGCGGCGCGGCCTTGCCCTCGACGAGAATCGCGTCGCCCGTCATGTCGTCACCTCCACGCTTCCCAGCCCGGCGCCCGTGACGCGGACGTGCGCGTCCTCGGGCAGCGGGACGGCGGCCGTCGCGGCGCCCGCCAGCACGATCCAGCCCGGCTGGAGGGTCATCCCCGCGCCGGTCGCGAGCCGGGCCGCGGCCCGCAGCGCCCGCGCGGGGTCCCCGAGGATCGCCGCGGACGACCCCGTCTGGACGGGACGCCCGTCGATCTCCAGCAGCAGGCCGATGTTCGACACGTCGCGGGGCGGGTGCCAGGTCCCCACCCCGAACCGCGCGGCGGACGCGTTGTCGGCGATCACGTCCGGGAGCGTGAAGCGGAAGTCCGCGTACCGGGAGTCGAGGACCTCGAACCCGACCGCCACCCCGGCCACGGCCGCCTCGGCCTCGGCGGCCGAGCGGACCTCCCGCCCGATCAGGTAGGCGATCTCGGGTTCGATCCGCGGGTGGATGAGGCGGGAGACGTCCACGGACGACTCGGCGATCATCCGGTCGGTGAGCAGGCCCCAGATGACGTCGTCCACGCCCATCTGCGCCATCTTGGCGCGGCTGGTGAAGCCCATCTTCACCCCGGCCAGGCGCTCCCCCGCGCGGCGGCGCCGTTCGATCCCGGCGCGCTGCACCGCGTAGGCGGTGGCCACGTCCAGGGGCGTGTCGTCGGTCAGCTTCGGGATCGCCCGCACGTTCCGCGCGGCCTCCTCCAGCCTCGCGGCGAGCGCGTCGACGTCCGTCATCGGGGCTCCTCTCCGCCGTCGGCGTCCCCGTCCCCGCCGTCCGCGTCGTCTCCGTTCGGGGCCCGGCCGAACGCGACCCGCACGTCACCGAGACCGTCGATGCGGGCCTCGAACACGTCGCCGGGCGCGGCGGGCGCCACCGGGCCGAGTGCGCCGGTCAGGACGGTGTCGCCGGCGCGGAGGGGCCGCCCGGCGCGGACGAGGGCGTCGGCGAGCCACAGCGCCGCGTTCAGCGGATGGCCGAGGCACGCGGCTCCCGTGCCGGTGGAGACCTGCTCGCCGCGCCGCTCAAGCACCGCCCCGCACAGGCGCAGGTCGACGTCCGTGAGCGGGACGGGACGGTTGCCCAGCACGTACATGCCGGACGAGGCGTTGTCGGCGACCGTGTCGACGAACGTGAGGTCCCAGTCGCGGATCCGGCTGCCGGCGACCTCGATCGCGGGCAGCGCGAACGCGGTCGCGCGGATCACGTCGGCGACGGTGTGCCGCTCGTGGGTCAGGTCGCGTTCCAGGACCAGTGCGATCTCCGCTTCGGCGTGCGGCTGCAGCACCGCCCCGGCGGGGATCTCCTCCCCGTCGGGGACGGCCATGTCGGCGAACAGCATCCCGAAGTCGGGGCCGTCCGCGCCGAAGCGCGCCTGCGCCGCCCGCGATGTCATGCCGATCTTGCGTCCGACGAGACGGCGACCCTCCTCCAGCCGGCGCACGGTCAGCCGCTCCTGGACGGCGTACGCCTCGTCCGCCGTCCTGATCAGGTCGCGGACGGGGGCGCAGGGGACGCCGGACGCGTGGGCGCCGAGAAGCCGTTCGGCCGCGGCGTCGATGCCCGCCGAAACAGGGTCCGCCGAAACAGGGTTCACCGTGTCCCTGTGGGCGGCGGTGCCGTCGGTGTGGTCGGTCACGGGGCTCGCCTTCAGATCTGGACGCAGACGTTGACGGGCTCGGAGAAGAAGTCCAGGGAGTGCTCTCCCCCCTCACGCCCGATCCCGGACGCTTTCACACCGCCGAACGGGGTCCGCAGGTCGCGCAGGTTCCAGCAGTTCACCCACACGATTCCCGTCTCGACGCGCGGCGCCACCCGGTGCGCCCTGGACAGGTCCCGCGTCCACACCGTCGCGGCGAGCCCGTATGCGCTGTCGTTGGCGAGCGCCAGGGCCTCGTCCTCGGTGTCGAACGGCGCGAGGTGGCAGACCGGGCCGAAGATCTCCTCCCTGACCGTGCGGGCGGTCTCCGGAAGGCCGGTGAGGACGGTCGGTTCCACGTAGAAGCCGTTGTCCCTCGCGTCGCCGAACCTGGGGACGCCGCCGCCCGCCAGGACCGTCGCGCCCTCCTCGCGTGCGAGGCGGTAGTAGGACAGGACCTTGTCGCGGTGCTCGGCCGAGATCATCGGCCCGTAGCCGGACAGGTCCCTCGCCCGCTCGGCGAGCCGCGCGGCGAACTCGTCGAAGACCGGACGCTCCACGTAGACGCGTTCGGTGCACAGGCAGATCTGCCCGGAGTGGGTGAACGTGGAGCGGACCGTCCCCTCCACGGCGGCGTCGAGGTCGGCGTCGGCGAAGACGAGCGCCGGGTTCTTGCCGCCGAGTTCGAACGACACGGGCGTCACGTGGTCGGCGGCGTTGCGCATGATCGCGGCGCCGGTGGCCGACTCGCCGGTGAACGCGATCGCGTCCACGCCGGGATGCCCGGCGAGGAACTCCCCCGCCGCGCCCGCGCCGTGCCCGTGCACGACGTTGAACACGCCCTCCGGGAGCCCGGCGTCGTCGATCACCCGGGCGAGCAGCGTGGCGGTGGACGGCGTCTCCTCCGACGGTTTGAGCACGACGGTGTTGCCGCACGCGAGTGCCGGGGCGACCTTCCAGGTCGTCAGGAGCAGCGGGAGGTTCCACGGGGAGATGACCGCCACCACGCCGAGGGGCCGCCGCACGGTGTAGTTGAGCGCGTCGCCCGTCCCCGCGCTCCAGCCGGGGACGCGGGTCAGGTAGGCGCGCTCGGGACGCCCGTAGATCAGGTCGGCGTACGCGCGGAAGTTGCCGACGGCCCTCGGGACGTCGACCGTGCGCGCGAACTCCTCGGGCCGGCCGGTGTCGGCGACCTCGGCCGCGACGAACTCCTCGAACCGGGCCTGGATCCCGTCGGCCACCGCCCGCAGCGCGGCGGCCCGGTCCTGGGCGTCCATCGCGCCCCACGGCCCCTTGAGCGCGGCCTTCGCGGCGGTGACCGCCTCGTCGACGAGCTCCTCCGTGGCCTCGGGGACGGTGCCCAGCTCGGAGCCGTCGGCGGGTGCGACGAGCGGGAAGGGGGCGCCGTCCGCGCGGAAGGCACCGCCGACGTAGTGCTCAGCCTTCATCCCGCCCCACCCTCATCGCACTCGGCTCTCATCGAACTCGGCTCTCGACACGCTCGGTCCGCGTCGCGCGCCCGGTGGTCATGCGCCCTCCCGGTACGGCTCGACGCCTCGATCCTCCGCCCCGCGAGCTATGCCTGGCAAATACCAATCAGCCATCGAGCTATCACAAGCTTGTGATAGCAAGGGGGCATGCGCCCTCTCGACCTGCTCAACGGCCGGCTGAAGCTCCGGCACCTGGTCCTCGTCGTCGCGATCGCCGACCACGGGAGCATCCTGCGGGCGGCCGAGCATCTGCGCCTCGCGCAGCCCGCCGTGACCCGGAGCCTGCGGGAGGTCGAGGACGTCCTCGGGGTCGAGCTGTTCACCCGCGGCCCGCGCGGGGTGACCCCGACGATGTTCGGGGACGCGTTCGTCGAGCACGCCCGCGCGGTCCTCGCCGAACTGCGCCGGGCGGGCGAGCGCATCACCGGCCTCGCCGACGCCGAGGTCGGCACCGTCACCATCGGCACACTGCTCGCCGGCTCGAACGTCCTGCTCCCCCGCGCGATCGCCGCGCTGAAGAAGGACCGGCCGGGCATCACGGTGATCGTCCAGGAGGCGACGTTCGACGCCCAGGTGCCGCGCCTGCTGGACGGCGAGATCGACCTGATCCTCGGCCGCCTGAACCCCATCGGCGACCTGCGCGGGCTCCGGCAGATCACCCTCTACGCCGACCCCGTCCGGCTGGTCGCCCGCCGCGACCACCCCGCCCGCTCGCTGCCGTCCCTCGGGCTCGCCGACCTGCTCCGCTACCCGTGGGTGTTCCCGCTGGAGCAGACCGCGCTGCGCACCGAGCTGGAGCAGGTCTTCCGGTCGGAGGGGCTCGTCCCGCCGAGCAACCTCGTCGAGTGCACGTCGGTGCTGACCGTCCGCACCCTCGTCCGCGACACCGACATGATCGCCGCGCTGCCCGAGCTCGTGGCCCGCAGCGACGACGGCATCGCGCCGCTGCCCGTCCCGCTCGAGACCGTCCGCCGCCAGGTCGGCGTCACCCTGCCCGCCGACCGCGCCCCGACGCCGTCCGCCCGGCTCATGCTCGACCACCTGCGCCGGGAGGCGGCCGAGCTCACTGCTTGATCAGCCGGAGCAGCGCCGCGTTCACCTCCGACCCCGGGTCGGCCAGGTCGAGGACGACGTCGAAATGGTCGCGTCCGGGCACGACCATCAGCTCGCCCGCGCCCCACTCCGGCTGGAACGACCGTGACTGCTCAAGGAACCCCTCGCCGTCGTTCTCCGCGACCACGAACACCGCCGGGCACCGGTAAGGCGCGGGCAGCAGCGCCGGGCTCAGCGCCGCCGCGCGCTCCAGGTCCAGCCCCACGGTCGCGTTCACGTACACGCGGGTGATGGGACGCAGGTCGAACAGGCCGCTGATGGGCATCGCGGCCTTGACCACGTCCTCGGGGAGGCCGAGGGGCCCCTGCCACCCGCCGACCATCGTCATCCCGGTCAGGTGCCCGCCCGCCGAGCTGCCGCCGACCACGATCCGCTCGGGATCGAGGCCGTACTCGCGTCCGTGGCGGTAGACCCACGCCACGCACGCCCGCACCTGCCGGACGATCTCCTCCAGCGAAGCGTGGGGCGCCAGGGTGTAGTCGGGCACCACGGTGGCGACGCCCTGCTCGCACAGCGCCCGCGCCATGAAGGACGACACGTCCCTCGACAGCGCCATCCAGTAGCCGCCGTGCAGGTAGATGAACACCGGCCTGAGACTCTCGCCGGTTCCCCAGACGTCCAGCCGCTCGCCGCTCACCTCGTCGTAGACGACCCCGCGCCACCCCGGAAGACCCTGGACGGCGCGCTGCGACTCGAGCCGGTACCGCTCCATGTGCCGTGCGAACAGCTCCTCGCCCGCCTTCCGCCGCACGTTGTAGGCAACGTCGAGTTCCGCCTCGCTCAGCTCACTTCCCGGCCAGTTCTCCACCGGCGCTCCTTCCTTCCCGGAGAAGCCTTCGCCGCCCCTATTCCCCGACCGCACGCCGGAACGTCAAGCCGACGTCCGCGACGCCCGCCGCGTCCGCCGGATGGTACGGGCCTTTCCGCGGCGGCGGGAGCCCCGGCGGGGTCAAGGCGCCAGGCCGGGCAGGTCGGCGGCGTGGTCGCGGAGGTAGGCGGCGAGGGTCGCGGGGATGAGGTCGATCGGTTCGAGCCCGGTGCGCGTGCAGGGGACGCGGTCGACGTCGTAACGCCCCTTCGCGGGGTCGTCGAACTCGGGGCCGTGCCTGCGGGACGGGTCCATCGAGATCAGGCGGCACACGTAGAAGGTGCTGAGGCGGTACAGGTCGGGGCTCTCCTCCCCGCACGCGAACACCTGGCGGAGGGGCCCGGCGACGGCGCCCAGCTCCTCGTCCAGTTCGCGCCGCAGCGCGGCCTCGGGGGAGGCGTCGCCGGGTTCGACCCTGCCGCCCGGGGTCGTCCAGTAGACGGGGCGGTCCGGCCGCGTGCGCCGGATCAGCACGAGGTCGCCGCCGTCCAGCAGCAGGGCTCGGACCGCGCGCCGCAGCGGCGGGGAGGGCTCGCTCACCGGGTCGGTCTCCTTCGGGCAGGGGCTTCGGTTCAGCCGGACGCGTTGAGGTAGGTGAGGACGGCGAGCACGCGGCGGTGCCCGCTGTCGCTCGGAGGAAGGCCGAGCTTGGAGAACACGGAACCGATGTGCTTGCTCACCGACCGTTCGGTGATGACGAGCTGGGCCTGCGTGCCGTCGTGCAGGTCGCGTTCGATGCGGCGCAGCTCGGCGCCGTGCGCCTCCAGCGCCTCGGCGCGGGTCGTGGTGAGCTCCTCGACCCGGTCGGCGAGGCTCGTGCGGGACGTGGGGCCGAGCAGCGCCGCCGCGAGAACGGCCTGCCACCGGGCGAGCCGCGGCACGAGCCACACCAGGAGGAACACGTTGAACGTGCCGTAGACGAACGGCATCGTCAGCGCCTCCGGCCAGGTGTCGAGGACGACGAACGCCGACACCGAACCTTCGGGCGCCGCCCACCACCACAGCGCCATGCTGAACGCGTACGGAATCGCGACCCACAACAGGACCGCGAACACGGCCGCGAGCACGCCGGTGACCCCGTGAACGACCATCCACGCGGCGTCCCGCCACGTGGCCGGCGACCGGATGAGGCGGCCCGCCCCCGCAGGCCGTCGGCGCGTGACGGCCGGTACGGCTCGGGGATCTCACGCCCGAGGATCCGGCCGGCGCGTTTGCGCTCGGCGTTGGCGAGCGCCCGCATCGGCCTCACGGCCGCCGGCACCCACGGCAGGGCCACGACCGCGAGCACGAGGAAGGCCATGAGGACGGGAAGCCCGAGCATCGCGGGCAGGCCCGTGCGCAGGGCGCCGACCAGGTCGGCGGTCGCCTCCGCGCTGCGCCGCGTCCACGACCGCAGGGTCCGCCTCAGATCCCTGCTCGCTTCGCCATCCACCTCTCACCCCACCGTGGTCGCCTCGGCGGCCACGCTAAGGGAGGGGGCGCGCCGCCGCAGCCGACTCTGCACCCACCCCGATGGTGTAGCCCGCTACACCATCAATTCGGGAGAGCGCGTCAATGTGCCGGCACCCCTTCCGAACCTAGGTTCGTCGTCGTGACTAACGGCATTCCCCAGAGGGACACGATGACGATGATGACAGCCGGGTCCACGGCGGCGGACCGGGCTTTCGACGATGCCCCCGCAGGTCCGGCGCCCGGCGGGCGGATCTCGGTCGGTCTGGAGTCGGTCAGCAAGGTCTACGGCGACGTGCGGGCGCTCGACGAGGTCACCTGGGCGTTTCCGCGCGGCGCGTTCACCGCGGTGATGGGGCCGTCGGGGTCGGGCAAGAGCACGTTCCTGCACTGCGCGTCCGGCCTGGACCGGCCGACCTCGGGCACCGTCCGGATCGGCGGGACCGACCTCGGCGGGCTCAACGAGACGCGTCTGACGCGGCTGCGCCGCGAGCGCGTCGGGTTCGTGTTCCAGGCGTTCAACCTCATCCCGTCGATGGACGTCGAGCAGAACATCACGCTGCCCCTCCATCTCGGCGGCGCCGAACCCGACCGGGCCCGGCTCGAGGACATCGTCCGCCGTGTTGGGCTGCAGGACCGCCTGCGGCACCGCCCGGCGGAGCTGTCGGGCGGCCAGCAGCAGCGCGCCGCCATCGCCCGCGCCCTGATCACGCGTCCCGAGGTGGTCTTCGCGGACGAGCCGACCGGGGCGCTGGACCCGCGCACGGCCCGCGACGTCCTGCGGCTGCTGCGCGAGACCGTCGACGCGACCGGTCAGACGCTGGTGCTGGTCACCCACGATCCGATGGCCGCCGCGTGGGCCGACTCGGTGGTGTTCCTGAGCCGGGGCCGCATCGTCGACCAGCTGACCTCCCCGACCATCGCGGCGGTCATGTCCCGCTGGGAGACGCTGTGATGCCCGGGATCGTCGCGCGGCCGAAGAGCGCTCCGAGATCGGGAGACGCCGCGAAACGCAACGGCTCCGGAACGAACAAGGGCGCGTCCGCCGGGATCTTCGCCGCACTGATGTTCGCGGCGATGGTCCTCGGGGCGTGCGGGGTCCTGCTGGAGTCGGCGCTGCGCGCGCACGCGCCCGTCGACCGCTACGGGGCGACCGCGGCGGTCGTGACGGGTCCGCTCAGCGTGACCCATCGGGTCGCACGGCTCGGCGACGAGCCGGAGGAGGAGACCCTGCCGCTGACCGGCCGCCCCCGGGTGCCGGTCGCGGCGGCGGCGAAGCTGCGGGCGGTGCCCGGGGTCCGGAGCGTCGTGGCGGACGTGTCGTTCCCCGCCCTGCTCTCGACGGGCCGCACCGTGACCGGTCACGGCTTCGCATCGGCGGCGCTGCGCCCGTACGAGCTGAGCGCGGGCCGGGCGCCCCAGGCATCCGACGAGGTCGTGCTGAGCGCATCGACGGGCGTCCGGCCCGGACAGACCGTCCGGATCCAGGTGGGCGCGAGGCCCCGGCCGTACCGGGTCAGCGGGGTCGTCGCCGACGGGCCTGCCGCCGCGTTCTTCACCGACGCGGCGGCCTCCGCCTTGTACGGGCACCCCGGCCAGGCGGACGCCCTGGCGGTCCTCGGGGACGACGACGCACTGGACGAGGACGCCCTCGCCAAGGCGGTGCCCGGCCTGACCGTGTCCACCGGGGCGGCGCGCGGCGACGCCGAGGACCGGTCGGTGGCGACCGTGCGGACCGACATCATCGAGCTCTCCGCGTCCTTCGCCGGCGTGGCGGCGATGATCGCGGCCGTGGTCACCGGAGGGCTGATCGTCCTGTCGGTGCGGGAGCGGGCCCGCGAGCTCGCGCTGCTGCGCGCGGTCGGCGCGACACCCGGGCAGGTGCGCGGGCGGCTCGTGGGCGAGGTGGTCCGGCTCGCGGCCCCCGCCGCCCTCGTCGGCGGTGTCCTGTCGCTCGGGGTCGGCGCGGCGACGCACGCCGCGATGGCCCGCCAGGACGTTCTGCCGGAGGGCTTCGCCCTGGCGCTCGGCCCGCTGCCCCCGCTGGCCGCCTTCGCGTTCACGATGGTCACCGCCGTGGCGACGGCGTACCTCGCCTCGCTGCGGGTGTCGGGCATCGCCCCGGTTCGGGCGCTCGGCGAGGCCGCCGCCGAGCCGCGGGAACTGCCGCGGTGGCGGGTCGTCACCGGAATCGTGCTGCTGTGCATCGGGCTGAACGGCCTCGGGTTCTCGGCGGCCGCCACCGGCGCCACGGCCGGCGCGTCGCTCGGCGGGGTGATCGTCGCGCTGATCATCGCGACGGCGCTGCTCGGACCGCTGGTGGCCCGGCTCGGCAACCGGATCCTCGGCGGCGCCGCCCGCGCGGTCGCCCCGGTCACCGGGCGGATGGCCCAGCAGGCGGCCGGCTCGGCCGCGCTGCGCGCGGGCTCGCTCATCACGCCGGTCGCCCTGACCGTGGCGTTCGCCGGGGTCCAGCTGTTCGCGCAGACCACGGTGGTCCATGCGACGCAGACGCAGGCGCGCGACGGCGAGCGCGCCGACCAGGTCATCGTCTCGGCCGGGCCGGGCCTGCCGGGCGGCGTCGCGGACGAGGTGCGCCGGATCCCCGGCGTGACGGCGGCGACGCCGGTCCGGCACACCACCGTCATCATGCCGGTCAGGGAACTGGGCGAGGAGTCCCTCCGGTCGCTGAGCGCCCGCGGCGTCGGCGCCGGCGTCGAGGCGACCATGGACCCGAAGGTGTCGTCGGGGAGGCTGTCGGACCTGCGCGGCGGGACGGTCGCGCTCAGCCGGGACGTCGCCGGCGGCCTCGACGTCGGATCCACCGCGACGTTCTGGCTCCCCGACGGGACCAGGACCCGCGCCCGCGTGGTCGCGATCTACGACCGGGGCCTCGGCTTCGGTGACGTCCTGCTCCCCCGCGACCTCGTCGCCGCGCACTCCGCCTCACCGCTCGACGACCAGATCCTCGTTCGCGGAAACGCCGACCTGCGGGAGGTCACCTCCGCCTACGCCGGTGTCCACGTCACCGACCCGGACACCGTCCACGCGAACCTGTCGCACGAGATCCGGCTCCAGAGCCTCGCCGGCCGGTTCGTCGTCGCGGCGATCATCGGGTTCATCGCCATCGGCCTCGTCACGACGCTGGCGGTGGCGACCGCGGCGCGGCGGCGCGAGTTCGCGCTGCTGCGGCTCGCCGGCGCCACCCGCCGCCAGGTGCTGCGCATGCTGCGCCTGGAGGCGGCGATCGTGCTCGGCACGGGCGTGACGGCGGGCGCGCTCATCGTGGCCGTGACGCTTCCGGTCTTCGCCTTCACGGTGACCGGCGTGCCGCTCCCCTGGATCTCGCTGCCGGAGTGCGCGGCGGTCCTCGCCTGCGTGGCCGGTTCCGGGGTCGCCGCGATCATGCTGCCGGCGCGGGCGGTGCTGCGCCGCCGCACCTCCCCGGCCTCGCCGTGAGGCCGCCGGACTCCCCACGCCCCCGAAGCTCCTCACGACCGACGCTGTTCACGAAGGCCGACTCATGAGCAACTCCGTCCGCTGGGCCCTCGTCACGATCTTCCTCGCCGTCAACGTGCTGTCGAGGGTGCTCGTCCAGAACGAGGTGATCGGCCTCGTCCTCAACGGGGTCAGCGGCATCGCCCCGCTCGGCCTGCTGGCCGAGTACCTGATCCGGCGCCGCCGCGAGCACTGACCCCTCCCGCACGAGCCCGGCCGGGGAGACCGAACCGCACGGCCCGTCCCCCGGCCGGGCCCGACGCCGTTACCATCACCAGTGCCAAGATCCTGTTGGCATGCTCTGTACCGGAACGGCGTGAAATGGATGATGTGGAGGTCCGGCGGCTGCCGGGCGATCTGCCGCGGCTGTTCGACGGCGGCGTCGACGGCGACGGAGTCGACGTCACCGAGCGGACGCTGTCGGTGCCGCTGCCCGAGGGGGACCTGATCTGGCCCGACCCCGGCTACCCGCAGCGCCGCCTGCTCATGCGCCCCGCGTTCTGGCTGAGCGACGAGCCCGTCAGCGGCGAGCTGTGGTGCCGGCTCCGCGCCGAGCACCCCCGGTCGGGCCTGTGGCCGCTGCTGATGGACGAGACCGACCAGCCCTGGGCGTCGGGGCAGATCGCGCCCGAACCGGCGTCGGAGATCGACAACTACCACCCCGAGGCGTTCATGTCCGAGGTGTGGTCCGACTGGGCGGAGCAGGCCGACGAGGCGGACCACGAGGACCTCGCCCCCTACGGACGGCACTGCCCGGGGCTCGCCCCGCCCGGCGTCCCCCTCGACGACCCCGACACCATGGCCGACCGGCACGCCCGCACCCTCGCCCTGCGCGGTCTGCCGCTCGGCCTTGTCGCCGTGGAACGCGGAGCCGACGCCCCCGCCGTCGCGGGCTGGCAGGGCGCCCTCAACCACAACGAGTGGACGGCGCCGCTGTCGGCCGTGCTGCGCAGCTGGGAGGACCGGTTCGGCGCACGCGTCGTCGGGCTCGGCTTCAACACGATGGAGCTGAGCGTCGCGGCGCCCCCGGTCACCACCCGGCACGCCGTGCACGTAGCGGCCGAACACTGGGCCTTCTGCCCCGACATCCTGTTCCAGGGGCCCGGGACCCTCGCCGGGTACGCCGAGGAGATCCGCGGCAAGACGAGCTGGTCCTTCTGGTGGGACTGACCGGCGGAACGCTCCGGCCGTCGGCGCGAGGCCGTCAGCGGGACGTCAGGGCAGCTCCTGCTCGCACCAGACGACCTTGCCGGTGGAGGTGCGGCGCACGCCCCACCGCCTCGCCAGGCGGCCCACGACGTGCAGACCGCGGCCCGACTCGGTCATCTCGCCGTCGTGGTGGCGGATCCGGGGATGCCCGTCGGAGGTGTCGAAGACCTCGCAGACCAGGCCGCCCTCCCGCACCAGCCGCAGCGTGATCCGTCCGCCCGCGTGCCGGATCGCGTTGGTGACCAGCTCCGACACCAGCAGCATCGTCGAGTGGGCCATCTCCTCCAGGCCCCAGCGGGCGAGGCGGTCGCGGACGAGGCCGCGCGCCCGGCGGACGGCGGCGGCCTCGCAGGGGAGCTCCCACGTCGCGTGATGGTCGGCGGGAATGCGGGCCAGGCGGGCCACGAGCATCGCGATGTCGTCGCGGTGCTGGTCGTCGTAGACGCCGTCAAGCGCCGCCTGGCACAGGTCGTCCAGCGGACGGGCCGCCGCGCCCGGCCCGAACGTGGCCTGCAGCCGGTCCAGCCCGTCGTCGATGTCGCGGGCCCGGTTCTCCACGAGCCCGTCGGTGTAGAGGAACAGGACCGTTCCGTCCTCGACGGTGAACTCGCGGCTGACGATCGGGCCGTCGCCGCCGACGCCGAGCGGCGGCGACGGCGGCACCGGCAGGAACTCCGACGCCGCCCCGGGCGGGACCAGCAGCGGGGGCAGGTGCCCGGCGCTCGCGACCTCGCACCGGCCGCTGACCGCGTCGTAGACGACGTAGGCGCAGGTGGCGAAGTGGGGCTCCCGCTCGCCGAGCGAGCGCATCAGCGAGTCGAGCCGGTCCAGCGCCTCGGCGGGCGGCAGCTCGAGACCGGCGAGGGTGTGGATGGCGGTGCGGAGCTGCCCCATGGTGACGGCGGCCTTCACACCGTGCCCGGCGACGTCCCCGACGACCAGGGCGACGCGGGCGCCGGGCAGCGCGATCGCCTCGTACCAGTCGCCGCCGACCTCGATGAGGCGGCTGCCCGGCAGGTAGCGGTGGTTCACCTCGACCGGGGACGGCGCCGACAGCCCGGTCGGCAGGAGGCTGCGCTGCAGGGTGAGGGCGGTGGCGCGTTCCCGTGAGTACTGCCGGGCGCTCTCGATGAAGATGGACGCCCGGTTCGCGAACTCCATCCCGATCTCGACGTCGTAGGCGTCGAACGGGCGGTGCGCGGCGTTGCGGGTGCAGGCGAAGAAGCCGAGGACCCCCGCCTGCGACGTGATCGGCAGCAGCAGCATGGAGGCGCCCTTGAGCAGCTCGGCCACCGGCGGGCGGCGCCAGACCGCCGCGAGCCCCGCGGCGCCGTCGCGGCCGAGGGAGCGCAGCACCGGCTCGCCCGACCCCAGGCACAGGGCGTGCGGGGTGCCCTCGGGGAAGACGAGGGACTCGCCGGTGGGGAACGTCGCGTCCCAGGCCGGGTCGTCGTCGTCGAACCCGATCGCCATGCGGCGCATCTGCGGGCCGTCGGGCCCGTCCGGCGGCGCGTCGGCGTCGATGTGGCTCTCGACCAGGAGCAGGGCGCCGGCGTTGCAGAAGTGCGGGACGAGGACGTCCATCAGCCCGCGCGAGAGCATCTCCAGATCGAGCGTGGAGCCGATCCGCGGGAGCGCGTCGTCCAGGAGGGCCCGGCGGATCACGGCGGGGTCGACGAACCGGTCGGCGAGCGGCACCGGCACCCGGACGACGGCGAGCGCGACGACGTCGGGCGTGGCGCCGCTCATCGGGTGGACGGTGACGACCGCGTCGAGCATGCCGCCCTCGGGGTTGTCCACGGCGAGCATGGCCGTGCGCTCCCGTCCGGCCTTGAGCGCCTCCATCAGGGGCTCCCGCGCGCCCGGGATGAGCTCGTCCAGGTCGGTGCCGTGCAGGTCGTCGCCGTTCGGGGCGAGAACCGCGGCGGCGTTGCGGTCGAACTGGAGTATTCTGCCCGACGAATCCACGCCGAGAATCAGAATTCGGGTGGACGACTCCACCGCTCGATTATGGGACATCGCGGGTCCATGTGAGGCCGATACGACGGGGGAAACCGACACCGAATTCCGTCCCTCAACTTCGCGTGCAACGGTCGTCCAGATATTGCCGCCAGGTCCGCTTGCCGACCGCGTTGCCGGGGGTCAGGTGATGCCCTTCCCGGAACCCGCGGCCCGTCTTCCCGAGCAGCGGCAGCGGCACCCTGACGGGCCGCCGCAGCCCCCGTGCCCGTAGATAGTCCTCCGCCATCTCCTCGGCCGAGAGCACCTCCGGCCCGCCCATGTCGTCGACCCTCCCCGCGGGCCCGGCGGCCAGGGCCAGTTCCGCGAGCCGCTCGGCGACCTCCTCCACGTCGATCGGCTGGTCGCGCAGCCCCTTCGGCAGCGCGATGACCCCCGGGATCTTGGTGAGAACGTTCAGGATCATCTCGGGAAGCGTGTGGAACTGCGTGGTCCGCAGGATCGTGTACGGCAGTCCCGATCCCTCGATGAGCCTCTCCACCGCGTGCTTCGTGCGATAGTAAGAATAGGGGATCTTGTCCACTCCCACGATCGAGATGTAGATCAGGTGCGGGGCCCCCTGCCGGCGCGCGGCCGCGATGAGTCTTTCTGCAGCCGTAAGGTCCCGTTTGTGGTGAAACGGGTCGCTGGCGCAGTGCACGATCGTTTCCACGCCCGCGAGAGCCGCGTCGACGCCCTCACCGGTGAAGAGGTCCCCCCGGTGCCAGGTCACGCCGCCCGCGGGCTCCCTGGCGCGGCGGCTCAGCCCGTGCACGTCCGCCCCGCGCTCCACCAGCAGGCGAGTGAGTGGACGTCCGAGCGTGCCGCTCGCCCCGGTCACGAGAATCATGGTTTCTCAGCTCCCCCTCCGGCTCTCAGGAACGCGCGAACACCTGGGGCGGCGGGACGGGCGCGACGATCTCCTCTCCGTCGTGCAGCGGCGCCGCACCCGCGCAGAAGGCGGCCAGGTCGTCGCCCTCCAGCAGCCGGGCGCGGACGATGCCGCCCGCGGCGCGGCGGGTCAGCTCGGCCGCCGGGAGCGGCCGCCGCGACCCGGCGACGATGAGGTTGCCGAACCGCCGGCCCCGCAGCACGCCAGGGTCCGCCATGAGCAGAGTGTGCCGGAACACCGACCGCACGGTGGCGGTGACCCTGCGGGCGAACGGCAGCCGGAACCCGTCGGCCACGTTGACCATGTACACGCCGCCGGGCCGCAGCACCCGCGCCGC
>DATCLF010000255.1:0-20336 GCA_036564055.1 Spirillospora sp.
GTGCAAGCCGCCGACGGTGAGCTCGGCGGTCGGCCCCGAGCGGGCCGACCTGCGCAGGACCGCCGCGAGCCGGGCACTGAGATGCTCGATCGAGAACGGCTTGATGAGATAGTCGTCCGCGCCCGCGTTCAGCAGGCGGACGATCTCTGGCTCGTCGTCGCGCGCCGTCGCGATGATCACTGGCACGTCGGAGACGCCGCGCAGCATCTTCAGAACCTCCGCGCCGTCGAGGTCGGGAAGCCCTAAGTCGAGAACGACCACGTCGGGCGGGGCCTGCGTGACCTCGCGCAGCGCGTCCATCGCGGTGCCGACGCTGCGCACGACGTGCGACCGCACGGTCAGTTCCCGTATGAGGGCGGTCCGGACATTTGCGTCATCCTCGACCACCAGAACACTCGCCATGGCGGAACCGTATGCCACCATGTGCCCATGCGTCGCGCGATGTCGTATGTTGCCCCGTGGGCGGGGGTGACCGCGCTCGCGGTCGCCCTCTCCTGGCTGGGAGTTCGCGGCGTCGTGCGCGGCGCCGTGTCGGAAAGGTCTTCGCCGCCGCCCGTCGCGGGGTCCGTCATCCGGTCCAGTCCGCCCGAGCCGCCGTCGGTCGGCTCCCCGACGTCGCTTCCGGGTCCCCCGGGCGACGCGGACCGCGCACCGGCGCGCCCACGGTCTCCGGAGGCCACGCCGAGCGACGGCGGGCGTGAGAGGAAGACCCCGGACGACAAGCCGAGCGGCGCGGGCAAGCCGCGCACCAACGTCCGCAGCTTCGTCACGCGCGGCGGCCGGGCGGCGCTGTCCATCGAGAAGGACCGCGTGCGGCTGGTGTCGGCGACGCCCAACCCCGGGTACGAGACCAGGGTGGCGCAGGCCGGGGCATCGCTCCGCGTCGACTTCCTCAGCGACGAGCGTTCCTCGTCGGTGGTCGCCATGTGGTCCGGAGGCGAACCGTCGGTCAAGGTCTACGAGTACTGAGACCCACGAGCCTGAGGCCCACGCGGCTGAGGCCTACGAGTACCGCGACGCCTCCGCGTCCCCGTCCTTGCGTGATGGACGCGCCTGGCGCGGCGGCCAGACCTCCGGCCTGATGAACACCCCGGTGGCCTCGACGGTGACGCGTCCGTCCGGGTCGCAGATCGTCCCGGTGGCGTAGACCTTGCGCCCCTCTGCGCGGCTCGCCTTCGCCTCGACCGACAACGGGACGCCGAGCGGCGTGGGACGCCGGTAGCGCACTTCCAGCGTGGCGGTCATGCCGGGCGTTCCGGCCGCGGCCGCCGCCGTGCCGAGGGCCTGGTCGAGCACCATCGCGGACATGCCGCCGTGCACGTGGGCGGGAGGTCCCTCGTACAGGGGGCCGAGCGTGAACTCGCCCCGGACGACGCCGTCCGGGGAGGCGGTCAGCCCGACCGGCGGCGCGAACGGGTTGAGGACCCCGATGACGGGGTTGACCGCGTGCCGGTCCGCCGCGCCCTGCCCGGCCGCGGAAGGCGCGTCGTGCTCGCGTCGCGACAGCCGCGCGGTCAGCGCCTCGATCTCGTCCGCGACCGCGGCGGCCTCCGCGGCGCCCGTCCGGGTGCGGACGGCGGCCTCGGCCAGCTCGCGGATCCTCGCGACGAGATCGGCCAGCGCCGACCCCTCGTCGCCCGACTCCTGCCGCTTCGACGGCGTCACGCTCATCCGGCCCCTCCCTCGTGCCGAACGCAATTCTAGAATGCGGTCGAACCCGGCCGGGACGGCGGGGGCGGCCGCGGCCCCGCGCCGGACGACGGTGTTCGGATCGGGACGGTGTTCGGATAGATTGACGACGGCCTTCGGATAGATTTCAGCGGCAGCCGGATCGAAGGACGCCCAGTGACGGACCAACCCCCGCCGCCCGACCAGCCACCGCCCTACGCGGGACCCTACGGGCAGGACCCGAAACAGGATCCTCACGCCCAGCCCCTCCCGGGCGGACCTTCCTGGCAGCCTCTCTACGACGAGCCCGTCCAGGGCCAGGCGCCGTACGACCAGTCCTTCCACGGTCAGGCTCCCCATGACCAGCCTCCGGGTCAGCCTCCCTATCCAGGGACCTTCGGTGTTCCCTACGACCCGCGCTACGGGTACGGCCCGCCCCCGCGGCCGACGCCCGACGAGGACTCGACCTGGGCGGTCCTCGCCTACGTCCTGAACCTCGTGGTCGGGCTCCTGCCCCCGCTGATCATCTACCTGGTGAAGAAGAACACCTCGCCGCTGACCCGCTTCCATGCGGCCCAGTCGCTGAACTTCCAGCTCACGCTGCTGATCCACCTTCTGGTGGTGGTGGTGCTGTGCGTTCCGCCGGCGGTCGCCTTCGAGGAGCCCCTCTTCCTCATACCGATCGCCGCGCCGTACCTGGAACTGATCTTCGCGAGCTGGGTGTTCATCATCCTGGGCGCGGTCAAAGCCGGCAAGAGGCAGTACTACCGTTTCCCGACGTTCTTCTGCTTCCGGATGGTCCGCTGACACCGGCGCCGCCCACCGGCACGGGACCCCCGCGCCGGCCGGACACGCGGCGCTCAGACGAGGACGGCTCGGTCGTCCACGCGGGCGACGGCGCGGACGGGCGCCCCGTCGGCGCCCGCGAGGGCGATCGGGAAGAGCGAGACCTCGATCGCGCAGCCGGCCCGCTGCGCCTCCACGAGCCGGTCGAGCCCGGTGAGGTTCTCGGCGATCACCGCGCCCGCCCCGCAGAGGACGCGGTGGGCGTCGAGCGAGAACTCCTCCGAGCCCGGCGGCGGGGTGCGGTCGACGCTCAGCGCGTCGATGCCGACCGTCCGGACGCCGGAGGCGACGACCGCCTCCGCCGTCTCTGCGGCGAGGTAGGGGTGGCCCAGGTAGTGATCGGTCCCCCAGTGCGCGGACCAGCCCGTCGCGACGAGCAGGACGAGACCGGGCGCGAGCCCCGCCGGCAGGAGCTCGGGGCCGATCGGGGCACGGGGCTCCAGGCCGCGCACGTCCATGACGAGCGCCGGGCCGGTGAACCGGGTCAGGGGAAGCTCGTCCAGGCGCGGCAGCGCGTCGTCGATGTGGAACGGGGCGTCCACATGCGTGCCGGACTGCGAGCCCATGTGAAGGCGCAGGACGTTGACCCCGGAGTCGGCGACGGTCAATGCGGGGACGGCCTCGACCTCGGGATCACCCGGGAAAACGGGCATCCCGGTGACGATCGGCACCGACAGGTCGAGCAGCTCAACGCCCATGCCGCCGATTATCCCGGGCCCGCGGGCACCCGGTAGCGTTGCGGCGTGTTGCCGCATGTGACAGCCATCCGTTACGTGACGCCGCTGCGCGAGGGCGGGTCGCTGCCGGGCATCGTCGAGGCCGACGACCTCGGCACGTACGTCATGAAGTTCCACGGCGCGGGGCAGGGACGCAAGGCCCTCATCGCCGAGGTGATCGCGGGTGAGCTCGGCCGGCGTCTCGGCTTCCGGGTGCCCGACCAGGTGCTCATCGACCTCGACCCGGCCATCGGCCGCCACGAGCCCGACCCCGACGTGCAGGACCTGCTGAAGGCCAGCCCGGGCTGGAACCTCGGCGTCGACTACCTGCCCGGCTCGCTGGGGTTCGACCCGCTGGGCTGGCGGCCCGACCCGGAGTTCGCCTCGCGGGTGCTGTGGTTCGACGCGTTCATCGGCAACGTGGACCGCAGCTGGCGCAACCCGAACATCCTCGTGTGGCACGGCGACCTGTGGCTGATCGACCATGGCGCGAGCCTCATCTTCCACCACGCGTGGTCGAACGCGGCGAAGCTGTTCTCCGGGCCGTACGACGTGGACGACCACGTCATGAAGCCGTTCGCGTCGAAGCTGGCGGAGGCCGAGGCCGCCCTCGCCCCGAAGATCACCGAGGAGCTGCTGCGCGAGGTGACCGCCCTGGTGCCCGACCACTGGCTGGAGAACGAACCCGGCTTCGACGGCCCGCAGGCCGTGCGGGACGCCTACGTCGACGTGCTCCTGCCGCGCGCGGGCAAGCCTCGTGAGTGGCTGCCCGACGCCGGTTCCGGCGGGCCGTCCCGCACCGCGCCGCGGCACGGCCGGAACCGTCCCGAACGGCTCGGAGGCGCCTCGTGAGCAACATCCGGACGGCGGCGCAGCCGACGGTGTTCGAGTACGCGGTGCTGCGGGTCGTCCCGCGCGTCGAGCGCGGCGAGGCAATGAACGTGGGCGTGGTGGTGTACTGCCGGGCCCGCGACTACCTCGCGTGCCGCACGCACGTGGACGACGAGCGCCTCAAGGCCCTCGACCCGTCCCTGGACCTCGCGGGCGTGCGGACGGCTCTCACGGCCGTGGAGGCGATCTGCTGCGGCGGCGAGCGCGCCGGGCAGGCCGCGGCGGAGTCGCCGGGCAGCCGCTTCCGGTGGCTGACCGCGCCCCGCAGCACGATCGTCCAGCCCGGACCCGTCCACGCCGGCCTCACCGACGATCCCGAGAGCGAACCGGACCGGCTCCTCCGGCTCCTGGTGAAGTAGCGGGCTCCTGGTGAATCCCCCGGCGGGGGAAGGTCACGTCCACTCCCAGCGGATGCCGTGGTACCCGGCGGTCACGCCGAACTCGATGAAGTGGACGCTGTGGTAGCTGGACAGCCGCAGGTCGGCGGTGTCCTTGAGGGCGGTGTTGGCGTCGGGACGCCACGTCCGGTAGCAGCGGGCGGGCAGCGCGTCAGGGTGGAACCGGACCTCGATGAGGAACTCGTGCTGCGGGGCACGGAACCCGCGTCCCTCCTCGGTGACGGGCGGCCCTTTCTCGTCGAAGCCGAAGCCGTACTCCAGCAGGTAGGTCTCGCCGCGGGCGAGGGGCCGGTCGAACAGCAGCTCGGCGGCGATGAGGCCGCTGCTCTCGTCCATCCGGACGCGCCCGAACCGGCAGCCGCGGGCCGTGCGCGAGGTCGGCAGCACGCCCTGCGGATGGTGATAGACGGCGACCCAGCGGTCCACGCCGCGCTGCTGCGCCTGGAACACCGCACGGGACCGGGCCTCGCGCAGCTCCCGGCGGCGCCCGATCGTGTGCTGGTCGTGCAGGCTGAGCCCGGTGAGCTGCCGCCCGCCGCGCTCGCCGATCTCGTCGAGCAGGTCCCGCACGCCGGGCTCCGGGCACAGCTCCTCCACCGTCGGCCAGGGCCCGAAGGAGCGTTCGGCGGCCGGCTTCAGCAGGGTGAGCAGCGAGTGGCGCGGCAGTCCGAGGACGACCTCCAGGCCGCGGACGGCGCGCAGGGAGTCGGCGCGTTCGGGACGGGTCCGGCCGCGCTGCCAGTAGCTCAGCGTGGACAGGCTGACCGCGATGCCCTGCTCCTCCAGGCGCCGCCGCACCGCGTCGAGGCTGAGACCGCGGGCCTGGATGGCCGTCTGGAGGGCGACGTCGAAAGGGCCGTTGTGGAGCACCTCTAGAAGATCGTCTTCGGCGACACTCTGCACCGCTGGCCTCCGGATCCCTCCGGCCGGCCCCCGCATGACGGCCTGACTCGTGCGTTGCGCGACTTCAGCGACCAACTGTAAGGCCTGGAAGGGCCGATTCCAACGGGCAGATTCTCAAGACGCGGGCCGAGGCGGCTCCCACCCGGTGGGAGCCGCTCGTGCAGTTCCCGCCGGCGCAGTGTCCGTCAGTGCCATTCCCACTCGATGCCGACGATGCCGCGGCGCACCGCCCCCGCCGCGATGTTGGCGCTGCCCGACGTGCCGACCCACAGTTCGCCGAGGCGGCGCCGCGGCGCCCGCGAGTCCTCGGCGGTGAAGCCGTAGCAGCGCGCGGGGAGCCGGTCGCCGGAGAACTGGACGACCGCCACGTAGTCGTGGACGGGCTGGGGGAAGCGCCGGTCGTAGCAGTCGCGGGCGGGCGGCCCGGCGGGGCCGAGCTCGTATTCGACGACCGCCGTGTCGCCCGCCGACAGGACGCGGTCGAAGACGAGCTCGAACGCGATGAGCCCGCCCTCGGCCCGGACCCGGCCGGGGCGGCAGTACCGGACCTGCGACAGGGCGGCCTTCCGCACGCCCGGCCCCGGGGCGGAACCGGCGCCGGGAGGGCCCGCGACGTCCGTCTGGTGGACGCACACGACGCGGTCGATGTCGTCGCCCGCCGCGCGGAGCACGGTCCGCACCGACAGCGTCCAGGTGCGGCCGGCGTCGTCCAGCCGGTACACGTCGTGGATGCTGAGCCGTTCGAGCCGGTGGTCTCCGGACCGGTCGAGCTGCCCGACGAGGCACGCGTAACGGTCGGGATCGGACCACAGGTCCCCCGCCGGCCGGAGATGCTCGGCCTGGGCGGACGTTCTGGCGGGCACGGAGAGCCCGGTGGGGCAGGGGCCGTCCAGAAGCGCCGTCAGGCTCCCCTGGGGAACCTGGAGGATCTCCTCCAGGGCGACGACCACCTCCCGGGAACGCGGCCTGCTGCGTCCGCGCTGCCAGTAGCTGAGCGTGGCCACGCTGACGGCCAGGCCCCGTTTGTGAAGCCGGTGGCGGATCCGTTCCAAGGTCAGACCGCTGTCCTGGATGGCCTGCCGTAGCGCCCCGGCGAACTCCACGGGCGGATGGTACCCGGCCCGCGAAGATCGATTCACGCCGGGACGACGCCGGTCCATCCCCCGCGGAACGGGCGGTGACTCAGAACAGGACGGACATGAACGCTCCGACCTCGGTGAGGCCGACGCGCCGGTAGGCGGCCCGCGCCCGCGTGTTGTAGTCGTTGACGTACAGCGAGACCGTCGGCGCGAAGTTGCGCAGCGCCTCCCGCACGACCGCCGACATCCCGGCCACCGAGCGGCCCTGACCGCGCAGGTCCGGCGGCACCCACACCCCCTGCACCTGGCAGGCGCGCGGCGTCACGGCGCCGAGCTCGGCCTTGAACACGACGCGGCCGTCCTCGATGCGGGCGAACGCGCGGCCCTCGCGGATCAGCTCGGCGACGCGGGCGCGGTAGAGCACTCCCCCGTCCCCGGAGTTGGGCGACACGCCGACCTCCTCGGTGAACATCTCCACGCAGGCCGGGTAGACGATGTCGAACTCCTCCATCCGGACCCGGCGGACGCCGGGGTCGGGCGGCACGTCCGGGATCGTGGAGGTGGCCATCACCGGCTGGTTGGCGCGGACGGCCCGGGCCGGCCCCCAGTACGGCGCGAGGATCTCCCACAGTTCCGCCACCGCGTCGACGGGGCCGACGATGGACGAGCAGCGCCGTCCCTGCGACCGCGCCCGCTCGGCGAACGCGCGGATGGCCTCCGGACCCGCCGCCACCGGGATGAGGTTGGCTCCCGAGTAGCACAGCGAGACGAGCCGCCCGTCCTGCAGATAGCCCCACATCTGCGCGCCGAGGCGGCGCGGGTCGAGTCCCGCGGCGTGCACGCGGGAGCTGACGAACACGTTGGACACCGGGTCGGCGTCGAGGATCGCGAGCGCCTCCGCCCGGTGCCGATCGTCCAGCACGCGTACCGGCATCGAGCCGAGCATGCGCATGGCTACCGGCTCCGCGACGGGAGCGGCTCCCGTTCGGCCCTCACCACTGAAAGCACCACAAGACAAGCCTATGCCGTCCGGGGCCGCGCGCACCTCCGGGGACCGAGGGAGGCCGGGAGGTGCGCGCGGACGCGGGCGCCTGCACGAGCTTGCCCGGTGCCGAACGCGCTCCTCTGTCGAGGCCCCCTGTCGAGCACCCCCTGTCGAGTGCTTCAGTGCCGGGTGAGCCCGGTGACGGGCGGGTTCAGCGGCGGGCGGCGCCGGGCGGCACGTCCACCGGGCGTTCCCGTTTGGGCTTCGCGGTCGCGGCGGGCTCGGGCGGGGGCGGGGCCGCGCAGGTCGCGTCCGGACCGGACTTGTCCGCGGGGACGCTGCCGGTTTCGAAGTAGGCGGCGACGGCCCTGTCCACGCACCGGTCCCCGCCGAACGCGACGCCGTGGTTCCCGCCGCCGGACTCCACGACCAGCCGGGACGTGGGGAACCTGAGATGCGTCTCCAGGGCGCCCCGGTACGGGGTGGCGGCGTCCTCCGTGGCGTGGACGAGGAGGATGGGCGGCAGAGCCGGGCTCCCCCACACCTCGGGACGCGGCCCGCCCTGCACCGGCCAGAAAGCGCAGGGGGCGTTGTACCAGGTGTTGTTCCAGGTCTCGAAGCGGTAGCCCTGGCGGTACTGGCGCTCGGCGTCGGCGTGCCAGCGGCTCCAGTCGCGCGGCCAGGCCGCGTCGCGGCATTCGACGGCGGTGTAGACGGCGTACCCGTTCTGCTCGCGCGCGTCGGGCGGGCGGTGCGCCTTGCGCAGGGGCTCGGGGTCGTTGCGCAGTACGTAGGCGGAAAGGGCGGCGGCGTGCGTGGGCCACGTGGCGTCGCCGTAGCCGTCGGCGAGGAAGATCTCCTCCAGCTCGGTGGGACCGATCCTGCCGTCGATGGGGTCGGCCTTCAGAGCGGCCCGTGCCCTCTCGTAGGCCGCGGCGACCTGTCGTTGGGTCTTTCCAAGCCCGTACGTCGCGTGGTGGCGGGCGATCCACCGGAAGTACGCACGGATCCGCTTCTCGAACGCGACGTTCTGGTCGAGGTTGTTCTCGTACCAGACGCCGCTCGGACGGACGACGCTGTCGAGCACCATGCGGCGGACGCGGCCGGGGAACATCGTGGCGTACACGGCGCCGAGATAGGTGCCGTACGAGTAGCCGAAGTAGTTGAGCTTCTTCTGCCCGAGCGCTTCGCGGATCTCGTCGAGGTCGCGGGCGGCGTCCACAGTGCCCATGTGCGGGAGGACCGTCCGGTACCTCTCCGCGCAGTCGTCGGCGTACGCCTCGGCCCTCGCCCTCCACGCCCGTTCCTCCGACGCGTTCGCGGGGATGGTGTCCGGGCGCGCCCGGCCGGGGTTCCGGTAGCCGGGGTCGCAGCTCAGCGACGGTTTGCTGGCGCCGACCCCGCGCGGGTCGAACCCGATCCAGTCGTAGGCCGCGAAGACGTCCGGCGGCAGGTACCGCTTGAAGTAGGCGGGAAGGTCGCGTCCGTGCGCGCCGGGTCCGCCCCGGTTCAGCAGGACGACGCCCTGGGACTCGGACGCGGTGTGCCGGGCCCGGGTCAGCTCCAGGGTGATCTGCCTGCCGTGCGGGCGGGCGTGGTCGAGCGGCACCCGGATCGACGCGCACTGGAGGCCCTTGAGGCGGGAGCCCTCGACGGGGTCGTTCTGCGGGCACGGTCTCCAGTCGAGTCCGGCGGGTCTCGGGGCGGGCTCGGCTCCGGGACGTCCCGCCGCGAGGGCGGGGGCGGGCACGGCGGCCGCTCCGGCGGCCCCGAGGGTGAGCGCGAGGGCGGCCGTCCCGGCGGCGGCCCTCTTCCCAGCGTCGTTCAGCACTCCGGTTTTCTACTGCGGAGAGGCCGTGGGCGGTGGGAACCACGAAATCGCGCGATTCCCGCCCGAAGCGGGGCCGTTCCGCCCAACCGCGTTCGGCGAACCGCGCGTCCCGCCGCCGGCACGCCGGTGGCGCGCCCGCCCGCCCCGGGATGCGGAGCGCGGCGGACGCGCCACCGGCGTCTCAGCGCGCGACCGTGTCAGCGCACGGCTGTTTCAGCGCGCGATCGTGTCAGCGGACGACGGGCGGCCCGACCGGCAGGTCCTTGCCGGGAACGGTCCCGGACGACTTCAGCTGCACGGCCGAGGGATCCGGGTCGTTGAGCTCCGGAACGGCGTCGCAGTAGGCGTCGGGACCGGGACGGCCGCCCGGCAGCGCACCCGTGTCCAGGTACGCGGCGACCTGGTCGTCCAGGCACTTGTTGCCGTTGAGGGTGTTGGAGTGGGTCTTGCCGCCGACCTCGAACACCAGCCGCGAGGAGGGGAAGACCTTGTGCATCTCCAGGCCGCCCTCGACCGGCGTGGCCGCGTCCTTCGTGGACTGGACGAGCAGTATGCCCGGAAGGTGCTTGCTCCCCTTCAGCTTGAGCCTGGGTCCGCCGTTGAACGGCCAGAAGGCGATCGGGGCGTTGAACCAGACGTTGCCCCACGTCTCGAACGTGTAGCCCTGACGGTGGAGCTTCACCGCGTCGTCGTGCCACGTCTTCCAGTCGCGGGGCCAGGGGGCGTCGGCGCCCTGGACCGCGAGGTAGACGGCGAAGTCGTTGTCCTGGCCGCCCGGGTTGAGGAACTGCAGCAGCCCGGACGGGTTCTCGTCGTTGATCCAGGCCGACAGCGCCTGCGCGAGCGGGATGTAGTAGCCGGTGTTGTAACCGGCCGACAGGAGGATGTCGTTCAGCTCGGCCGGGCCGATCTCACCGCCGATCGGCGACTTCTTCGCCGCCTCCAGCGCCTTGTAGTACTTGGTGCGGACGGCCTTCTCCGTCGTGCCCAGGTGGTAGACCGCGTCGTGCTTGGCGATCCACGCGAACCACAACCGGATGTTGCGCTCGAACGCCTTGTCCTGTTCGAGCTGGCCCTTGTACCAGACGTTCTTCGGGTTGACGTTCCCGTCCATCACCATCCGCTTCACGCGCTTGGGGAAGAGCGTGGCGTAGGTGGCCCCGAAGTACGTGCCGTAGGAGAAGCCGTACCAGCTGATCTGCTTCTGGCCGAGGGCCGCGCGGATCACGTCGACGTCGCGGGCGGCGTCGGTGGTGCGCATGTGGGGCAGCATCCAGCCGAACTTCTTCTCGCAGTCCCGCGCGTACTTCTTCGACCGGTCGATCCACACCTTCTCCTCGCGCCGGTTCTCCGGCACGTAGGCGGGGCGGATCGGGTCGTTGTAGTGCGGGTCGCAGGTGATGGCGGGCTTGCTGGACCCGACGCCGCGGGGATCGAAGCCGATGATGTCGTACTTGGCGGCCACGTCGGCGTGGCCGACCGCGCCGAGCCAGCGGGCGAGGGCGGGCGCGTACGCCAGCCCGGAGCCGCCGGGACCGCCCGGGTTCACGAACAGGACGCCCTGGTAGTTCTTCTCGTCGGTGTGCCGGAACCGCGACACCGCGATGGAGATCTTGCGCCCGTTCGGCTTCCGGTAGTCAAGCGGAACCTCGACCTGCGCGCACTGGGCGTTGTTCATCGGGTCGTCGGGGCCGGTGACCTCGCACGCTCCCCAGTCGATGCCCTTGGCCGCGGCTGCCGCCGCCGCTGCGGCGACACCGCCCGGGACGGTGTCGGCGGCCGCGGGAACGGCGGCGCCGGTGCCACCGGCCGTCACGACCACCGCGGCCGTGACGAGAACCATCCTTTTCATGTGACCCTCTCCGATCGGCGGCTCCGGACGTCCCGTCAACGGGTTCGGAGGTCAACGGGTTCGGAGGGGGGAGCCACGCCGATGCATTGCGGATGCGGATTGCGTGGAGATTGTTGGCACTTTGTCCCTTATGACGGCAAGGGCAGGAGTGACTGGATATGTAATCGTGACAAGATCATCAGGTCTTTGTGATGATCGACCGGATCGTGCGGCGGGCCGGACCGGCGATCCGGCTTGAGGAACCGCCGGCATGCGAAAAGGGCCCCGGGTGCGATCACCCGGGGCCCTTTCGTTACCGCCTATCGCCGTGGTCCGTGCGTTCTGGGACGGCGTTCGTCCGTCTCAGCCGCTCGACGTCAACTGACCACGACCTGCGCACCGGGGCCCGACGCCGAGCCGTCCTCGTCGATCTCGACGCCCATCTCCTCGGCGATGCGCACGGCCTCCTCCAGCAGGGTCTCCACGATCTGGGACTCGGGAACGGTCTTGATGACCTGTCCCTTGACGAAGATCTGGCCCTTGCCGTTGCCGGAGGCGACGCCGAGGTCGGCCTCCCGGGCCTCGCCGGGGCCGTTCACAACGCAGCCCATCACCGCGACGCGCAGCGGGACCGGGAAGCCGCTCAGCCCGGCGGTGACCTCCTCGGCGAGCCTGTACACGTCCACCTGGGCCCGCCCGCACGACGGGCAGGAGACGATCTCCAGCCCGCGCTGGCGCAGCCCCAGCGACTCCAGGATCGCCGTGCCGACCTTGACCTCCTCGACGGGAGGCGCCGACAGCGACACCCGGATCGTGTCGCCGATCCCCTCGGCCAGCAGCGCCCCGAACGCCACCGCCGACTTGATCGTGCCCTGGAAGGCCGGGCCGGCCTCGGTGACCCCGAGGTGCAGCGGGTAGTCGCACGCGGCGGCGAGCTTGCGGTACGCCTCGATCATCACCACCGGGTCGGCGTGCTTGACCGAGATCTTGATGTCGCGGAAGTCGTGCTCCTCGAACAGCGAGCACTCCCACAGCGCGGACTCCACGAGCGCGTCGGGGGTGGCCTTGCCGTACTTCTCCAGCAGCCGCTTGTCGAGCGACCCGGCGTTCACCCCGATGCGGATCGGCACGCCCGCGTCCTTGGCCGCCTTGGCGATCTCCCCGACCTTGTCGTCGAACTTCTTGATGTTGCCCGGGTTGACCCGCACCGCCTTGCAGCCCGCGTCGATCGCGGCGAACACGTACTTGGGCTGGAAGTGGATGTCGGCGATGACGGGGATCGGCGACTTGCGCGCGATCGCGGGCAGTGCGTCGGCGTCGTCCTGCGACGGCACCGCGACGCGGACGATCTGGCAGCCCGCCGCGGTCAGCTCCGCGATCTGCTGCAGCGTGGCGTTCACGTCCGCGGTGAGCGTCGTGGTCATGGACTGCACCGAGACGGGGGCGTCCCCGCCGACCGGCACGTCCCCGACCATGATCTGGCGGGACTTGCGGCGCTGCGCGAGGGGACGCGGCCCCCGTCCGTCGCCTTCGCCGCGAACGCCCGGCATTCCCAGTGAAACGCTCATCCCTCTCCTTCGGCTCGCCGGCCCCGGAACAAAGCCTAAGCGCCTCACGCCACTGGGTTGACGGCGCCCGGCCCCCATTCCAGTGACCCTACGACTACATCAGGTGAACACACGGTGTCATTCGGGTGGCGGTGTCTTGCAGATAGCAGTGTCATTCGAGTGTCCGTTGGGTAACGACTGTCCTCTGAGTGAGGACGTCATTCGGGTAGCGGGTGTCATTCCTGGAGCCGCAGCGGGTTGAACAGGTCGGCGAGAATCAGCAGAACCCCGAATCCGACCAGCAGCAGCACCACGAGGTAGGTCAGCGGCAGAAGCCTCCTCATATCGACGGTGCCGGGGTCCGGGCGGCCCCTGATCCGGTTGATCCCGGCGCGGGCGCGCTCGTATCCGACGACCGCGAGATGACCGCCGTCCAGCGGCAGCAGGGGCAGGAGGTTCAGCGCCCCGAGGAAGATGTTCAGCGACACCACGAGCGACAGGAACAGCGCGATCTTGTCGCGGGCGGTGGAGGCCTCGGAGGCGAAGATCTGGCCGGACACGTCGGTCGCCCCGACCACGCTTCCGACCTGGCCGCCGGGCGTGCTCTCCCGCTCGGGCGAGAACAGCCGGGGGATCGCGGACGGCAGGTCCGCCACGACGTCGCCGATGCCGTCAAGGACGCGGCCGACGCCCCGCGCGGCGAACACCGCGGCGCCCACGGGCCCCGTGCGCTCGTACCCGCCGCCGACGACCCGCGCGGACATGCCGACGAAGGGGCGGTCGTCCACCTCCGCGAGCGTGATCCGCAGGGACACCGGCTGCGGCGCGCCGTCCCGCTGCACCGTCAGCTCGACGGTCTGGCCCGGTCTCGCCCGCGCGATCGCGTCCGTCAGGCCGTCCCAGTCGGAGACCGGCGCACCGCCGAACGCGACGACGCGGTCGCCGGGACGCAGCCCCGCCCGCCGGGCGGGTGACGGCGGGCGGTTCTCGGTGCAGGCTGCGCGCACCGAGGCGGGCACGCACGGGGTGACCTCGTCGACCGTGCTGGTCGCGGTGCCGGGCTGGCGCACGCCGACCGTCATCGCCATCGCCATCAGCAGCAGGAACGCGAACAGGAAGTTGGCGAGGACGCCCGCACCGATGACGACCGCGCGGCGCCCGGCGGGCCGGCGGTAGAACGCGCGCTCGCGGTCCGCCGCGTCGATCGGCTCGAGCGGCGTGTATCCCACGATCTTGACGAAGCCGCCCAGCGGTATCGCCTTGACGCCGTACTCGGTCTCGCCGCGGCGGGTCGACCACAGCGTCGGCCCGAAGCCGACGAAGTACTGCGTCGCCTTCATCCCGAACCGCTTCGCGGTCAGCAGATGGCCGCCCTCGTGCAGCATCACCGACGCGAGCAGCGCGACCACGAACGCCAGCGCGCCGAGGAAGAAGGCCATGCGGGTCCCCTTGGATCGTCCCGAGGCGGACCCCGGGGGGTCAGTCGGTCACGGTCGGTCGGCTCGCGGTCAGCTCCCTCGCCCTGGCGCGCGCCCAGGCGTCCGCCGCGAGGACGTCGTCCAGCGACGGCGCGGACCCGCCCGGCCCCTGCCCGTCGTGCTCGTCCAGCACCCGCGCGACGGTGTCGACGATCCCGAGGAAGGGGAGCCGTCCCGCGCGGAACGCGTCCACACATTCCTCGTTGGCGGCGTTGTAAACGGCAGGGAACGTGCCGCCCAGCTCACCGGCGCGGCGGGCGAGCGCGACGGCGGGGAACGCCTCGTCGTCGAGGGGGAACAGCTCCCAGGTGTGCGCCCTGGTCCAGTCGATGCCGGGCGCCGCGTCCGGGACGCGGTCGGGCCAGTCGATGCCGAGCGCGATCGGCAGCCGCATGTCGGGCGGGCTGGCCTGGGCGAGCGTGGATCCGTCGGTGAACTCGACCATCGAGTGGATCACCGACTGGGGGTGCACCATGACCTCGATCCGGTCCATCGGGATGTCGAACAGCAGGTGCGCCTCGATGACCTCCAGCCCCTTGTTCACGAGCGTCGCGGAGTTGATCGTGATGACGGGGCCCATGTTCCACGTCGGGTGGTTCAGCGCCTCCTCGGGGGTGACGCCGGCCAGCTCCTCGCGGGTGCGGCCGCGGAACGGGCCGCCGCTCGCGGTCAGCACGAGCCGCCGCACCTCCTCGGCGCGGCCGCCGCGCAGGCACTGGGCGAGCGCCGAGTGCTCGGAGTCCACGGGGACGATCTGTCCCGGCCGCGCCCGTTCCTTGACGAGGGGGCCGCCGACGATGAGGGACTCCTTGTTGGCGAGGGCGAGCGTGCGCCCGGCGTCCAGCGCCGCCAGCGTCGAGGCGAGGCCGAGCGCGCCGGTCACGCCGTTCAGCACCACGTCGCACGGCCACGCGGCGACCTCAGCGACCGCGTCGGGACCCGCCACGATCTTCGGGATGGAGTAGTCGCCGGAGGAGTAGCCGCGCCGCTTGGCCTCGGCGTAGAAGGCCAGTTGCAGGTCCTGCGCGGCCGACGCCTTGGCGACGGCGACGACGTCGGGCCGGAACTCCAGTGCCTGCCCGGCCAGCAGGTCGACGCGTCCGCCGCCGGCGGCGAGCCCGGCGACCCGGAACCTGCCGGGGTTGCGGCGGATCACGTCCAGGGCCTGGGTGCCGATCGAACCGGTGGAGCCGAGCACGACCACGTCGCGGGCCGGCCCGTCGGGCTTCGAGGGAGACGTCACGGGTCCCATTGTCGGGCATCTCGCCGGGCGTCGGCCGCGCGGACCACGTTCAGGGAACGCGGACGAGGGGGATGCGCAGGACGATCCGGGCGCCCTTCACATGGTCCTCCGCGTACAGGCGGCCGTCGTGGGCGGCGGCGATCTGCCAGGCGATCGCGAGGCCGAGGCCGCTGCCGCCGTCGGTGCGGCTGCGGGCCGAGTCGAGCCGCACGAAGCGGTCGAAGATCCGTTCTCGGTCGGCGGGCGGGATGCCGGGGCCGTCGTCGCGCACCTCGACGACGACCTCCGCTCCTTCGGCGTGCACCTCGACCTCGATCAGCGTCGTGGCGTGCCGCTCGGCGTTGGCCAGCAGGTTGGCGAGGGCGCGGCGCAGGCGGACCCCGTTGACCCTGGCCACCAGGCGGGGCTCAGCCTTGACCGTGGTCGGGACGGGCGGGTCGCGGCGGCCGATCTCGTCCTCGACGAGCGCGCCGATGTCGAGGAGCTCGCGCTCGGGCCTCTCCCCGGAGTCCAGGCGGGCGAGGAGGAGAAGGTCCTCGACGATCTGGTGGAGACGCTCGACGTCGTCCAGCGCGTGCCGGAGCGTGTCGTTCACGTCGGTCTCGTCCGGCGCGGACAGCGCGAGCTCGATGCGGGTCCGGAGCCCGGTGAGCGGCGTGCGCAGTTCGTGCGAGGCGTCGGAGATGAAGGAGCGGCGGTGCCCGGCCGCCTCCTGCAGCCGGCCGAGGAGCAGGTTGACGCGGCCGGCGAGGAGCTCGACCGCGTCCCCGGTGGACGGCACGGTGACGCGGTCCTTCGGCTCGCGGTCGTCGATCGCGGTCAGCTCCGCGTGGAGCCGCTCGACCGGGCGCATGACGCCGCGGACCGAGCGACGGGCGGCCCAGCCGAGCAGCGCGAGCGCCGCGAGGCCGAGCAGGGCCATCACCGTCGCGAGCACCGCGGTACCGGAGACCCCGGCCAGGAGGTGGAGCGTCACGGCCGCCACAACCACCGCGGCAACCGTGAGGGGTCCGGCCGCGCCGATCGCCAGGAGCGTCTCGCGCGCCCGGTCAGAGCCGGGTCTGTGCGGCCGGACGCGTGCTACGGCGTGCCAGCCTGACATGTCTCCTTTGTACGCACTGACCGCCAAAGGTGGGGCAAAGCACCTGCCCATGAGCTTATGGCCCTGGTCTGCGTACGTCCTGCTCGACCGGGCCGTCCGGGACGGAGGCCGGCGGAGGACGCCGCCGTGACCCCGCAGTCCCTGACCGAGACGGGAACACGGGAGGTTTTGCCGCTCTTTTCACCTCGTCTAGCAGGGAGAACACCCTTCCCCGCCTATAAAGGGAACCACGTGACGTCGACTCCCGTCGGGGGGAGCACATGGGCCAGGCAGGCGAGCCGACCGTCGACCCGGGCGGGCTGACCGCGGCCCAACGCCTCGGGGACGCCTGTGTCGTCTGCCGCAAGAGGTGGCCACGGCCGCGCGTGCGCGTCGGCCGGCTGCCGGATTCGACCGGGGTGTTCGCGTGCGACGAATGCGCACCCGCCCCGCCGGCACCCCGCACACGGCGGGGCCCCGGGGAGCGCGTCACGGGCGCCGGACGGCCGGCCGGAGAACGGCCGCCCGCGCCGACGGCGTCACTGCAGACCGCCGTCGTGGAAGTCTCTCCAGGGAAAAGGGTGACCCGGGCGATCGGGGGGAAGCCCGGGACCACCCGGTAGGGCGCGCCCGGCTGGGGGCGGCCGGGCGCGCCGGAGAGGCCTCTCCCATCGGCGGAGGCCGCGTCAGGTTCTCACCGGATCGGGATCCACACGGGCCGGTCGGCGGCGGGCCCCGGACGGTGCCCGGGCTGTCAGAGCTTGGTGGCCTCGATCCAGGTTCTCCGCCACTCGGTGTAGTCGGTGCAGTCGTTCCCGTCCGACTCGCCGTCGCAGGACTTCGTCGGCGTGTGCGCGAAGATGACGTCGTCCAGGTAGTCGCGGTCGCCGACGTGGTAAGCGGAGCAGAAGCCGGGCTTGAGACGGTCCCCGGAGCACGCCTGCGGGTTGGCGGGCGCCACCCCGGTCCACTCGGCCACCTGCTGCTGGACGTCCGGCGACGCGGTCCACTGCAGCCACTGGTACATGCAGTTCGGATGCTCGACGCGGGCGCCGATCATCCACGCGTCCATCCACCCCGTCACGCCCTCGGACGGCACGACCGCCTGAACCGGCCGGGACGCGCGGGTCAGGACGTCCACGTGGTAGGGCCACCCCTGGCCCAGCACGGCACGCCCGCCCGCGAAGGCGCTGACGGCGTCGGCCGGGCGCCGCCAGTACTCTCCGACGTGCGGGCGCTGCCGGGCCAGAACGCGCCCGGCTGCCCTGAGCTGCGCCGGGGTCAGCGAGTACGGGTCGTCGATCTTCAGTTTGGGCCGCTTGCGCCTGAGGTAGAGCGCGGCCTCGGCGATGGCCAGCGGGCTGTCCCGCATGATCAGCTTGCGGGAGTGCCGGCCGGCCTCGTCCGGGTCGAACAGCGCCGCCCAGCTCGACGGCGGCGGGACGGCCCGGGTGTCGTACATGAGCAGGTTGGCACCCCACACGTACGGGACGCCGTACTGCCGTCCGTCCCGTCTGAGCAGGCGCCGCAGCTTGGGCTCCAGCTTCTTGAAGCCGTCCACGAGGTCGGTGTTGACGGGCGTGGCCTGCCGTTCGGCGATCAGCTGCCCGGCGACCTCGGGGGGAGCGACGACTCCGTCGTAGCGGCGGCCGCGGTCGCGCATCAGGTCGGTCATCTCCTCGGGCGTCCGGGCGACCTTCAGCCCGACCTTGCAGCCGGTGCGCTCCTCGAACGGGGTGACCCAGTCGACCCGCGGGTCGCTGGTGCCGCTCTCGACGGATCCGGGCAGCGTGACGAGGGTGAGCGCGCCCTCACCCGGTCCCAGCGTGCTCGCCACCCTGGCGGCGCCGGCCGGTTCCTCGTCGTCGCCGCAGGACGCGACGACGACGGCGGCGAGCAGGGTGGCCGCCGCCAGGGCGGACCACACCTTCATCCGCGCCGTGGCCTTCAGCCGCAATGTCGCTCCCGATCCGTGCCCGGGGCCCTCCCCTCCGTCAAGCGGGCCCGTCGGCGAGCGTAGCGTCTCGGCGGCACCGGGGAGGCGATCGACCGGCCCGTCGTGGCGGCCCGCACTCGGTCGCCGGGCCCGAGCCCGCCCTCGTCGCGCACCGCTCCCGCGGCCGGTCCTCGGGCCGGTCCGGGCGCCCGCGGTCTTGACACGCTCCTCGTTACCTGATCACAGAGTCGGCGCGATTTTCCCTTCGACCCGGCGTCGCAACATCCGGCGATTACCGTCCATCACAACTCAGCTGTATCCCGTCCATGGCCCTCAAGGTAAGAATTATGTGTCCATTGCGAGGGTATTTGCTGTGCTTTCCGAACGAATGGCGGGAGGGCGGTCATCGGACGTGATGTTCGTCGGGAAACCGCCACGACCCCGGGGGACGGCGGGTGCTGGCGTCCGCGCCATACACGGAGGTTGCCGGAGAGGGATATGGCACGGTCGCCGCCCTTCCCGGGGCCGCGGCGGCACCGGCGGGGCGCGGCGAGGTCGGGGAACAGCGGATCACCTTGCAGTGCTGCCTGGCCACGCGACCGCCGGCACCCGGCCCGGCGGCGGCGGTGTGACGCCCTCGACACGGCGGAGATTCGAGGGACGCCGCACGTCAGGCCGGGTGTCGCGGGGCGACCGCGGATCGTCGATCGGGAGACGATCGGGAATCGGCGGGCGGTCCGGTATCGGGGGACGGTCCGGTATCGGGGGACGGTTCGGTACGGTGCGTCTGACCACCTCGATCCGTGCGATGAGCCGCTGCGGAGTGTCGGCCTCCAGGAAGTCGCCGACGTCACGGCTTCGGGGAGGAAGGGCCCACCAATGGCCGGTGAAGGGGCCGAACCAAATGGTCCAGCCCGGAAAGCGTCTCGCGAGCGCGTCCACCTCGGCTGCGTGGTCGCCTGCGGTCATAATGCGGCTCTCCTGCACATCGGCCCCGCCGGTCGGCGGCCCCGGACCCCATGTCATCTTGACAGCGGTCCCTGACTTTCAATTAGTCCGTTTTATTGCGGACAGTCAGATTGTGTCGCCCGTCACAGAGCCCGTCAATGGGTGTGACCATTCTTCGCTCCGCCCACCCGGGCGGAAATTGACGGATCATTCCATCGGACGTGGAAAATTCCCATACTTCCCGACCTGGGCATTTTCACAATGGGGTGCGCCGTTCTCACGCCGCGCTACATCGTGGCGCCCTGTTTGTTCACCACTGTCCCAATCTGGGGGATTCTCGCCATTCGCGGCCGCCGGGCGCGGGACGGACCGGGACGACCGGTCCCCCGCGCCCGGCGCGCGCCGCAGGAAGATCGGCGCTTAACCGCTGGTCGGGAACCCGAGGTTCACTCCCTCCCGCCTCCCGGGACGCGGAGGCGCGGGCACGCTGGGGCGGGACACGGCGGGCCAGCGCGCGGTGACGGCCTTCGTGCGCGTGTAGAAGTGGACGCCTTCCATCCCGTGGGCGTGACTGTCACCGAACAGTGAGTCTTTCCAACCGCCGAAGGAGTAATAGGCCATCGGAACCGGGATCGGCACGTTGATGCCGACCATGCCGACCTCCACCTCGTTCTGGAAGCGCCGGCCGCGCCGCCGTCGTTGGTGAAGATCGCGGTGCCGTTGCCGTACTCGCCGGAGTTGATGATCCGGATGCCCTCCTCGTACGACCGCACCCGCACGATCGACAGCACCGGGCCGAAGATCTCCTCACGGTGCACCCGGGAGCCCGGGGTGACGTGGTCGATCACCGTCGGGCCGAGCCAGAAGCCGTTCCCCCGGCCGCCGCGGACCGGGGTCGTCCGGCCGTCCACGACGATCTTGGCGCCTTCCTCCACCGCGATGTCGAGGTAGGAGG